>JADIMV010000059.1 GCA_017694515.1 Candidatus Aphodosoma intestinipullorum
TTTTCTTTTCTGTTCTTCCGATAATTCCGACAGTAGCCTATTTCTCACTCTAAAAATTAGTCTGTTATCTCCTAATTTACTATATTTGCTAATCGTTTTTTTTTTTTGTATGTTGGCATTTGCCCGCTCTATACCTTTAACGGAAACAAAAAGGGCAAACTGTCTCTTTTTGTGGAATTTTTGATTGCGGGAGTCGGCTGTTTTCCTTGATTGCCAGTACACAGTAGAGCGTCATGGGAATGTCACATACCTATTTATAATGATTATAAAATATGAAGAAAAAACTGTTAGTCCTATCGTTGTTAGCGTTCGTATTTGCGGCCGCGTCATATTCCCAGACAGGGTATTACTGCGATTTCGAAGATGCTGCCGAGAATGCCAATTGGCAGCTCAATGTCGGGCCGAAAGGAAAGGAGTGCGTGAACAAGTGGTATGTGGGGTCGGCAATCAGCAACGGCGGACGCAGTTCGATGTACATATCGTGCGACAGCGGCAGGACGGCGAGTTACACGCAGTCGGCCACGACAGTGTCGGCGTACAGGTTGCTGACGCTCCCGGCGGGGCAGTATGAGCTTTCGTTCGACTGGCAGGCGTTCGGCTATAATAGCCTCGATGCGCTCTACTGCTGTTGGATGCCGGACAGCGTGAAGTCCAATTCGCAGACCGGGAACAGCAATGTGCCGCTGTATGTAGAGACATACGCACGCCAGTTCGGCGATTCAATCAAGATGTACGGCAATACGTGGAATACAGTTTCGGACACAATAACATCGGATGGGGTGACTCCGTATAAGCTGGTTTTTGTGTGGAACAACAAGAGTGTGGGCAGTTTTCCTCCCGGGGCGTGCGTGGACAATATCTGCATAATCCCGGTCGGGGTGTGCGAGAAGCCTTCCGACATAGAGGTAGAGCTGGAGGAGCAGGGCGTCAGGGTGAGCTGGGACGGCGACGCTTATGCATACGACATACGGTGCAAGTCATCGACGGACACGCGGTGGCAGGAGTTTACGGGCTATACGTCGAACGAGCTGTTTGTGTCGGGGATAGGAGAAGGCGTGTTCGAGTTTTATATCCGGTCGGACTGCGGGATGTTCAAGAGCGTATGGGTGTCGCACAGCCAGTTTATATTTTTCCCGGGGACGCGGTGTGTGGATTATCTGGACCTGAACAACAGCAACTGCTATTACGGGACGTTTGCGAACCCGATGCAGTCGAGGGGTGCTGTGGACAGGGGCTATCCGTCGGTGAACAGCCGCCATACGATACATTACATGAAGTCGGAGACTGACCCCCGTACGGGAGGTAAGCTGCGGACAGTGCCAGAGGATGAGCTGGCTTCGGTGCGTCTTGGCAATTGGGGGTCAGGCGCACAGGCAGAGGCCGTGGAGTATGACTATCATGTGGACACAGCCGAGAACGCCGTGCTGTTAGTTAAGTATGCTGTGGTCTTGCAGAATCCGAACCATGGCATCGAGGAACAGCCGAGGTTTACGCTGTCGGTGCTGAACGACGGGGAACGGCTGGATTCGCTTGGATGTGCGGAGGCGGATTTTTCGGCCGGGTTCGTGTCGGCTGCCGACGGGTGGCATGATGGCATAGGCACGGAAGCTCCGCAGTGGAAGGAGTGGACTACGGTGGGTATAAACCTTAAAGACTATCAGGATCAAGACCTTACGATACGCCTGACGACATACGACTGTAGCCCGTCTGCGCATTACGGCTATGCCTATTTTGTGCTCGGATGCTCGGACGGGAAGATACAGGGACTGAGTTGCGGAGAAGACGCGAAGAACAGGTTCAAAGCACCGGACGGCTTCAATTACAGATGGTATCTGCCTGATAATCCGGACAGTGTGATATGCGAGGACCAGATATTCGAGACAACGCAGAGCGATACGCTGACGTATGCGTGCGATGTGATACAGCCTACGAAGGGAGGCTGCTATTATACGGTCACGGCGCGGGCAGTGCCGCGCTACCCTGTGGTAAAGGGCGGCTATACGGCGCGTGTGCAGGACTGCGAGAACATAGTGTCGTTCGCAGACAGCAGCTATGTGAAGCATGTGAACCCGTATACCGGCGTGGTGGATACGGCCGATGCGGAGTGCGATTCCATAGTGTGGCATTTTCTCGATGAGGGGATTTCGGTCAGGGGAGAGGAGTTCGAGCAGATGTTCCCGCGCAAGGGCGGGACATACAGGGTCATGCTGTCGGCGCACCTTTCGCAGTGCTATGAGGATACGGTGTTCGAGATAACGCTGCCCGACCTCGATTCGGACAGGGATACGGTACACGTGGTGCATTGCGGCACAGACCCGTATTACTGGGATGTCACGGGGCAGTATTATTTCTCTTCGGACTGCTACAGCGATACGGCTGACACGGGCAATGAGTACGGGTGTGAGGATATAATGACGCTCGACCTGCTGATGGTGCCGATAGATACTGTGCCTGTGGTGGATACGGTGTGTACGGACAAGCTGCCGTATGTGTTTAACGGTGAGGAGCTTTATGAAACGGGCAACTATACGTTCGTCCTTGAGAACCGTTACAAGTGCGATTCGGTTGTGACGCTCGACCTGCTTGTCAATGAGTCGCTGACATTTGAGGGTATGGGCGACGCACTTCTGGCGGGTGCGTGTGCGGACGACGGCCAGATAGAGATACCATATACGGTGAGCAGCGGTTTAGTGACCAAGTATGATGTGACGTTTGCGGACGAGGAGGCTGACAGGCGCATGGGCATGGACGGCGTGCAGCCCGACGGGCCGCAGGTGGTGATACCGCTGGGCGACAGTGTGCTGCCGGGCAGGTATGAGGCGGAGATACTGTTCCATAATGCGGAGTGCGGCGATGTCGGTGTGCCGCTGACGGTGGAGGTGTACTATCCGGACAGTGTGGTAGTGCAGAGATGGAACGATGTGTTGGGCATCAGGAACGGAATGTATAACGGTGGTTATGAGTTTACGGCGTACCAGTGGTATAAGGACGGTGCGGCGATTGAGGGTGAGACCGGACCGAACCTGTATGCACCGGATGGTCTGGATACGGCAGCGGTGTACAGCGCGATGCTGACAAGGACGGGCGACGGCGTTCAGATGATGACCTGCGGTGTGCAGCCGCGATATTATTCCGCGATAGAGATTACGCCGACTGTGGTCATGGGCGGCGGCACTGTCAGCGTGAAGAGCCAGTCGGTGGGCGTGATAAGGTTGTGGAACATGACGGGACAGCTGGCGGGCATTTATGAGATGACTCCGGGCTATACGCAGATAGCTGCACCCGGTGCGGCGGGGACGTATGTCGTGGAGATAGTCCTGACAGACGGCTCGCGGAAGACGGAAAAAATCATCGTGAGAGGGAATATGTGACGGCACAGTCGGGGCGTGGAGACGGACTGGAGAGAGGCCGGACGCATGGTGGCGGTATGGTGAAAACAGAGACTGTGACGATAGGTTGCGCTTTTGTAACGTTTCTGCACGAAGCTGATAAGAATGCATCGAATAGCTAAGGAGAGGATGGCTAAAGGGTAGCTGGGAGATAGCTGGATGATGGGTAAATGACTTTATATGCAGAAAGTTATATATAAAGAAATGCGGTGAGTGAGGATGTGTGTTTTATGGCCAATAGTCTTATTGGTGATTGACGATATGTAAAGAAAATTGTGGTGAGGATATTGATCTGAGGAAGGTAACAATGAAGAAAATAATGTCTTGCAAGATGGAAAATAAGTGGTTCAGTTTCAGGCGTGCGGTCATGCTGATTGTAGGCGTGGCGTGTGTGGCAGGTGTGTTTGCACAGGCGCAGATAAGCATACCGTATTCTTACAGTTTCGAGGATACGGAGACGGCGGAGAACGGCGAGTGGGTGATGGACGTGGCGGACGTTCCGGGCGAGGAGTACGATGTGTGGCACAGGGGGAGCGCGACGTTCTCGGACGGACAGAAGTCGCTCTATATATCGCACGACGGGGGCGTGAACCCGTTCTATGGCAGGCAGAAGGGCATAGTTGTGGCATACAGGCGGATAAGCATGAGGCAAGGGACATATATACTGACTTTCGACTGGAAGAACAATGCGGCGGGGAACAGCGGGATGTATGTGTGCCTGCTGCCGGACGGCACGCCTCCGTCATCGGTTTGGGGAACGAGCCTGGAGCCGCAGTGGCTGAAGACGTATCCGCAGCAGATCCAGACCGCAAGCGGGACGACCAAGTGTCTGAAAGGAGCGCGGGAGTGGGAGAACGCCACGATGAATATGCCGATAGGGTATGACATGACGGTCTATCTGGCGTTCGTATGGAAGAATGACGGCGACTCGATCTATCCGCCACTGGCAGCGTGCGTGGACAACATACAGATAACATCGGCAGACTGTACGCCGCCGAGCAACCTCAAGGTGGACGCGAGGTGCGACACTGTGGATGTGAGCTGGAGCGGCACATCGGAGAAATATACGCTGGAGTACAGGCAGAACGGGACGAGCAAGTGGAGCAGGGTGAATAACATATATAATGCCACTACATACAGGATAGAGGGCATAGAGGAGGGCATCTATGACTTCAGAGTGCGGGGCATCTGTAATGATACGGTGGAGAGCGCGTGGGCCACACGGACGGGAGAGCTGGTGTTCTGCGCGGACAACCACTGCATCAACTATGTAGACTTGGAGAACAACCCAGACATCACGTGCTGGGTGGGGACAGCAGGTAAAGGGGATTCGTGGAGCAAGACCGCGCCGATAGACTTCGGCCCTGACCAGATAGAGAGCCGGCACGCGGTGTGCTGGGCGAGAAACCAGTATGACCCGAGGACGAACTATGCGCTGCCGACCATTCCCGATGGGGAGTTCGCCTCGATACGTCTCGGCAACTGGGACAATAATTCGCAGGCCGACCGCATAGACTTCGAATATCATGTGGACTCGACGGCTATGGTGCTGATACTGAAGTATGCGATAGTGTTCGAAGACCCGCAGGGACACAGCGAGACGCAGAAGCCATATTTTTCGATGTCGATACTGGACGAGGACGGTTATCCTATCGACGCGGACTGCGGCAGTGCGTCGTTCTATGCGGACGCGACGCGGGCGGAGGACGGATGGCATACGGAGTATGACATACCCGGCTCATCAGAGCCTATCTCGTGGAAGGAGTGGACGACGATAGGGGTCAACCTTACGCCGTATGCGGGTGAGGACATAGTGATAAGGCTCGAGACGCAGGACTGTACGCTGGGGGCGCACTACGGGTATGCGTATTTCACGTTGGGATGCGCGTCGGGGACGATAGAGAGCGTGAGCTGCGGGGCTGAGCCGACGATGGATATAAAAGCGCCGGACGGGTTCGACTATGTGTGGTTCACGACATTCGGGGCAGACAGCGTGCCGGTGGACACGCTGTATAAGGGGCAGACATACAATGTGCCTGCATCGGACAAGACGACATACTGGTGCCGTTGCCTCTACAAGGAGAATCCGGACTGCTTCTTCGACCTGCATACGGTGGTGTCGCCACGCGAGCCGTTCGCACAGTTCAGCTATGAGCTTGTGCCGGAGAACTGCGAGAACAAGGTGAGGTTCATCAATGAGAGCCATGTGATTACGATAGATGACGAGACAGGGCAGACGGTACATACGGCGGAGGAGACGCAGACTGCGTATTGGGATTTCGGTACAGGAGAGGCGGAGACGATGAGCAATCCGGTAATGACGTTCCCGAACGAGGGAGACACGATAGAGGTGACGCTCGTGGCGGGAATCTCGAACGGGCAGTGCGAGGACGACACGACGGTCACGGTCATCATCCCTTCGATTATAACGCCGGAGCGGACGATAGACTCGACGATATGTTATAACGACTTTGTGGTTTGGGGCGGTAAGTACATAATGTCGCAGTCGGGACTGTTTGCGGACTCGTCGGTGAATGTGGCGGGCTGCGACAGCATCACGTGGCTGAACCTCACGGTGCTGCCGGAGATAGAGGAGAGGTATGACACGGCTACGATATGCTACGGGGAAGAGTATGAGTACAACGGGCGTGAGTATGACGAGAGCGGCGACTACCCGGTGTGGCTTACTACGGCTCACGGCTGCGACAGCGTGGTCAACCTGCACCTTATAGTGCGCGACGAGGTGACTTTCGATGTGGAGAAAGAGGATGTCGGCGACGAACCGAACACGGGCGAGATAAGGATAGAGGACGCTCCGGCGGGCTATACGTGGTCGGTGAACGGAGAGGAGGGCGGTGCGCTCACAGGTCTTGCGGGAGGTACGTATAAGGTTGTGGTGTACGACGCAGCGGGCTGTCCGAGCGATACGGCGGAGGTTTTCATTGATCAGGAGTGCCTTGTGGTGGAGATGGCCGTGGACAGCATGGTCACGGCGTGCGCTGACGATGAGGCGATAACGATAGGGTGCGAGCTGCCGGAGGGTTACCCGTCGTATTACCGGGTGGAATATGGCGATGAGGCCAAGGCGGCAGGCTTTGAGGATATGAGGGATACGCTGGAGGTCTATGAGGTGCGCATTGTGATACCGGATTCGTGCCGTCCGGGGCGGTACGCGGCAACGGTGGTCATGGAGGACAGGCTCTGCGGAGAGCAGAATTTCCCGGTGGAGTTCGAGATACACTATGCCTCGTCGGTGGTGAGACAGAAATGGAATAATGTGCTGGCGGTGACTAACGCGGGCTACAATGGAGGATATGAGTTCGCGGCATTCCAGTGGTACAGGAACGGCAGCCCGCTGACGGGCGAGGTGGGGTCGTACCTGTATCTGGGTGAGGGCGAGGCTCTTGATGTAAACGACACGTATTATGTGATGCTGACCCGGGCGGATGACGGGGTGACGCTGCCGACGTGTCCCATAACGCCGACGGTGAGGACTGATGTGTCGGAGTACCCGATGGTGACGGTGGCTGCGGCAGGGTCGCCTATGAGGATAATGAATGTGGAGGGTGAGGCCACTGTGCGCCTGTACAACGCCGCGGGGGCACTCTATTCGGCAACGGGCATAGACGAGATGAACGCGGAGGTGATGATGCCGGCGGTGCCGGGCGTGTATGTGATGATGATAGAGAGGGATGGCACGGCGGCGCATTATAAGATAGTGGTGAGATGAGAGGCGTTTGCAGCAAGAATATTTGAGGAGTGCGAAAATGTTGAGAGTGATTGTATTAACCTTAAAAATAACAGAGTATGAAAAAAATATGGTTTATCGCGGTGCTGCTGGGGGCAGTGCTGACGGCGTGCAACAGCAATGTGGAGAACGATGTGTTGCGTACAAAGGGTGATGGTGAATCAGCGGAGGCGGGTGAACCTGAAAGACCAGAGCATGGTTATTATATTGATGTCGATGGCGGAAACTATATTTCGGAGGAAGAGGCTACGGCAATTTTAAAAGATGTGTTTGATGCATCTCCTTTGCCGACACCCGATGTGGCAACGGCTACAGTATCGCCAGTGTACAGCGAGATGTTCATGTACGGGGCTGACATGATGCTTACGGTCATGGGGAATGAGGAGTATTTGGACACATTCCATATAGTGCCGGAGATAGTATATTATGTATATAATTTCCCGGATGGCGGATATGCGGTTATAAATGCCGATTTGCGTAATCCGCAGAGATTCATGTACTTTTCGCGAAACGGATATTTCGATACAGAAATGTTTTGGATATTCAACGATTTGGCACATGAATATGGATCGGAAGGATTAAGCGCAAGGATTGGCAGGCGTCCTGATTTGTTCGACCATGATATATTGGAACTTATCACTATGTCATGGTATGACCGTTTAGGATTGGATGAAGTATTCGATCTTGATAATTTAGCTGTTAAGTTAATGGTAAAACTTACGTGTGTTACTGCTTTTGCCTATTCTGGAACAGTAGTATCACGAGCTTGTTCTGAATATGATGTGGAAGATTCATATGATAGGGAAGTATATTTTTGGCATGAAGGAGAGCCATATAATGAGTATTGCCGCGATGAGAATGATGAAATAGTTAATGCTGGGAATATTCCAGTGATAACAGCCCTTTTGTGCGGGTATACGGGAGCAGAACTGGAGCATAATGGAGAGTGGTGGTATGGAGATTTAATGGCTAATGGAGATGAAGAGTATACAGCGCAATTTATATCCGCAATAAGGAATGATTTGTTGATGAATACAGAGATATGAAATCAATTTGTCTATTGGTATTTGCCGTCTTTAGGGTTCGAACTTACACCAATAAATAATAGGACGGAGCTGGAAAGTGCATTTGCTAATACGGAATTACCATTGTTATTTTATGACTATTTAGATGGTCAATATAAGATAGCTATTGGATATTCATATAAGGTATTTACTAATTGTACATATACATTGGTAATCACATGTGTTACGACTGATGTTCTTGGAGAAAATGAAGATCCGAGTTCGCGAATCCCAGATATAATATCGTTTGATAATGTACCATTGACACATGATTTTAGTCATATGTCAGGAGAATTATATAGGTTTTCGCATGAGCTGGGATTACATTATTAGTACAGTATAGTTATGAGACGTATATATATAGGTTTGTTGGGTTGTGCCATTATTTTCTGCTTTCTGTCGTGTGAGCCGCGAGGAAATGAGCCAAGCGATCCGTTGGAAGACTATAAGATATTGAACTATCGAGGATTAATAGATGTCGATTCATCAGGAATCGTGCAGTGGGACTATCGGATTGTACATGATACAACGAAGAACAGGACTGCGTTTTGTAGCTGGACCTTTTATGCTGATGACGATGAAGGGAACGAGTATCATATAGTTATAGATGAGATTGTAGTCTCAGGTAGGGTGGATGGGCTGCCGTCAGGATTTTATGACGGTGTAGGTGTCAATGATACGTCTGTCTGTCTGAGTATATTTATGGGGATGAGTCAAAAATGGGATGACGGACAGTATTGGTATTTCCCTGCGGATCAGAGGAAAGAAGGTAGTATGAGGGTCTCGGCATTGGGGCAAAACCGCTACTGGTTTGAGTTCAGGTTTACTGAACTGCAAAGTGAGAAATATTATATACAATTCGAGGACAGTATACCATCCAAGGTTTATAATGGAAGAATTGTACTTGATGGTGATTCTATTGCCTATCCGAATCATTTAAGTAGGGAATGATTAGATGGTGAAATGGAGGGTATATGGAGTTGTAGAAGAGATATAAATGGTGTAGTTATGAAAAAAGTGTGGTTTATCGTAGTGCTGCTTGCTGTTGTTATAGCTGGGTGTGAGCATCAGGGGAATAATCCGCCGGAGGAGAACCCGCTGGATGGATATATTATACTGGAACAGACAGATAGCCTGACTTATATGAATGTTACCATCGATACCGTCAGAGGCAATACGTATATGATTTGGATTTTTGAGGGAGTGAGCGATACAAGCGGGCATGAATATGCGTTGGGCAGTAACTTGTTTGTTGCGGAAGTCATGGAGGATATTCCTGATGAACTGGAGGTTATGTATAGTGAAGAGTTGCTGTATGATTATGTGGAGGGTTTTTCTCTGACGTTATATGACGGTATGGAGGAGCAAATAACGGATGTTTATGCCCGTAGCGGAAGTTTGAAGGTGCTGAAGCATGAGGGGGATTATTATGAGCTGGAGTATAAGTTCACAATGTTCGACGGGAAGAAGTATTACTGTTTGTACAGAGGTGAGTTAGGAAAAAAGATCGAGTATGGCGATATATAAGTATTGCTAATGTTAATTCTTAAATTCAATATGTTATGAAACCAAATCAATTAATCGGACGAGTATCAGCGATGGCGATGATGCTATTGCTGACGGTGATACTGGCTGCGCAGAGCAAGCGGTATGGAATCGTGCTGAACGAGAGTTTTGAAAACGGTATGCCTGAGACATGGGCACAGGAGTATGTCAGGGGCAACCATGCATGGGTCGTCGAGGAGGACGGGACTTTCCCCGACGGTGCAGCTGACGGCGCGAAGCGCGTTGTGTTGCGCAACGGGACATCGCAGACTGTGGGGTACATTACCCGGTTAGTGACTCCGGTTATTAATATCGATACCATTTTCGACCCTATACTGACGTTCGCATACGCGGCGGAGCGTTGGACCGGCGATTTCGATACGTTGAAGGTGTTTTACAGGACATCGGCAGATATGGAGTGGGTGGAGTATACGAATTATCCGTTCGACAGCCACACTTTCGGCTGGCAGAGAGATACTATACGGCTGACGGCGGCATCGGCGACCTACCAGATAGCGTTTCAGGGTAGCGACAACATGGGGCGCGGTATAGTGCTGGACGACATACAGGTACGCTCTACGCCGAACTGTCAGAAGCCGTTCGATATCGGGGTGACAAACCTGTCGAACGATTCGGCCATACTGATATGGAATGCGTATTTCGATGCAATTGATTTTCACGTTAAGGTAAGCAGCACACCGCTGACGGCCGAGCAGCTGGCAACGGAAGGTGTGAAGGCAGACATTGCGGACAGCGTGATGCCCGCGATGACGAGGTCACTGGCATTGCGCGGGCTGACTCCAGCCAAGACATATTATGCGTATGTCAGAAGCTACTGCGGCAACGAGTATTCAGAATGGAGCGAGGAGTACGAGTTGTCCACTACGAATACGATCAGCGTGCCATACTTAATGGACTTCAATATGGAATATTTGCCCGGCTATATCAGTAGGCCGGACACGTGGTATTTTTCTACAACATCGGATAAGTTTACCCCGTTTGTGAATACTAATACTAATGACCTTTCGCTTTCGACATATTCACATAACGGGAGCCGTGTGCTTGTTTTCGGCAACGGAAGCCTATTGACTCCGATACCCGCCGGAAAATTGGCGTATGCCGTAGCTCCGAGTGTGGACAATGCGGAGATCAAGGATTTGCAGGTCTCTTTCTGGGCTGGGCATAACAATGAAGACGCGACCATATCTAAAATCATAGTGGGAGTTATGGGAGAGCAAAGCGATATAAGCACGTTTGAGGCTATAGATACTGTGGAAGTGGAGCGTCGTGCAGTGTATCAGGAGTATACTGTCAAACTCGACAGTTATGAGGGGAATGGGAAGTATATAGCATTAGTGTCAAATTTTGCCGAGGAGAATTTCATCATAATAGACGATGTGCGGATATGTGAAGTGCCCGATTGCGAGAAGGCGCGTGATATAAAGATAGGTTTCCGGACGGCATCGGAGATGACCGTTTCTTGGTATGGCAGTAATGAGGCCGAGCTGATATGGACGAGTGAGGAGATAACTGATTTCGAGAATATAGATCCGACCTTGAAGATAAAAGAGGCTAAACTGACCTCCAATCCGCAGACATTAGACGGCATAGAGCCTTGGACGGACGGCTATCTGTATATCAGGAATGTGTGTGAAGGAGAATCCGGTGAGTGGAGCAATCCGGTTTATGTACGTAGTCCGGAGAAGTTTGACGCTCTGCCTGATACGCTGAACTTCGAACTTGTCAGCGGCAATTATTATGTACCGCTCCAGGCAGGCGGGGAAAGCGTAATAAACGGCATACTTGTTCATACCAATACGGTGGATTACCCGCATTCGATGAAGCCCACAACGGACAAGCTGTATGCAGATGCGGGGTATTCTTTGAGGATGCACGTTTTTGACCCTGGAAATTGGGCCTACGCAGTCTTTCCTGAACTTCAGAATGTGGAGAAGTGTAGGATAAGTTTCTATGCAATCACGCAGGAATATTACAAGGGAAGTTATTTCGTGGTCGGGCTGATGAAGGATGCCAATGACGTGAGTACGTTTACGCCAGTAGATACGATAAATGTGACGGATGTATGGGAGAGATATATGGTGTCATTCGATGATTATGCAAATGCGGGAAACTTCATAGCTTTCTATGTGGTTCATGACAGGATGTTTGGTGACGGCAGCAGTACGATTAATAATGTCAATATGAGCTGGTTGGATGATATGGTAGTTGAAGCCAATCCAGATTGCAGGGAGCCGGATGTGTTTGATGTGCAGGCCGGGGATACGACTGCACTCATAAAATGGGATGCCGTAGGAATGGATAGATGGGAAGTGAGAGTATGGGATAAAGAGATGGAATACGAACTGCTTTACGACCCGGATTATGATGATTATGTGGCAGTCGATACGGTGGATGAGGCTCAAGTGACAATTACGGGTTTACAGGCAGAAGGAAAACAATATTATTATTCTGTCAAGCCATTGTGTGGCAGTACGGCAGGAGCATGGAGCTATCCTCAAAAATTTACCACGCAGTGTTGGGGAACATACAAGCTGCCGTATGTGATGAATTTCGATGACGGATATAAACTTTTTTCACAGCCGGAATTTGTAGTCCCATGTCTGTATACAGTATTAGCGGAGGCGGATAATTCGTATTATCCATACATAAGTTCGACACATTATAATGGTTCGGCATCATTGCAGATGAATTTTGATGATGATCCAGATGCTCCGTTCTATTCATACGTGGCATTGCCATTGATGGAGGAGAGTGATGTCAGACGGTTGTCATTGTCATTCTATATGGAATCGTATTATGTAACGGGAGCACAGCCGGGACTGACAGTAGGAGTAATGAGCGACCCATACGATATCAATACTTTTGTTCCTGTTGCGACAGTGGATAATGAGAAGAAGGGCGAGTGGCAGGAATTCATAGTGAATTTTAATGATTTGTCAGGAGCGTATGAGGATGTACATATAGCGTTGAAAACGAACGGTACGGGTTCGTTCTATTACTACATCGATTCGGTGGTGGTAGACTATAAAGATGACTGTTTCAAGGTACAACGGCCTAATGTCATATCGTGTACTGACACATCGGCTTTGCTGTCATGGACAGGTGATACCGAGACCATGTGGGACATTGTCGTAAGTACGGAGGCACTTACTCCTGAAATGGCAAGCTCATTTATGGAGGACGGCATACAACCAGAAGGGGCTGTTATGTATAAGTACAATGCCGGAGAGAATCCATATAATGTCACTGGCCTTAAGGATAATACTCAGTATTATTTCTGTATAAGGGCTAATTGCGGCAGTAGTGTAGGAAAGTGGTCGACAGTAAGCCAGTTCCGTACAGCCTGTGTCCCGATGGTTTTGGGAGACGGGTCGATACAAGGATTTGAGACTGACGGTACGGCATGTTGGATTGTCGGCAATGCGGAAGGAAGCGAATCGCCAGTCCCGACAGTATCGACGCTATGGCATAATGGAGGGTCGAGAAGCCTCAGGTTCTATAATACGGCCACGCATCCGACAATTTATGCAGTAGCTCCGCTGCTCGATGTAGATTCGATTAAAAAGGTGGAGATGACGTTCTGGGGTTCATCGTCTGAAGATTACGGTGAGAGATTTGACTGTTCGGGACAGATAAGGGTAGGTGTCATCACATCGCCGAATGACCTTGCGACGTTCGAGGAGATTGCCCTGCTGGACGGATATATGAGCGGACAGCCATATAGGGTAAGTTTTGATGAGTATGTGAGCGATTACAATGGCGATGTAGGCAAGTATATAGCTTTCTTCGCATCCGATTTCGCGTTGACGAACTATTTCTATATCGATGATGTGGCGTTCAATCTTATTCCGGAGTGTCCCGCTCCTGTTGATTTGAAGGCTGAAGATATAACAAGCAATTCGGCTTCAATCACATGGAGGCGTGGGGAGGCTCCGTTTGAGGTAAGGATTGCGCAACGTCAGTTGAGCATCGAGGAACTGAATGCCGATGCTACGGAAGGTGTAAAGGCCGATGTCGCCAATGAGGCTCATTATACCGCAGATGGATTGGCGCATAATGCCACGTATTTCGTATATGTAAAATCATCATGTGATGAAGGTGCATGGTCATCGCCCTTGCGTTTCAAGACTTCGTGTCCTGCTGTTTATCCGTTGCCGTACAGTGAGGATTTCGACTCATACGTACACACGGGCACGGGTTTCAACCCTGACTGCTGGATATCGCATTATGCTGGGGGTGTTACTGATGTCGAGCCTGATTATCCGAACATTGTAGTTGCTGGGACGGGCAAGGCGCTGTATGTCTATGTCCTTAATGCTACAAGGCAGTCATACGCTGTGATGCCGGAATTCGAAGAGAGCATAGACAAACTTACGTTGGCATTCGACGCGAAAGAGAATTTAGCTACAGCCAAGCAAAGGTCTGTGGTTGTCGGGATTAGCCGCGATGTGTCTTGCGGTGACAGCATAGCCGCGACTTTTGAGCCGTTGGATACGTTTATACTTAACCAAAAAACTTTTGTCAGACATCTGATGAACCTTGGCGAGTACGGTTGTAAGGAAGGGCGGATAGTGTTCACATCGTGTTATGACCTCAATCTGACAACAAGCGATACGAAGCAGGCAGGAGGATACCATCTTGACAATGTGGATGTGTATGTAACACCGGCATGTGCATATCCTGAGAGTTTCAAGGTCACAGACTATACTGAGAACAGCATAGAGGTAAGTTTCATAGAGTTCGGGTCTGCAACTAAATGGCAGATAAAGTATGCGGAGGCAGGGCTGGATGAGGAGAGTTCGAAAGTTATAGATATTGATACAACAGTGGCTGTAATCTCCGGTCTTACGGACGTTACGTCATATAATCTCTGGGTACGTTCGATATGTGACGAGGATACGAGCGACTGGAACGGGCCGATTACGCAGACTACCGCAGTAATCCCGCTTTCTGCCCCATGCACTTATGGATTTGAAGATGCGGAAGAAAACGCGCTGTGGCAATATTCGCAGGTGTCGGGGACTAACGAGTGGTATATAGGCGAGGCATATCCGAAAGACGGTACTCATTCTCTGTATATTTCCAATGACGGCGGCAAGACGGCAGAATATGAGGTGGATGATATAGCTTCGTATTCGTGGGCTTACAGGACTGTACGCCTTGATCCTGGAATTTATACCGTGACATTCGACTGGCTTTGCTATGGAGACAGGACGTTAGATATCATGCGGGCGGGACTTGTGCCAATAATGACTGAGTTTGCAGGCGGGGCTGACGATGTGTATCAGGCGGACGGACAGACATTTTCGCTGGCTACGTCTGCAAGTTCTACTCCTGACGTATGGCTGCCTTTGGAAGGTACGGACTCGGACGGCGATCAGCTGTATAAGATGAACGGAGTCAATACGTGGACACAAAGCGTATCCAGACACGTCATAACAAACGAGATGGCGGGTGTCTACAAGCTCGTGTTCTATTGGAAAAACAATACATCGGGAGGAGATTTCCCGAATCCTTCTGCTGTTGTGGATAATATATCCATACAGTTTGACCCATGCGCAAGTCCGACTGTCGTAGAGGTGTCCGAGATAACGAACAATTCTGCTGTTATAGAGTGGAACAGGATAGGTGAGGCGACAGAACAATATGTCGTATTCTTGAC
Organism: Candidatus Aphodosoma intestinipullorum; assembly: GCA_017694515.1. Taxonomy (GTDB): domain Bacteria; phylum Bacteroidota; class Bacteroidia; order Bacteroidales; family Paludibacteraceae; genus Aphodosoma; species Aphodosoma intestinipullorum. The sequence goes on from JADIMV010000059.1 coordinate 15,430, forward strand.
ATCTGACGAGTCGCTGACATCGCCCGATGCGGCTTCTGCCGGTGATACGGTGTTCTGCGATACGTTGGAGAGCAATGTATGTGAAGTGGAACATTTGGATGACAATACGGTCTATTATGTGTTTGTTAAGTCCTTATGTGGAGAGTCCACATACGGCGAATGGAGTGGCCCGATTATGTTCCGGACGGATTGCGATGCGAAGACAATACCTGCTTTCTGGAGTTTCGAGCCGACAGAAGGATTGAGGGACGGATATAGTGACAAGTATCAGATACCGGATTGTTTCGTACAGGGGCATGATACCAAGACACCGATAGGTAACGGGACTCATTTCCCATACGCATACGAGTCGACGAACAATACCAAGCGTGCAAGGACCGGCGATTATAGCCTGTATTTCTATTATGCTTCAAAGACCAATCAAGGGGGCTATATAGTGTTCCCGGAACTGGATGCTGATATAGACACTTTGCAGATAAGTTTCTGGATGCGTGCTGGATATGAAGGGTCTACAGGTAAACTTACGACATATAATACAAGCAAGTATGCGCGTTCGGTAGAAGTTGGGGTCATGGATGATCCGACAGATCCTACGACGTTCCGGAATGTACGTACTGTAGTCTATCCATACGATTCAGAGATGCTTCCGAGCAGTTCCACTGTCGATAGCGACCCGAATAATGAGAAATGGTGGGTTAAGCAGACGGTTTCATTCAATGGAATAGAAGGTAAGTATATAGTCATCAAGAATGGAATAACTGAACAGTCATCCAATACGATTTATATAGACGATGTTACTATTGAGCCTGTTGTTGTCTGTGAGACACCATACGATGTGACCGTGTCCGGAATCGATACGGATGGAGCGAATGTATCGTTCAAACATAATGACGGCGAGAAGTGGGCAGTATATATAGCCGAGGGCGATGATATGTCCGACAGTTTGCGGATCGATACCATATACAGCAATGAAAACGCATGGATAGGAGGCTTGAAGCCGCATACGGAATATTCGATAACTGTGCGCCAACTGTGCGATGAGGAGAACAGTTCGGAAAGTTCTGATGTGGTCACATTCGTGACTTCAGCGGAAATACGTTTTAATGAGGGATTCTCTGATGTAAGAAATATACCGTTATACTGGCTGGGTTCATCGCAAGAGACAGAGGACATATTTGCAGGAGAAACGATGAATGGGGAGACGGTGTCATTTAGATCTTTGTGGAGTAGAAACGATGACGGTCTCGGACTGTCATCCCCGCATCAGACGATATCTCTCGACTATTTCGGTATATGTGGTGCATGGCTTGTGACTCCGGCGATGTCGCTGGAAGGCGAAGAGAAGGTTCAGCTGACGTTTGACCTCGCGCTGACGGCAGTCGGCAGCGCGGCGTCGATACCGGAGAACTACCGAGGAGCGACAAACAAGTACTTTATGATTGTCGTATCTGCCGATGGCGGCGCGACATGGAAGCAGGAGGATATAGTGGCTCTGTGGGCCAACGAGGGATTCACTACATACCAGGCCGATTATGTTCTTGATGACATTCCGACTGCGGGCATGAAGTACAGGATAGACCTGTCGGAGTATGCGGGCAAGATTATAAGGGTAGGATTCTACGCCGAGAGCCTCAATGACGATGCGGAGTACGACATACACCTCGACAACGTGCAGGTGAACAGCTACGTGGTTGAGACCCCGAAGGAGAGCATCTGCCAGACGTGCGACTACGAGAGCGAGCTTATCACAGTCAGGAGTGAGGAACTCGAAGTTGGGGACAACGTCTATGAGATACTCGACGTGGCGGACGATGACGGTCCGGACGTGAACAGCACGCTGACGCTGACCGTGCTGCCGATGTCCGAGACGCTTATCGAGGACTCGATATGCGCGGGCGACACCTACACGAAGCACGGGTTCAACACAAGCCTCGGCGGCATCAACAAAATCAAGGTGCCATCGGCAAACCAGTGCGACTCCGTAGTAGTGCTGAATCTGAAACTGATACCGGCGGTGTACACGACAGTGGACACTACCATCTGCCAGGGGCAGGAAGTGGAGTGGAACGGCAAGAAGTATGACCGTACTATAGTTGTGACGGACACGCTGGAGCGCACGGACTGCGGTTGCGACTCGATAGTGACGTTCGTACTCGAGGTCACACCGGCTGTGGAGTACCCGCTCAACGTGACGGTATGCCACGGCGAGACCTACCCGTTCGCGGGTGAGATGCTGGACAGCACAGGTACGTACAGGGGCGTGTTCGAGACTGCCACGGGGTGCGATTCGATAGTCAACTTGGAACTCACAGTGTTGCCGGATTATCGTCAGACGATACGTGATGTGCTGTGCGAGGGTGAGAAGTACAACAAGCACGGGTTCACGGGCGTAGTCGGGGCAGGACCTCACACGCTGCCTCTGAAGTCAGTTGACGGCTGTGACTCGACAGTAACGCTTTACCTGACGATACTGAACGGCGACACGACGTATGTCGAGGAGACAGTGACCACGGACGAGCTTCCGTACGAGTACATGGACCTGTATTACGATGAGACGACAGAGCCTGGCACGTACACTGACACCCTGACCATCGACGGCGGTGAGGGCGGCTGCGAGAGCGTCATCATCCACACGCTGACAGTGGAGGAGACCACATGGTGGCAAGGCACGAGCCGGAAGGAGCTTATGCTCACGCCGAACCCTGTAAGGATACACGAGAGCGTGAGGGTACACCTTGAGCTGACGGCGGCGGAGCGCGAGGGTCTGACCGTTCAGGTCTACAGCAACTCGGGTGCGCTGATACGCCAGTATGAGCCTGAGGACGAGCCAATCACGGTTGACGGCCTCGACGCGGCTGGCGTATATGTCGTCCGTATAGTGGACGGCCTCGGCAATGTCTACACGGGCAAGATTATCGTGAGGTAAGAGTATGTATTACGGATTTTCAATTCCTAAATTCAATATATTATGAAACCAAATCAACTAATCGGACGGATGTTGGCGATGGTGGCGGCGATGCTGCTGACGCTGACGCTCGCGGGCCAGACGAAGAAGTACGGGCTGGCGCTTAGCGAGAGTTTTGAAAATGGTCTGCCTGATACATGGACGCAGGAGTTCGTACGGGGCAATCATGCATGGACCGTCGAGGAGGGCGATGCCTATCCCGATGGTGCGGCGGACGGTGCGAAGCGCATTGCGCTGCGCAACGGGACTTCGCAGACTATCGGTTATATCACGCGGCTTGTTACGCCGGTGATGAATCTCGATACGATTTATGAGCCGATACTGACGTTCGCATACGCGACGGACAAGTGGGCGGGGGATTTCGACACTCTGAGGATATTCTACCGCACATCGGCAGAGATGGAGTGGGTGGAGTATGTGGACCATCCGCTTGACCGCTACCGCAGCGGATGGACGCGTGACACGCTGCGGCTCAACGCGCCGAACGGGACGTACCAACTGGCGTTCCAGGGAAGCGACAACATGGGGCGCGGCATAGTGCTGGACGACATACAGGTACGCTCTACACCGAACTGTCAGAAGCCGTCGGGCATGAGTACTTCGGCTTTAGCGAACGATTCGGCTGTGGTCTATTGGAACGCCATGTTCGACGCTGTGCAGTTCCATGTGAAGATAAGCACTACGGCACTGTCGGCAGAGGAGCTGAATGCTGAGACGGCAAAGGCCGACGTGATGGACACCGTCGTGGCTGCCTCGGTGCGCAGCCTGACGCTGCGCGGACTCACACCAGGGACTAACTATTATGCGTATGTCCTATCGATTTGTAAAGAGGAGCAGAGCGAATGGAGCGACCAGTTTGTGTTCAAGACCACGAACTTGATGGAGATACCGTACTACGAGGGGTTCAACCTGGACTATGTGCCGGGTGCGGTTTATCATGTGACGAACGTGAACTGGGATTTCTATACGAATACGGGCTACGCCGTGCCGTTCATTAATACCGGTACGGAGGATATTGACCTGTACAAGTTTTCACGTGACAACACACGCTCGCTGTTCTTTGCGGACGGAAACGGGACGGGCAGCTGTCTCGATGCCGGGGATTACGGCTATGCCGTGCTGCCCGAGCTGCGTCCGGAGTATAATATAACGGACCTGCAGATATCATTCTGGGGAGGATATGACGACTGTGCGGCACGAGGCAGGCTGATCATAGGCGTTATGGAGAACCCGGAGGATATGGCGACTTTTACGGCTGTGGATACGGTGTACGGTGAGCGTCCGTCAAAGATAGATGAGTATATTGTCCCGTTCGACAAATATACTGGTAAGGGGAGGTTTATCACCATCATGTCGAACTTCGAGGAGGACAACCACTTCATCATAGACGATGTGAGGGTGGACAGCATACCTTCATGCGCTAAAGCGCGGAATATTACATACGGTCTGCCGTCAGCGACAGAACTCAAACTGTCGTGGAGCGGTACACAGGAGGGCGAAGTGCTGATTTCGGCGACCGAGATTAAACCAGAGGAGATAACTGATGCCACGCAGGGCGCGCTGAGGCAGACAGTCTCAACTAACCCGGCTATCGTCACAGGGCTTACACCGTGGCAGACAGGCTATGTGTATGTACGCAACAAGTGCGGCGACACCTATGGCGCATGGAGCAACCCGATATTCTTCAGGATGCCGGAGAAGATAACTGCACTGCCGGACACTATGGATTTCGAAGATGAGTCTACATTGTATAATCCGAGTATTGATGACGGCGGAGGTATCAATGACCAGAATCAATTGTGCCGTGGCATACTCGATATAATAGATATAGAGGGCGGATATACAATGTATCCTATAACATACGATATCAGTTATGAATACAGGTTGAGAAGCGATTCATACCGCGCGTTTTGGTTTAATAATAGTGAAGCGGGACAGGTGATAACGGCAATATTCCCGTATATGGATATGGATTTGAAGGAGATGCGGATAGCATTCTATACCCGTTATTATGTCAATTATGAAAGCAGGGCGGGATTTGTAGTCGGAGTGATGTCAGACGCTACGGATCTCACTACGTTCGTGCCTGTGGATACCGTAGAAGGTGTAGGCCCGGTATGGGAGAAACATATTGTATCTTTCGACAGCTATGAAGGCGAGGGCCGTTTCGTGGCATTTATGTCCGTCAATGACGGAGGGGTCTATTGCGATAATAGTTCGTGGACTGAATATAATGGCTTGTACATAGATGACCTTGTCTTCGAGGAGATACCGGACTGTCGCGAGCCAGACGATATTGAGGAGGAGCAGCAGGATTCTTTGCTCATACTCTCATGGGACGGCTACGGACAGAAGGAGTGGCAGGTGAGGCTGATGACGGAAAGCGTGCCGGTGGATTCGCTTTATTCGGAGACATATACGGGCTATGCGAAGGACACCGTGGTGAAAGATAATCCGACAGTGACGCTGAGGGTAGAGCCTAACGGAGTGGACTACTGGTATTCCGTCCGTGCGGTGTGCGACGGGGCGGAGAGCGCATGGACAGATCCGCAGCAGTTCACATCGAAGTGTGTGGATGTAAATCCGATACCGTATTATATGGACTTCGACGGCTATGAGATGGGTAGTACGGTAAACGGGTTTGCCATACCATGTTGGTATACCGAACAGCATGCTTCATACTCTGGAGGTGGAGGACAAGGGTCAACTTCATACTATCCTAATATAATAGAGAACGGCTACAAGTCAGGCAATGGACGGTTGCAACTCTACGAGAGCAGTTCCGTTGAAGCGAATTATGTCGCCCTGCCAGTTATGGAGGAAGAGGATATGTCCAAACTGACGCTCAGCATGAAAATGGAAAGCGGGTATAAAAATTCACGTCTTCTCGTTGGCTTTATGGACGATCCGTACGATCTGACGACATTCGACACCCTTACTTCAGTATATAATACGGAGATTGACAAAGAGGAGGTGATTTACGTGAACTTTGCGGGCAAGACTAAGTACGGCAAGCACATAGCACTGCTCGTGGATGAGAATGCCGGCGGCACGACGAGCCAGTTCTATATAGACAGCCTTGTGGTGGACTATACGCCTAAGTGCGGCGTTGTGCAGTATCCGAAGTGCATATCGTCGACTGACGAGGAGGCGGAGCTGACATGGCAGAATGCAGGCAGTGAGACGGCATGGGATGTGGTTGTTACCGATAACAATGAGGTGACGGACGCTGTGCTGGATGAGGCGATGACCGCAAGCGTATTGCCTGAGCATGTGGTGGCGGTTAATAAGGCGGTGGCGGCGAATCCGTTTACGGTCACTGGGCTGCTGCCTAATGGCTCATACTACTTCTATGTGCGCGCCAATTGCGGCGAGGATGGTCACGGCCAGTGGAGCGGGGTATCGGAAATGTTCACGACGAAGTGTCTCGCAATGAATCCGGGCGATGAGAGCCTACAGACTTTCGAGGAGGATGCGCCGCTTAATTGTTGGATAGTGGGCTCTGTGACAGGCGCGAATCCGCCGGCCATAACGACCAAATCAACGCCGACATCGACCAATTATGCGCATAGCGGTACGAAAGCACTGAAATTCTATAACACATCGGCGCAGACAATATACGCCATAGCTCCGCTGATTGATGTGGATTCGGTAAAGAATCTCGAAGTGAGTTTCTGGGCAGGCGGCGGTACATACGCCGAGAGACCGTCTTCGTACTCGAACCTGCTGCAGGTTGGTGTGCTGACTTCAGAGGAAGACCTCGCATCGTTCGAGAAGATAGGTGATGTCGAGGCCTATGTGGACGGTCAGCCGTACACGATAAGCTTAGACGAGTATGTGTCGGACTACAACGGCAATGTGGGCCGATATATCATGTTCCTCTCATCGGACTATGCGCAGAGCAACGGAATAAGCATAGATGATGTGAGGTTCGACCTGATAGCGGACTGCCCGGCACCTGTGAATGTGACAGCCGATGAGATAACGGATAATGCGGCGAAGATAGCATGGCGAGGCCGTGCCGAAGGGCAGACCTACGAATTGAAGTGGGCTATACGGCAGCTGACTCAGGAGGAGCTGGACGGCACTGTGGCAGTGGAGAATGTGGAGGTTGGTTCTACAACCGCCAATACGAACGAGGCGGAAATCACAGGACTGAAACCATCGACACGCCACTATGTATATGTACGTGCCGTACAGGGTGGCGATAAGAGCGTATGGTCAGCGCCGATACGCTTCTACACGGAGTGCCCGGCGGCATACGGAGTGCCATACGAGGAGGACTTTGAACCGTACAGGGAGAAGTTCGACAGTACGAGTATCAGGGAATATGCTACATCTATGCCTGACTGCTGGACTGCATATTATGTGGGCAGTACGTCTCTCAGCTACCCGACACCGAATGAGGATGAAGGTGTAGACGAGAGCTGGTGCTTATATGTTTATGCAGCGTCAAAATATCAGTCATATGCCGCTTTGCCGAAGATAGAGAGCAACAAGGAGAGACATATACTGGCATTTAGCGTGATAGGCAGCTCGACTACGGCGCAGCGTTCGGTAATAGTCGGAATGAGTAGTGATATCTCGTCAGAGACAAGCATAGTAAACACGTTTACGCCGATAGACACATTCCTGTTGAACAGCGACAGCTATGAACGCTATTTCGTGCCGCTTGAAAAGTTGGACGGCTATATAGTATTCACGACATCGTATGAGCATAATCTGTCATCGTCAGGCTCATCGACAACTGGAGGTTATTACCTTGATGATGTGGAGGTCTATGAGACTCCGTCATGCCCGAGGCCGGAGTATTTCGAGATAGCGGGGTATGATGACAATTCGATAAGTCTTGAATTTACGGAGATGGGCGGCGCGACACAGTGGGAGGTGCGCTGGACCGAGGCTGGAGGCAGTCTGGATGCTGCGACAGCGAAGGTGTATGACAGCATTACGCCGGAGATAACAGACCTGACACCGCTGACGGCATACGATGTGTATGTACGCGCCGTATGTTCGGAGGATGAACAGAGCGAATGGAACGGCCCGCTGACATGCACGACCATGGCTCTGCCTGTCACGGAGTATCCGTACAATATGGACTTCGAGGACGACAAGACGGACTGCAGCAACTGGGTGCTGCTGCAGGACGGCTGTACAGACAAGTGGTACAGAGGCCAGGGCTACAACTATCCGGAAGGCGAGGCGACTAAGCAGCTCTTCATCTCGTGCGACGGCGGAGTGACCGCCACATACGACAAGGAGAACAGCACGAAGTCGTACTCCTGGGCATACCGCCGCCTGAGATTAGAGCCAGGCAAATATACGTTCGACTTCGACTGGGCGTGTGACGGTTATTCGAGTTCGAACTATCTGAAAGCCGGACTGTTGCCGATAGATGCCAAGTTCGATGTGACGAGCGATGAAGTGATTCAGGGCGACGGTCTGAAAGAAAATCTCACCTACGGCAACGATGTCCCCGACTGGATTTCTCTGGAGGATACATTGAAGAGTAATGGAGATCCTGTGGGCAGACTGTATGATGCAGGAGAGAACTGGAGGCACTGTACCATGTCTGTCGTCATAACTGACGAGACTGCCGGGGATTACAACCTGATATTCTTCTGGCGCAAATCAAGTTATACGAAGACGGCATCGTACCTTGCGACACCGTCGGCAGTGGTGGACAATGTGATAGTGACGAAGAACACATGTCTCGCACCGATGGATATAAATACTCCTGGGCTTAAGAATGACTCGACAGGAGTGACTTGGAACATATCCGGTGAAGAGCCGCTCTCATACGAGATATTCGTAACGGCGAATGCAAAACTGACATCGCCGGACGATGCGCAGGCGGGCGATACGGCATTCTTTAAGGATGGTATCACCGAAAAGTCGATAGGCGTATATCCATTGGCTTCATCCACAACGTATTATCTCTTTATGCGCACGGAGTGCGAGGAAGGGAGGTACAGCGACTGGAGCGATCCTTATGTCTTTGAGACTTCATGCGATCCGTACCAGTTGCCGGTAACGTTCGGATTTGAGGAGGAAGACTTGCATGACGGGCTGAGTTCGTCTTACAAAGTGCCAAATTGTTTCATGCAGTCGCCGGGTATAACATCGGGAGCACATGCCCCTTATGCGGTTAAGAACACGAGTTCAAGAAAGGGTTCGCGTAATCCGGAGAACGGCAGTGAATATTCTCTCTATTTCACGTATTCAAAGAATAATCAGGCAAGTTGTCAGGGACGTTATATAGTCTTCCCGCTTATGGATGCCGATCTTGATAGTTTGCAAATACGGTTCTGGATGAGAGCTGCTTATACAAACAGTCGAGGTGTGCTTAATATCTATAATGGGTCAAATTATGATGTAACCCTGACGATAGGAACTATGACAGATCCTGCCGATCCGTCAACTTTCCATAAGATACAGACTGTCTCGTATCCATACGACAATACGCAGTTAAGCGGCTCCAATATACCGGAGACTGCCGATCCTACTGGCAATAAATATTGGGCAGAAATAAAAGTGCCTTTGAAAGGGGCTGTCGGACAGTACATTGCCATGAGGAATGACACAACTGATACGGAGTACAAGTATGTGTATGTGGACGATGTTACGATAGAACCTTTCGAGGCGTGCATGAATCCGTATGACGTGCAGGTGAGCGCAATAACTACGGAGAGCGCGACCCTCTCGTTCCGCCATGTGGACGGTGAGAAGTGGGCAGTACATATCTCGACACGCACGGATATGGGCGACACGGTGCGGATAGACACTGTGACTGATGCGGAGGCGGCTCTGTTGGAGAACCTGGCGGAGAACACGCAGTACAGCGTCAGGGTACGCCAGATATGTTCGGAGAGCGACTTCTCGGAGTGGTCGGATGTGGTGACATTCAACACCCCGGCGGATCTGCGCTTCTACGAGGGATTCAGTGTCTTGAGGACTTATCCGGTCAACTGGCTGACCTCGATACAGGGTGCGGAAGCCGTATTCGGAGGAGACGCATTGAAACACAGAGCGGAAGGCGGATATTGGGATTATGTGGGAGCGACCGCATACGCAACCTCTCATCAGAGTATGTCGCTCAGCTATTCTAGCACCCGTAGGTCATGGCTTGTGACTCCGGCTATAGCACTGGAAGGCGAGGAGAAGGTTCAGCTGACGTTCGACCTTGCTCTGACGGCAGTGGGCAGCGCGGCGTCGATACCGGAGAACTACCGTGGAGCAACGGACAAATATTTCATGGTGGTTGTATCGGCCGACGGCGGCGCGACATGGAAGCAGGAGGACATAGTGGGCCTGTGGGCCAACGAGGGATTTGCCAAGTACACGGCGGATCATGTGCTGGACGATGTACCCGCTACGGGCATGAAGTACAGGATAGACCTGTCTGAGTACGCGGGCAAGACCGTCAGGGTAGGCTTCTACGCCGAGAGCCTCAATGACAAGGTTGCGGAGTACGACATACATCTCGACAACGTGCAGGTGAACAGCTACGTGGTTGAGACCCCGATGGAGAGCGTCTGCCAGACGTGCGACTACGAGAGCGAGCTTATCACCGTGCTGAGCGAGGACCTCGAAGTGGGCGACAACGTCTACGAGATACTCGACGTGTCGGACGATGACAGCCCGGACGTGAACTGCACACTTACGCTGACCGTGCTGCCGATGGCGGAGACGGTGATAGAGGACTCTGTATGCGCGGGCGACACCTACACGAAGCACGGGTTCAACACGAGCCTCGGCGGCATCAACAAAATCAAGCTGCCGTCGGCGAACCAGTGCGACTCCGTGGTTGTGCTTGACCTGAAGCTGATACCGACGGTGTACACGACAGTGGACACGACCATCTGCCAGGGGCAGCACGTGGACTGGAACGGCAAGGAGTATGACCGTACGACAGTTGTGACGGACACGCTGGAGCGCGCCGACTGCGGCTGCGACTCGATAGTGACGTTCGTACTCGATGTCACGCCGGCTGTGGAGTACCCGCTCAACGTGACGATATGCCACGGGGAGACCTACCCGTTCGCGGGCGATGAGCTGGACAGCACGGGTACGTACAGGGGCGTGTTCGAGACGGCTACGGGCTGCGACTCGATAGTCAACCTGACGTTGACGGTACTTCCTGACTACAGGAGCACGATACACGACGTGCTGTGTGAGGGCGAGAAGTACAACAAGCACGGGTTCACGGGCGTGGTAGGCGCAGGGCCTCACACGCTGCCGCTGAAGTCAGTGGACGGGTGCGACTCGACAGTGACGCTTTACCTGACGATACTGAACGGCGACACGACGTATGTCGAGGAGACGATAACGACAGACGAGCTTCCGTACGAGTACATGGATCTGTATTACGATGAGACGACAGAGCCGGGTACGTACACCGACACCCTGACCGTCGACGGCGACGAGGGCGGCTGCGAGAGCGTCATCATCCACACGCTGACAGTGGAGGAGACCACATGGTGGCAAGGCACGAGCCGTAAGGAGCTGATGCTCACTCCGAACCCTGTGAGGATACACGAGAGCGTGAGGGTACACCTTGAGCTGACGGCGGCGGAGCGCGAGGGTCTGACCGTTCAGGTCTACAGCAACTCGGGTGCGCTGATACGCCAGTATGAGCCTGAGGGCGAGCCTGTCACGGTTGACGGCCTCGACGCGGCGGGCGTATATGTTGTCCGTATAGTGGACGGCCTCGGCAATGTCTATACGGGCAAGATTATCGTGAGATGATGTCCTGAAACGGCATACACCACAATCAAAGTGGTGTATGCCGGAATGGACTTCAAGATGCTATTCCTTATAGCATATATATAGGATTGTTGATGTATGGGGCAGGTTTCAAGACCTGCCCCATATTTTTTGTGGCCTGCCCGATACTTGGACGGTTGTCAGAATATTGTATTATGGAACGGAGAGGCAAGGGAGAGGTTACGGCGGAGCTTGGGAGGAGATACGGCGAGAGTACGTGTTTTTAACCTTAAATAACAACGTAGGATTGGCGGGAGGACTGTACGGCCGAGGGCGGTTATTGGCGCATCGGGTCAAACCGTCCGGCTGTTTTGGTTTTATGCTGTCTTTTTGACCTTTACTTGGCATAGCCCGCTGAAAAAACTGTCGATATAAATTCATGAGTGAAACAGCGCTTATTGTCAGATATAGGCTTATGTGCTGAACGACAGTCTTTTATAAGATATTTATACCATTAGGAATAGGAGTGCGGTAAAAAAGGAGCGAAATTTATGACTTTTTTGCTTGGAATATTGGGAAATATGTTTATATTTGCGGGTGTCAATATATGCCGCTGCCGGTGCGGAAAAAGCCGGTGCGTATGATAAAATAGTGAGTATGAGGGAGCTGAAAATTGTGACCGAGGTCAAGGTTTATAAGTATGCGGAGTTGCCGGATGAGTATAGGAAAGCGGTTGACGAGGCGAAGGCGGCTGCGATGAAGGCGTATGCGCCTTACTCTGGGTTTCATGTGGGGGCGGCTGTGCTTCTTGACAATGGGGAGGCGGTCAGCGGCAATAATCAGGAGAATGCCGCATATCCGTCCGGCCTGTGCGCTGAAAGGGTGACGATGTTCTATGCGAATGCGCATTATCCGGAGGCTGCACCGGTGGCATTGGCGATAGCCAGCCATACGGGCGGGGCGTTCACTGATGAGCCGGTTACGCCGTGCGGGGCATGCCGGCAGGTGCTGCTGGAGACCGAGGGGCGTTACGGCAGGGATATAAGGATATTGCTGTATGGCGAAAAACATATTTACATGATAAACAGCGCGAGGGAGCTGCTGCCGCTGTCGTTTGCCAAGGAGTCATTGCTTTCGCGGTAAGGTCGTGGGGCTATTGTCGGACTTCATTGTATGGCGGGCGAGAGGCGTGTGTGGTTTTAATCGCATTAAAAACTTATGGTTATGGGCAGATCGGACAAAAAGGAATTTCAAGTGGAGTATGTCATGCTTTCATGCCCGCTTGTCATGTTATGGAACTGTATAAGCACTCCGGAAGGGTTGTCCGAATGGTTTGCCGATGAGGTGAGGCAGGACGGGAACTTGTGGACATTCTCGTGGAACGGCAGTGAACAGACGGCGCATCTCATATTCATACATCAGCCTGAAGCTGTCAGGTTCAGATGGGACGGCGATGCCCACGACCTGTTTTTCGAGTTTAAAATCCTGCGCGATGAACTGACTAACGCGGTATCGCTTTCGGTGACGGATTTCGCCGACGCTGACGATGTGGACGACATGAAGCTGCTGTGGGGTTCGCAGGTGGATGACCTTAAACGCTTTCTGAGGGTGTAGGGCGGGGGAATGCCGTCTTGATTCATGCCGATTGCTGCCGGGTGAAGAAAAACTGTGAAACATTTTGCAGTGTCGGGTAAAAGCATTACCTTTGCATCCGTTTTCAGAAGAACGGGATTCAGTAGCTCAGCTGGTAGAGCACAACACTTTTAATGTTGGGGTCCTGGGTTCGAGCCCCAGCTGGATCACATACGGAGATGCCGCGTGCTATGTTCAGTACGCGGCATTGTTTTTTGTGTATATAGGCATTCGTTTGTTTGGAGGTCATTTCCTGACTGGCGGATAACATATAGTGGCGCGTTTATCTGGGAAAATCTGCTGTTTGTGAGGGTGACTGGCACAGGCGGAGAGGCACGGGACGCTATGCCGTATTGTTTCTGTCGCTCTGCCCATAATAAAAAAGATTGCCAACCCATCAGGCTGGCAATCATGCAGTTACTCTTGTCTGTCGGAGTTAGGCGACTCGAACGCCCGACCTCTACGTCCCGAACGTAGCGCGCTACCAACTGCGCTAAACTCCGATGTCCGATTTGGACGTGCAAAAGTATAAAAGTTTCATGAGTCCCGCAACAGTTATCTGTTAAAATTACCTTACTGTGCCGTTTTCTATGCCAATGACGGTATAACCCGTGGAGACACAGTCAGTTCGTCGGTCACCTGTTCTTGTTTTTGTTGTTGTCGATTATAAGTTCCAGAGGTTTCTGTTCGGGCAGCGGGAAATCCCTGTAATCCCACTCCTCTTCTACGTCCCACAGTGCGCGTATGTTTATGGAGTACGGGAAATAGTACACTGTCTCGGCCTGTCGGCCTTCCTCATAGCTGCCCGGTGTCCAGATGCTGTCGCCGTTCCAGTCGTTGTACAGTCTCAGATAGTATTTCCCCGGGTCGAGGTATTCGAATACAGTCTTGTCTTCCGTTGCCTTTATCTCCCTTACGGGGGTGTCTTTCTCGTTGAGCAGCTGGAGTATCTCGTTGCTGTCGCGGCGGCTCAGCGTGACTATCAGTTTCCCGTACTCTTCGAGGGAGCGGGTCTTGAAGCCGATGCCCGTGGAGTCGTTGCATTCCCCTTTCAGATTGACGAATTTGGCAGAGTCCGCAATGATACGGTACGATGTCGCAGGCTCAACCTTGAAGTCGAACCTGTAGCGCAGGCCGATGCTGTCGAGCGGATAGATGGAGTCCGCCACGACGTGCCACAGCGTGTCTACCTGCTGCTCAATCACGCATCTCCCCGAGTCGGTAGGCCATGCCGGGACTTCGAATGTCAGTTCCACATTCCTGTACACGTCGAACGTGTTGTTGACATTTGATTTCAGTGAGATATGCGTGACCACTGGCTTGTCGTCTTTCTTCTTGCGTGACGATGAGCGGCTCTCCTTTGTGCGTGGCGGGCGGTATGCGATGTTGAGCGTGTCGGTTGACCATCCCAGCACGCCGAGCGTGTCCGTATTGCGGTGGTTTACGGTCATGGAGAGTGTGTCGAGCGATGAATATACCGTGTCCGGCAACCAGTAGGTGAGCGTGTCCTGTGTCTTGTTGGCTTGCAGGATAAGCACTGAGTCCGCCGGGAAATTCAGTCCGGTGATTTGCGGCAGCGAGTCGAGGGGCTGCGCGAAATAAAGGTTGAACTTGAAGCGTTCCGGGCGGTCGTTCTTCACGAGATATTGTCGTCCTTTCGGCTCTGTAAATGCCTGCAATATGATGTCGCGCGGTGTATAGTCGTACACTGTGCGGTTGATGATGGTGTCTATCGCTTCGGGCGGCAACGCGCTTTTGGGCAGGGAGTCCACGTTTATGGAGTCGGCGAGCAACGCCATCACCGAGTCGTTCAGGAGTGTGTCGATGCGCACACGCGAGGAGACCGACGGCACGAACACCGAGTCGAGAAATGCGATCTGCTCATTCGGCATGTCGTAGAAATAGTTGCTCCCGAGGTCGCCGAGCGCAAAGATATGGTATGAGCCGGGGGCTATGTTCCTGATTCTGAAGTTGCCGTTCATGTCCGTCTTCGTCACCCGTTTGAACGGTGTCGTGGTGAATGCCGTGTCGCTCAGGTCGGAATGTATGCCTATGACTATGCCCGGCAGCGGGTTGAGGTTCGATGCGTCGAGCAGTAGGCCCGCCATTTGCAGTGAGTCTATATGGTCGCCCGTTGCGAACGACATCGAGAAATTACGGAGCGGGTTCTTCTCGTTATTGTCCACTATGGCATCGGTGAAATCTACTGTGTATGAGGTGTTGGGCTGCATCGAATCGGCAAATTCCACTAATACCCGCTTGCCGAGGGCCTTGACCACGACGGCAGTCTTCTGCGGCGGCGAGACAATCACTTTGTCGTATGCGCCCTCGACAAGTACTATCTCGTCGAAGTCGAGGTTCATTGTGTTCTTGGTGTAGTTGAGCTGGCCGTTGTAAGGCTCAGACTTTATGAGCTGTGGCGGTATGGAGTCCACCGGGCCGCCCTGCGGGCCTGCCCCACGGTTGGCGCAGCCCATGCTGACGGCGACTGTGACCGCCACTATGGCCATCATCTTGACGAGCAGTGAAAACGTGTCTCGCAGGCTATATTCTTCTTTCCGGTCGTTCACTGTTTTACAATATTACGTTCCTGTATCTGCCTCCGGCAATGCCCTCTATGATGCCTTCCATTTCCATCTCGATGAGCAGCGGCATGAGCGCGGCCGTCTTCATGTTGACTTTCAGCGCGAGGTCTGCTATATGGAGTGTCTCGCCTTTCAGCGCATCGTATATCTGCTTGTATTCCTCTTTCATCTCCGGTGCGAATAGCGGCTGTTCCGTTTCGCGGCGGACTGCCTCCCACCGCTCCGCCTTGACAAGGTCTTCTGCCGACTCAATCAGCCCGGCCTGCATTGTGCGGAGCAGCATGTTGCATCCTGCTGATGCCTTGTCGCCCACACGTCCGGGAAAGGCGAACACATCGCGGCTATATCCGCCTGCCGCCTTGGCTGTGAGTAGCGCACCGCCCTTGATGGCCGACTCCACGACTACAACGGCATCGCACAGCCCGGCAATTATGCGGTTGCGCTGTACGAAATTGCCTGCCTCTGGCCAGGTCTTCGATATATATTCCGTCACAATCGCGCCTCCGCGTTCTACGATCGTTGCCGCCACTGAGCGGTGCGCCGGAGGATATATCATGTCGAGCCCGTGCGCCACGACCCCTATTGTCGTAGCCCCGTTTTCTAATGCCGCCTTGTGTGAGCATACATCTATCCCGTAGGCGAGGCCGCTGACTATGGTCACGTCGGGCAGCATGGCCGCGAGCTCACGCACGAATTTTTCCGTGATGTTACGCCCGTATGCCGTGCAGCTCCGTGTGCCGACCACGGCCACATAGTGTTCCGATGGGAAGGTGTCGCTGCCCACGGTGTAGAGTATCACCGGCGCGTCGGAGCATTGTGCCAGACGGTACGGATAGCGGCTGTCTGTGATGTGGATGGCGTTGATGGAGTTCTTGCTGATGAACTCCATCTCTTTCTCTGCGCGGCGCATGGCCTCACCCCGTCCGTGTTCGTCGAACAGGTATTTCTGTACCGGCCCGGTATTGTCGAACGCATCGCGCGGCGCGGCGAAGACGGCTTCTGCCGACCCGAACGTGTCAAGCAGCACCCTCACTCTCTTAAGGCCGAGCTTGGGCACTTGTGTCAGGGCTATCTCGTAGAACAGGTTCATCGCGCCGCCGTTTTTCTGGAACTAACTTTTCTTGCGTATGAACCTGTCTATCACCACGAAAGAAAGTGCCGTGCCTACCGCCGCGCCGGATATGTTGGCCGCCATGTCGAACAGCGATGCCGAGCGGTACGGCAGGAAAAACTGTACCGCTTCCATCAGCACTCCGAAGAGCGACGGCAGCAGCACCGTCACTGTCCACCACGATGCGGAAAGGCTCTGGCGTACGGAGTAGAGGTCACGTCCTAAAACGAATGCGAGTGAGAAATACATTATGAAATGCACTATCTTGTCGGCGTTTTCGACATTCTCCCCCGGCAATTCGCTGAAATGCCCGACTGAGAGCAGCAGTATGGCTGTCGCCACCACTATACTTTTCACGAAACTTCTGTATGGCATCGGCGGGCTGGCTTGTCAGAAATACTTTATCTCCTTGTCGTAGATGCTGGAAAGCAGATTGTTGGCCAGACGGCTTGCGCCGAAACGGAACAGCCCGTTGTTCATCCACTCCTCGCCGAGTACCGCCTTGGCTACGGTGTAGAACTTCACGGCCTCTTCTGTTGTGGCAATGCCGCCCGCAGGCTTGAAGCCCGCCTTTATGCCTGTCTTCTCGTAATATTCCTTTATCGTGCCGCACATGACGTAGGCCGCTTCAAGCGTTGCCGCCGGTTCGAGTTTCCCGGTTGAGGTCTTGATGAAGTCAGCCCCTGAGACAAGGGCGAGTATCGATGCCTGTTTCACGGCCTCGGCCGATGGCAGTGCGCCCGTCTCGAGTATGACTTTCAGGTGCGCCCCGTGGCACGCCTCTTTCAGTTCGCGTATCTCGTCTGACACCTCCGTGTGGAAGCCCGACAGGAATTTGCCTATCGATATGACCACGTCAATCTCGTCCGCTCCCTCATGCACGGTAAGCCCCACTTCGGCTATCTTCGCCTCGATGAATGTCTGCGACGATGGGAAGCACGCCGCCACTGAGGCTATCTTCACCCCCTCGGCTTCGAGTGTGGCCTTCGCTGTCGGCACAAGGGCGGGGTAGACGCATACGGCGGCTACATTCGGCATATCGGGGAAATTCTCCTTGAACTCGTTGACCTTCTCCATCATGCCGCCTATCTTGTCGTCCGTGTCTGTGGAGTTCAGCGATGTCAGGTCAATCATCGAGAAGCACTTTCTGTATGTCTCTTTGGTGTTGTTCTTGTCGAAATCCTTGTCCAATATATCTTTGACCGCCGCCTTGACAGCCTCGTAGTCAGGTGCGCTTTCATATTGGGCGTAAATCTGTCTCATCTTTTCCATAGCATGAAATATGTTTGTGTGTCAATAATTTCTCTCCTTGGAGTCCATCCATATAGTGACCGGCCCGTCGTTCGTGAGCGATACTTTCATATCCGCCCCGAATACGCCCTTCTGCACCGGTTGCCCCGTGAGGGTTTCCAGCTCACGGCATAACTGTTCGTACAGCGGTTCTGCCACAGGGCGTTTCGATGCGCGTATATAGCTTGGACGGTTGCCTTTGGCCGTCTGCGCGTGCAGGGTGAACTGGCTGACTACCAGCACCTCGCCGCCGATATCCATGACCGAACGGTTCATCACCCCGTCTTCATCGTCGAAGATGCGCAGGCGTGCTGTTTTCCCCGCGAGATAGCTTACGTCCTCATCGCCGTCCGCATCCTCCACGCCGACCAGCACGAGCAGCCCCTTGCCTATCCTGCCGACGGTTTCTCCACTGACCGTGACTGCCGCCTCCGTGACTCTCTGTATCAGTATTCTCACAACGTCTGAAGTTTGCGTCCCACTATCTCTGCCGCCATCCGTATAAGCTCCGGGCAGGGGCGTTTCTTTTTCTCCTGACCTGCACAGCCCTCCGCACCGGCTGCCGCACTCTTGCCGTCTAAGCCCAGCAGTTCGCGGCAGATGATTGAGCCGTTCTCTCTGCGGAACTCCTCCGCCAGCTCCTGCACCAGCTTGTAGTTGGCCGCCTTGGCCTCCTTATCCTTGGGGTCATTGGCCGGTATCTGCAAGCCCGCTATCATAAACATCCCGGTGCAAGTGCCGCACACTTCGCGCATCTTTGCCATGCCCCCTCCGAATGCCGAGGCTATCACGGCCATCTCGTCTGCCGTCTTGCCGTACAGGTCTGCGTATGCCATAACCACAGACTGACAGCAGTTATATCCCTCCTTGAAATTCTGCACGGCCTGTGCCGCACGCTCTTCTATATTTTTTATTTCCATAGGCAAATGTGTCTTGGGGCTGTCAGCGAGTGGTGCGCTTGCAGCTTTGCTGTCGCGTCGTCCGCATCCCCGCCTTGCTATTCTGCCCTTAAACCCGAATCGGGCATTAGAATTTGAGCTGATTTCTATGTTTATGGCGAGTAGATTAATATGCACACAAAGATACCGCCAGAAACTGGAAAGCAGCCGAATAGTTTAGAAAAACAACTCTTCTTCAAAACTCAAAATGCCATATTACATGGCAAAAGGATATGCAGTAAAACAACTG
The DNA here is from genome assembly GCA_017694515.1 of Candidatus Aphodosoma intestinipullorum. Taxonomy (GTDB): domain Bacteria; phylum Bacteroidota; class Bacteroidia; order Bacteroidales; family Paludibacteraceae; genus Aphodosoma; species Aphodosoma intestinipullorum. The sequence goes on from JADIMV010000059.1 coordinate 34,907, forward strand.
CCTTTCAAAAAGTTTCCGAAACGTTCTAATGACCGTTTGGGATTAAAGGTAGTGGTGTCGATGTCCCGAAACCGCACAGCCGCTGGCATTCTCATAGCCGTCAGTATGTTTGGCCGCTATGACATACCCTTCTGCCTGACGTGTTTCGTGTAGGTGTCGGTAGAGGTTACTGCACGATTTGCCCTTTCACCTTCGATGCGATTGCGTAATAGCGCATCTGGTGTACCATGGCTACTAATCCGTTCGAGCGTGTGGGCGACAGGTGTTCCTTCAGCCCTATCTCGTCTATGAAACTTAAGTCGGACTTTATGATTTCGTCCGGCTCCGACCCCGACAGCACATTTATCAGCAGTGCCACTACGCCCTTGACTATGATGGCGTCGCTGTCGCCGCGATAATACACTTTGCCGTCGCGCTCCTCGCAGACAAGCCACACTTGGCTCTGACATCCCTTGATAAGGTTCTTTTCCAATTTATCCTCGTCTGCGAGGGGGGGCAGCTCATTCCCAAGCTCTACCAGATATTGGTATTTGTCCATCCAGTCATCATACGCGGCGAAGGTGTCCACTATCTCCTGCGCCCGCTCAGCCAATGTACTCATATTTATTGTGTGTTATATTTCGTTCCTTTGTTTGGGCATTCCCGCAATATGTATGTGTTCCGATATATGCCTCCAGAAGTCCGGATATGATTTCGTCACCACGTCGGCGTCGTCTATCGCGAAACGCCGCTCCCATCCCATAGTGACCATTGACATCGCCACTCGGTGGTCATTCCGCGCCTTGACTGTCGGCATCTCCTCCCGTACTGGCGTTCTCTCTCCGTCCCATGTCAGCACGTCCGCCCCTTCTTGCCTTAGTACGAATCCGAACTTGTGCAGCTCCTCGGTTATCGCGCTCAGCCTGTCCGACTCCTTCAACGCGAGTGTCCTTAGTCCCGAAAGACGGAACTTCACGCCCTTTGCGCAGCATGCCGTGATAAGCGGCATAGCCATATCCGGCACGTCGGTGCAGTCCATCGTCATTGCGTCCGTGCAATGCTTCCTGGGCGTAATCCTCACCCCCTCTGCTGTATATTCTGTTCTTACGCCTAATCGGGCGAATACCTCTGCTGCCCGGCTGTCCGGCTGTATGCTCTCCTGCCTGAGGCCTTTCAGCGTGAGTTCCCCCCTGCCGGCCGCTGCCATCAGCGAATACCAGAACGAGGCCGCGCTCCAGTCCCCCTCCGGCGTATAGTCGCGGTCCGTATATCTGCCCTCTTTGATGACTATGCGCCTCTCTCCCGTTTGCACCTCGCACCCGAAGCGGCGCATTATCTCCGCTGTCATCCGCGTATATGCCCGTGAGACGGCTGTGCCTCTCATCCTTATCTCTAATCCTCCGCACAGCGTCGGGCCTATTAGCATGAGTGCGGAAATGAACTGGCTGCTCACTCCCGCATCTGTTTCCACTTGCCCGCCGTGCAGCGTCCTCCCGTTGATAAGCAGCGGGAGATGCCCCTCTGCGCCGCGATAATGTATGTCCGCTCCCAATTCCCGTAACGCCTCTGTCAGCGGGGCGAAAGGGCGTTCTCTGAGGCGGTCGCTCCCTGTCAGTATGAAACTGCGGCCTTCTCTCCCCGCCATGACTGCCGCGAGAAAACGCGCCGGGGCTGCCCCGTGGCCGATATCTGTCGTCTGCACCCCTTCTCCTCGGTTGCTCCCGCATACGGCCATAAGTGCCTGTTTCAGCAGCCGCGAGTCGTCGCATCCTGCCGCCGCCGTACTCTCTGTCAGCGTGCCGCACAGTGCCTTAATCACTAACACCCGGTTCGACTCGCTCTTTGACTGCGGCAGCTCTATCGTGCCTGACAGCTCCCCTGTGCGGGCAGGGCCTGCGTGCGTCATCTCTATTTCTTGAATCCGGGCAGCGATGCGTAGTTCAGCCCCGAAAGCACGTTCTTGGCGAAGTCCCCGTTGTCCGATGCGCGTCCGCCGACAAGGTAGATGTACCCGTCCGACAATGTTATCGGCGAGATATAATACTTCCTCTCGTATGGTATGGTTATCTGTGCCTTGCTGTCCGGTGTCTCCCATGTCAGGCCGTAGTCCGGCGAGTAGAGGTGGAAATCGTCGTAGCATATCCCGTCTGCATCCTTGCCTCCGAACATCATCAGCCCTCCGGCATATTGCACGATGGCAATGCCCTCGCGTGGGGTGAACCATTTCCCGCCTAATGTCAGGTTGGTCCAATACTCCCCGTCCTCCGTGCTCCACAGTGAGCTGAGCAGGTTGCCTTCCGCGTCCACGCCTCCCGCGAGGAATGCGCGTGGCTTGCCCGTCGGCCCGTCTGCCACGCATAATCCCGCGCCCGACACTGGAAAGCCTGCCGGCACTTTCGATGCGCGTTCCCATGCCGCCGAGCCTTCCTCGCAGCGGGCTATGCACGTCTCGCCCCCCATTGTCGCGTGGGCGTAGAGATAGCCCTCCATGTAGAACAGCATGGTGTTTATGCTTATGTCCGTGAGCGTCGTCTCTTCCCATGCCGCACCGTCGGTTGAGGAATAGAGTTTCTCCCCCTCTCCGTAGTACAGGCTTTTCCCGCTGGCAATCACGTGGTCTGCGTCGAACGTCTGCGGCAGTCCCGTCGCGTCCGCGCCCGTCCACTCTTTGCCGTCCGCGCTGCTGTAGCATCTCGCCTTGTCGGCCATGATGAGCAGCTTTATCTCGTCATTCAGGTATACCGCCCTCTCGCTTGTCGGGTTCTCCGCGTATATGTCGAACGCCAGCGCATTCCAGATGAACGTGTCCGGGTCTACCTGATGCACCTTCACCTTAACTGTGTACGTCCTCTTCTGCTCAGGGTCTGCGGCGGAGACCGTACGGATTGTCACAGGCTTTGTAAAGTCCATGAATACCGTGTCTTCCCGGCTGTAGTCCAGGGTGTCGTTTATCGTTATTGACTCTAATGAGCTTGCCCCGATGATGGGCCACACCGAATCTACCCTTATCCCGTACTCCGCCGAATCTTTGTTGTATATGACATTGCTGTCATTGTCTATGGTGAACTCTATGTCGCTCAGCCCCTCTATACTGTCGTTCTTCAGATAGAACGATGTTATCTTGGTGGTTACGACCGTATTGTCGTCATCATTCTTCTTGCAGGATGCTGACGTGATGAGTACGGCCAGCGTCATAATGCCCCACATCCATCTCTTTAACCTCATAGATACATTCCTTTAATAAACGATACCTAAACGCAATATGCTAATTAGCGCGAAATTAATTAGAATTTTTCAGATGCGCCCAACCTCTGCATTTCATTTACCCTTTTTTAACCTCTCGCCTCTGGGTGAACACAAGCAGCAGCACCCCCGCCGCGATGAACGGCACGCTGAGCCACTGACCCATGTTGAGTGCCAGCTCTCTCTCGAAACCCGCCTGCACCTCCTTGAAAAACTCTATCGCGAAGCGGAACACGCCTATGGCGATGAACACAATGCCCATATAGAACCCCGGCTTTACCTTCCCGTACCCCCGCCGTCGGCACACTGTGGCCATCACCGCGAACAGCAGCAGGTAGAACGCCCCTTCGTAGATTTGCGCCGGGTGTCGCGGCAGCGGGTCGTATGCCTCGAAAACGAAAGCCCACGGCACATCCGTCACCCCTCCCACTATCTCCGAGTTGATGAGATTGCCCGTGCGTATGAACCCGCCCGCCAGCGGCGTGGCTATCGCCATGTCGTCCATGACCTCTAATGCCGGTGCGCCTTTCCACCATTTCAGAAGCAGCACCGCGCACACGAGACCCGCCGCCCCGCCGTGGCTCGCCAGCCCGTAGAAGCCCGTGAACGTCCATTCCCCCGCAACCCTTTTCACCGGGAAAACCATCTCCACCGGGTGACTGAGGTAATAGCCCGGCTCATAGAACAGACAGTGGCACAGCCGCGCCCCGAGGAACATCAGCACGAACGACAGCACCATCAACGCGTCGAAATACCCCTGCGGATAACCCTTCCTGCGGAAACGCCGCCACACGTACCACGCCGCGAGGACAAGACCCGTGGCGAACATGACGCCGTACCATCTGACGGTCATTCCCCCCGCTGTGAACAGCACGGGGTCAGGGTTCCACATTATATATCCTGTCACCACGGCAACTCGAATTTCTTAGGTATGCTGTCTATGATGCCGAAAAGCTCTTCCGTCGTCTCCGCCCTCAGCAGCGCGATGCGCGTCGGCTTGAAATGGTCTATCCCCTTGAACGTCGGCGTGACGGCAATGTGCCTCCTGCTGTGGACAATGCCGCGCCTCTCGTCCCCGAGCCACTCTATCGAGCTGAGCACATGCTCCTTGATTATCTCCGCCTCCCACTCATACGGATGGCGCGGCATCTCCTCACCCGTCCGCATATAGTGCTTCATCTCCTCGAAAACCCACGGATGCCCTATCGCCCCGCGCCCCACCATCACCGCGTCCACGCCGTAGCGCGTGAAACACTCCTCGGCCCTCCGCCCCGTAGTCACATCCCCGTTGCCGATGACCGGTATCCTCATCCTCGGGTTATCCTTCACCGCGCCTATCAGCGTCCAGTCCGCCTCACCCGTGTACATCTGCGCCCGCGTCCGCCCGTGTATCGCTATCGCCTCAGCCCCGCAGTCCTGTATCGCCTCCGCAAGCTCCACGATTATCTTAGACCCCTCGTCCCATCCGAGGCGCGTCTTCACCGTCACCGGCAGCTTCACCGCCTTCACCACCTCCCGCGTGATTTCCAGCAGCTTCGGTATATCGCGCAGCATACCTGCCCCCGCGCCCTTCCCCGCAACCTTCTTCACCGGGCAGCCGAAATTCAGGTCTATCACGTCAGGCCCCGCAGCCTCCACCATGCGTGCCGCCTCCACCATCGCATCCGCCTCCCGCCCGTAAATCTGGATAGCCACAGGCCGCTCCTCATCGTGAATCGTCAGCTTCTGCTCCGTCCGCTTCACATTGCGTATCAGAGCCTCCGCGCTCACGAACTCCGAGTACACCATATCCACCCCGAACCGCTTGCACAGCAGCCGGAACTCCGGGTCCGTCACATCCTCCATCGGCGCGAGAAACAGCGGCCTCTCCCCGAAATCTATATCCCTTATCTTCATTGAGTATATTCTTTGTACTGTGTGCTGTCTGGTGCAAAGATAGTGAAAGGTGAGCGCAATGCCAACGGCAAAACGGCAGTTTTGCATACATTATGCGCCGGAGTGTCAAGACCTGTGCTTGCACAGAGACTTGACACTCCGGCGCATAATGTACAGGACGGCAGTCGTGTCGATGGCATTGCCGAACCGTATCCTATCTTGTACCGTCAGGTACAAAGATGGTGAAATCAGAGCAGAGATGCCGGAGTGTCAAGACTTGTGCCTTGGCACAGTGTCTGGACACAGTGCAGCATATTGTAATGGCAGACGGCAGTCGTGTCATATAGCATTGCCGAGATGCCTCCTATCTTCACGCCTTAGCGTAAAGATAGTGAATCTCGAAAGCAGTTCCCGTGTCAAGACTTGTACGTTAGTAGATTGGCGTGTCACGGGAACAGCTGTGTATAATGCGACGGCAGTCGTGTCGATTGCATTGCCGACAATCTGGAGCGGCGAGAGCAGTGCGGGAATTCATTTCCACATTGCCGAGTCGCGGCAGATTGCAGCGAAGCAAATCGCCTTCTGTCTTCATGTATTAGCGTAAGGACAGTAACAGTCAAGAGCATAGACAAATGAAAACCTGTTTTCAATTTGGCCATGCCGAGACCACGCTATCTTCTACACAGATGGCGAAAGCCGAATACAAAAGCGGAAATTTATATGATTATCTTGCCGTACCTTATTATCCGTATCCGATACCCGAAAGTTTCCTTTCTTCAAATCACAAACGTTTCAGTTTCAATCCTCCCCTAAGATAGGGGAGGTGGCCGTAGGCCGGAGGGGTATAAACGCTGTCCCAACCGCTTTTCTTTTTCCGCCATTATGTCGCAGCAGCGGAGAGCCGTGCAGACGGCGTTAAACAAGTCCGTGTGTCTGAAGCCGCAGCGCGTCAGCGCAAGGCAAGTTGAGGACTTGTAGCCGTCTGTGCGCAGCTCGTAGCGTTGC
>JADIMV010000060.1 GCA_017694515.1 Candidatus Aphodosoma intestinipullorum
ACAGCAGCATACCGTCGTGATATTCAGACATCAGGTGTCCGAATTCGGGATATTTCTCTTCGAGCATACTGTCCTCGTAGCGCAGGAGCTCAAGGTCAGCCAGCAGTTCCGCCGCCTGAGACGCGCTCATGTTCTTGCCGTTCAGAGCATAGAACGCCACGAGCTTGTCCGCCGTTATACGGTTGTCTCGGAACTCTATGACAGTCATGCCGGAAAGGCTGTCCACACTCGCCATAAGCTCAGCGTCATTGCCTTTGGCAGCAGATATGACGCTGTCCACGACAGCCAGCACAGCCTCATCCACTTTCAGTCCGTACTCCTTTTTCTTCTTGTCCACGAATGAGTTCTGCACCATGTCGTTACGTCCATCGTGGAGCATACGCTGCTGTATGGCGGCCCGCTTTATCTCGAACGGGTCGATGCCCTTCTTGCCGGTCACCTTTATTATATGCCATCCGAAGTCGGTCCGCACGGGGTCGCTCACTTCGCCGGAGTCGAGGCGGAAGGCCGCATCCTCAAACGGCCTGACCATACGCCCTACGCCGAACCACGACAAGTCGCCGCCTTTCGAGGCCGACGAGCGGTCGGCTGACGACGATTTGGCTATCGCGGCAAAGTCCTCACCGGAGTCGATGCGCTTCTTTATGTCCAGAGCCTTATGATACGCCTCGTTGCGCTGCTCTTCGGTCATCCCCTCACGCACGGGGATAAGTATGTGAGACGCACGCACTGTCCCGACAGCAGGCCTGCGGTTGAGCACTTTCGATATGTTATAGCCGTAGGAGACCCTCACGGGCCCGGTCACAGAGCCGACAGGCGTGGTGTATATCGCATTCTCCCAAGGCCACTCCACCATCATTCCGGTCAGATAGCCTATATAACCGCCGTTGCGGGCTATGATGTTGCTGTCGTTGGAGAGGCTGTCGGCCACTATGGCAAAGTCGCCGTCCCGCAACGCGTCATACGCACGGAGAGCATCCTGATAGATGCGGAGCGTGTCCTCCGGCGAAGCGTTCTGCGGCAGGAGAAAGAGTATGTTGCTTATCTCGACATCCTCTTTCAGATGGTCGTATGCCTCGCGGTACAGCCGGTCCTCCAGTTCCTTGTCTATCAGATAGGGGCGTATGAGCTGGCTGCGGTATCCGTAGAACTCGGTCCGGAACGCCTGTGTCGTGTCGAGACCCATGTTCTCCGCCTCTATGACTTTCATCTTGAACTTGGTGAACAGGTCGAGATAGTCGCCGAGGCTCTTTTTGTCAATCGCATCCCCGGAGTTGTTCTTCTCATAGAGATACTCGAACTCGCTCCTGTGTATCTCCCTGTCCCCTATCGTCATAAGCACCGGATCATCCTGTGCAGACACACCGGCCGCACACGACAGCGCCAATGCCAAAAGAATTTTTCTCATAACAATACTACCTTTTTGTATATCAATGCTTTATTAAGAATCTGCCTTAATTCCGCCACCCGTCAGGCCGTTACCACACCCGCGCAGAGGGATACATCAGGAAAAACGACGGCGGGACAGAGGTACATTGTCCCCGCATCCCCAAAAGGGACAAGCCATACAGACTGCGGCATTATTCACCCCATATTCCGCAGCCCGCGCCCCGCCGTCATATAATCCGCGCCCTCTCAGAGGGTTATAAGGTTCTTGCCCGTCATCTCCTCGGGCTGTCTTATGTCCAATATCGACAGTATGGACGGCGCAACATCGGCCAGTATGCCGTCGGCCACCTTAGCCCCCTTGTTTTCCGACACGTAGACGAACGGCACGGGGTTCATGGAGTGAGCCGTGTTGGCCGACCCGTCGGGGTTCAGGGCGTTGTCCGCATTGCCGTGGTCAGCTATTATTATAACGTCATACCCGTTGCGTCTGGCGGTCTCTACCACCTGCTTGAGGCATTTGTCTATGGTCTCCACGGCCTTTACGATGGCCTCGTAGACACCGGTGTGTCCCACCATGTCGCCATTGGCGAAGTTGACCACCGCGAAGTCGTATTTCTGCTTGTCCAGCTCGGTGCACAGGGCATCGGCCACCTCAAAGGCGCTCATCTCGGGCTTGAGGTCATAAGTGGCCACTTTCGGCGAACTTATCAGTATGCGCTCCTCGCCCGGGTAGGGCTGCTCGCGCCCGCTGTTGAAGAAGAAGGTCACGTGGGCGTACTTCTCCGTCTCGGCTATGTGCAGCTGCGTCATGTGCGCATCGGATATCACCTCGCCCAGCGTGTTCGACACATTCTCCTTGTCGAATATGATGTGCAGCCCCTTGAACTCAGCGTCGTATGGGGTCATGCAGAAATATTGCAGTGGTATGGTGTGCATGCCGTACTCGGGCATATCCTTCTGCGTCAGCGCGATGGTCATCTCCTTCGCGCGGTCGTTGCGGTAGTTGAAGAATATGACCACATCGTCTTTCATTATCGTCGCTACGGGGCGGCCGTATTCGTCGACATGGACTATCGGCTTCACGAACTCGTCGGTCACGCCCTCGTCATAGGAGTTCTGCATGGCGGCGACGAGGTCAGTCGCGGGGCTGCCTACACCGTTGACCATCAGGTCGTAGCCCACGCGGACGCGCTCCCACCGCTTGTCGCGGTCCATTGAGTAATAGCGTCCTATGATTGAGGCTATGTGGCCGCCGCTCTGCTCCATGTGCTCCAGCAGGCGGGCGATGAAGCCCTTTCCGCTGCGGGGGTCGGTGTCGCGGCCGTCCATGAAGCAGTGGACGTATGCGCTGTCCTCTATGCCGTAGTGCTTCGCTATGTCGAGGAGCTTGAAGAGATGGTCGAGCGAGCTGTGCACTCCGCCGTCGCTCACGAGCCCCATGAAGTGTATGTTCTTCCTGTTCTTTTTCGCGTATTCGTATGCGCGCACGATTTCTGGGTTCTTCATTATCGAGCCGTCGCTGCACGCGCGGTTAATTTTCACAAGGTCCTGATAGACGATGCGGCCGCCGCCTATGTTGAGATGGCCCACTTCCGAGTTGCCCATCTGCCCGTCGGGCAGCCCGACGTTCTCGCCCGAGGCCTGCAACTCCGAGTGGGGGTATGCGGCCAGTAGGCTGTCCCAATATGGCGTTGGGGTCCGGTATATTACATCGCCTTTACCGTGGTCACCGATGCCCCAGCCGTCCAAAATCATCAACAATACTCTCTTCTTCATAGTCTTACACTTATCTTTTTACCTTAAAAATCGGAATTTACATATACGTCCGCCGCCCCTGACCGAGGAGTCTGTGCCTGCACTGTCAGGCAGAGCCGCGAGA
>JADIMV010000061.1 GCA_017694515.1 Candidatus Aphodosoma intestinipullorum
GTGCAGTATGTCGGCTGCGCGTGCCTTGTAGCGGTCGTACATCATCGGTTGTCCGGCTACGTGCAGACGGCGCAGATATTCCGGCATAAGTGACTGCACGGCTATCGGGCGTTCGCCTATCAGCGACAGCATCCGCGAGCGCAGCGTACTGTCATCGTATTCAGAGATACCCTTTTCCTCCCCCGTATCTTCTGTACTGAATGTGCCTCCCTTTTTCCGTGCGCGGCACACATCGCAATGCCCGCAGTTTCCCTCGTCCTGTCCGAAATAGCGCGTCAGGTAGCGTTCGCGGCACACGGTCTCCTGATTGGCATACTCCACCATGGCCTTGATGCGCTGCATATACCGTTCCTGCCTCAGTTCATAGACGTTCTTCGGGATGTAGAGTTCCTCGCTGTCCACCCTGTCGCACTGATATATGAGCAGCGGGGTCTTGCGGAACGGTATGTACTTGACTATCTGCATACGCGACAGTTGTACAAGGGCGTTGTATATGTCGTTGCGCGGCACATTGAGCAGGCGCGACATCTCGTCCTCGCTGATATGTACCGCGTCGGTGAATATGCCCGTATAGAGGCGCAGCAGCGTCTCTATAACCCTGTCGTGCAGCGGGTTGGTGAGCGTGATGTGGTAGAGGTCATCGCGGCTGACGATGAAGCGCAGTTTGGAGGGGTTGTCCATCTCGTCAGTCAGGGTGATGTACCCCGCCATTTCGAGTATCTTTATCGAATTGAGCGCAAGCGCCTGATTGAGGTGACAGGCCGTGCAGAACTCCACGAGATCAAACGGATAGACCGACCCGTCGCCAGAACCCACCCCGACTATATAGAAGTTGGCGAGTGACTGGTAGACCTTGGCTATGTACTCTTTCGGCGGGAATGTGTTCGATGTGCGTCTCCTCAGGCGGGTCACGTCCGCGCTGTCTGTGAGCAGCAGCGGGTACGCTCTCTGCCCGTCACGCCCGGCCCGGCCTGCCTCCTGATAGTATGCCTCTATAGAGTCGGGCAGGTTCACGTGGATTACCATCCGCACATCCGGCTTGTCTATCCCCATGCCGAATGCAGTCGTGGCCACCATGACCCTTGCGTCGCCCCGCATCCAGCTTTCCTGGCTCTTTTTCTTTTCATCAGGCTGAAGTCCGGCGTGATAGTAGACCGCCGTGATGCCCGCCGCGTTTAGTATGTCCGCCCACTCCTTGCACGCGTTGCGCTGCCGCACATAGACCACTGCGCTGCCTACCACTTTCGTGAGCATCTCAGGCAGTGCGGCGGCTTTGTTGTCCACATGACGGACCACATAGTCGAGATTCTTCCGTGCGAACGACCCCTTTATGACTCGCGGTGTGCGCATGGAGAGCTTCTCCATGATGTCGTCTGCCACGTCGGGTGTCGCGCTCGCCGTGAGCGCAAGCAGCGGCACATCAGGCAGCGCGTCGCGCAACGATGAGATTTTGAGGTAATGCGGACGGAAATCGTAGCCCCATTGCGATATGCAGTGCGCCTCGTCAACTGCTATCAGTGATATGTCGAGAAACGGCAGCCTTTTCTGGAATAGCGGGGAGGAGAGCCTTTCCGGCGAGACATAGAGCAGACGGTACGCCCCGAGTTCGGCCTGTTCAAAGGTGTCCAGTATCGCGCCGCGAGTCATGCCCGAGTGTATGCCGGCAGCCCTGATGCCCTTGGTTTTTAGCGATTTGACCTGATCCTCCATGAGGGCTATGAGTGGTGTGACGACTATCGCCATACCATCCATGACTACGGCCGGCAACTGGTATGTGACCGACTTGCCTGCCCCCGTAGGCAGCAGCGCAAAAGTGTCATGCCCGCTGCAAACCGATTCGATAATGTCGAGTTGCAGCGGGCGGAAATCATCATAGCCCCAATATTTTTTCAGTATGCCGCGATAGTCCATTACCCCTTTAATATGGCTGTACTCCCGTGCGGTCAGGCTAATGCCCGTATGGCCGCGCTTAGCGGCGGCCGATGAGGTTCATGAACTCCTCGCGGGTCTTTGCGCTGTTGAACGCTCCGGTGAAGTCTGATGTCACAGTGACCGACTCCTGCTTCTGTACGCCGCGCATCTGCATACACATATGCTGCGCCTCGATGACAACTATGACTCCCAGCGGGTTAAGGTTCTCCTGTATGCACTCCTTGATTTGCATGGTGAGGCGTTCCTGCACTTGCAGGCGGCGCGAGAAGATGTCGACCACGCGGGCTATCTTGCTCAGTCCGGTAATATAGTTGCGCGGGATGTAGCCTACGTGGGCCTTGCCGAAGAACGGCAGCATGTGGTGTTCGCAAAGCGAATAGAACTCTATGTCTTTCACTATCACCATCTGGCGGTACGGCTCATGGAACTTCGCGCCGCGAAGCACCTCGCCGGGGTCCTGATTGTAGCCCTGTGTGTTGAACAGCATGGCCTTGGCCACACGCATGGGAGTCTTCACAAGCCCCTCGCGCTCAACGTCCTCGCCAAGGAGTTCCATTATTCTCTTGTAATGCCCGGCTATCTCTTCTGCCACGGACTGCTGTCCGGGCAATATCTGAAACTCGTTGTCACTCATCTCTTCCCTGTTGTCTTATCTCGGTTGTATGATTTTTTATCCTTACTCCTTTATCTGTATCTCGCTCGGCACGATGTATGTCTCCGGGGCATAGTCAGGAAACTCGCCTATGACCCACTGGCGGAACTCCTGTGCGGCGGAGTGGTCTACGCAATTGCCTACACGCACTTTCCAGAATGGTGCTTCGTATGAGACATATACCTCCAGATTAGGCTGCTTTTCCAACAGCGTCTTCTCTATTTCGAAAGCCTCCTCCCGTGCTTTTGCGCCACGGTTGCTCGAATAGAGCTGTATGCGGAAACCTCGCGCTGTCCGCGTTTCCGCCGAGGAGAGCCTGAGCAGACGCTCAATCGCGTCGCTGTGGTGCAGCGTGACCATCGCGTCCGTGAAACGGTCCTTGTACGACAGCCTCTCTATGTAGCTTATCCTTGCCGGTGTAGTAGCTTTAGCTGCCGTGATGGTATCAGTCGCTTGTGCATCGGCGAGAACCGGGATGCACGCTGACAGCATTATCAGAAAAAACAGTCTCTTCATCATCGTATCGTTAGTGTTTTATCGCTTGTAAATCAATGTTCCTATCCTTGTACCCGTATTAAAATAACGTCAGTCCTATATAACACCCATGCCTGCATTCCGGCATTTCTCTTGTACATATCTTAATGTGGTCTAATACACCCTCCTTTCTCCAGCAACCATTCCCATTGTGTCCTTGTCCCGTCTGTAACCTGTTGTAATACAGGGCATCCGGTTACCCTCTCCTTAGCTCTCAGCTATCTCCTCCCTATCCTCTCCTTAGCGATTTGACATTCTTGCATCAAAGTCGTGCTAAAACGTTCTAATCGTAAACCCTGTCGTCACGATACACATTATACCCATCCGTCAAGAAGCTGTTTTGATACTGTTATAGGGACTTTCCGTGTCTCCGTGCATAGGTCTCCGCTTCGCGCCATACGCGCATGAAGTTGCCCCCCATGATTTTTGCCGTCTCTTCCTCGGTGTAACCTCTGCGCAGCAGCTCTTTAGTGATGTTTATCAGCTCGTCAGTCGACTCGCATCCTGCGATGCCACCGCCCCCGTCGAAGTCGCTGCCTACGCCGACATGGTCAATCCCGGCTATGCGCACCACATGGTCAATGTGGTCTGCCACGGTCCTTACCGAGGCTTCCCCGTTCTCGCTGAGGAAGTATCCGTAGAGACATATCTGGCATACTCCTCCACGTGCGGCGAGACGTTTCAGCAGGTCGTCCGTCAGGTTACGCGGGTGATTGCACAATGACCTTGCGCTCGAATGCGTCGCCACGACAGGCACTGCGCTCTCTTCTATCGCCTGCCTCATGGTGTCATCGCTCGCGTGCGATATGTCTACCATCATGCCGAGGCGGTTCATTTCGCGCACCACGGCGCGGCCGAATGCGCTCAGTCCTCCGTGTGTGCGGTTGCCCTTGGCCGAGTCGCACAGTTCGTTGTCCCCGTTGTGGCAGAGGGTTATGTAGCGGACTCCGAGACTGAACATCTTTTCTGTGTTGGATATGTCGCCAGCGAGGGCGTAGCCGTTTTCCAGCCCGAGGCATGCTGCCGCACGGCCTTCTCTTTGCCGCACGGCCACATCATCGGGAGAGAGCGCAAGCCCTACTATCCTGGGGTTGTTGTCCACCTGTGCGCGGAGTTTGGCGAATGTATCGACCGCAATGTCGTGAGCCTCACGGCGTTCGGTGTCGTTCATGCCCTTTTGTGGCATATAGGCCACCATGAATGTGGCAGACACACGCCCGTCGCGCATCTTGGCGAAATCTACTCGCGTATCGCTCTGGCGTTCGCCGAGGTTCATACCTTCGGTCCATACCATAGGAGTGTCAGTGTGCGAATCGAGTACCACGTACTTTTCGTGTATGCGCACAGCGTTGGCTTGGAGGCGTGCCTCGTCAATGAGCCAGCGGAACAGCACGTCCTGCACGGGCTGTGTACGACGCAGATGTTCCGGATGCCACTGCACGCCAATCATCGGATAGTGTTCAGACTCGATGGCCTCGCATATCCCGTCGGGCGACTCGCCTGTGGCTGTAAATCCCCGTCCTGTGCCGCGCACGGCCTGATGGTGTAAGGTGTTTACGCTCAACTGCTCTGTGCCGAACAGTGTGGCGAGTTTCGACCCGTGTGCGAGCCGTACTTCATGCGCTGCCTCGCTTTTGGGTGCATCCTGACTATGCGTCAGCAGTTTGCGGTCTATCTGTGTGTATATGTCCTGATATATCGAGCCGCCCTCGGCGACACTCATCACCTGCATCCCACGACAGATGCCGAGTATGGGTATCTGTCTGTGCCGCGCCGCACGGTATAAGGCCAAATCGTAGTTGTCGCGATACAGGGACGGCACGCCGCTCTCCGGTATCAGCTCCTCCCCCCAGAACGAGGGGTCTATATCGCCTCCGCCCGTCAGGATAAGTCCGTCTATACGTGCGGCGTAGTCTTCTATCTGCTCAGCGCAGTCCGTCAGCGGGAGTATCACCGGTGTACCGCCTGCCACGGTCACGGCATCGAGGTACGCCTGAGCTACGCGCGATGTCTCCTCGGCCCAGTTGGCCGATACGCCTATCAGCGGCCTGTATGTCCTCATAGCCTGATTATTTGTATCTTAACCATTTGACCATCTCTTTCCACGAGGGCTTCTTGCCGTACATCAGTATGCCGACGCGGTATATTTTCGAGCCAATCCACGTTGTGCCTACTATGGTCAGCGCGAGCAGCGCGAGGCTCACGGCTATCTGCCATCCCGGGACATCGAAAGGCAGACGTACCATCATCACGATAGGCGAAGTGAACGGTATCATCGAGCACCACAGGGCCAGCGGGCCGTCAGGGTTCTCAGCACTGTATATGCCTGCATAGAGGGCGAAAAGCACTACTATCGTTATCGGGGTCATGAACTGCTGCGTGTCCGCCTCGTTGTCTACCGCTGCACCTATGGCGGCGAAGAGCGATGCGTAGAGCAGATACCCCCCTATGAAATAGACCACGAACAGGACAATCAGCTGCAGCCAGTTGATTGACGCAAGAGAGTGGAATACCTCGCCCAGCACTCCCAGTTCAACAGGGGAGGCTGTCCCGCCTGCCATTTCCATCATCTGCATAGTGTCCGCCATCTGTCCTGCGTCCGTGCTTATGCCGGCCGCTATGCTGATGACTACCGTCAGAAATCCTGTCAGCACGAACCACAGCACTATCTGTGTCAGGCAGACGAGCGCGACGCTGATTATCTTGCCCCACATCAGTTCCCACGGCTTCACGCTGCACACCATAACCTCGACTATACGGTTGGCCTTTTCCTGCACTACAGACGACATCACCTGGCCGCCGGAGACGAATATGAACATATAGATGACGAGCGTGGATATCATTCCTACGGCAATGGCTATGTCCGTGTTCGACGACGTTTCTTCCCCCGCGTCATTCCATTTTACGGTCTCGGCATGTATTTCCGTCTGTGCGTCGGCTATTATCTGCTCCAGCCCCGCGATGTTGTAACTTTCCAACTTTTTCCGCTCTACGTAGTCCGAGAGCGTGTTCTCAACAAGGCGGGTCACTTCACGCGGCACCTGCGTGTGACTGTAAATGGTCACTGCGTCAGGGTTTCGCATGAGGTCATCGGAGATGAGCACTATGGCGGTGTAGTCCCGAGTCTCATCGTCTTTAAGTTCTTCCACAGGCTGGCCTGCAACCTCTATTGTCATATTGTCATCGGTCTCCACACGGCTGAAAAGGTCTGTGTAGAGGCCGGTGTTGTCTACAATGGCGACGCGCTTTTCCTCGTTATTGCCGATGCTTGCCAGCCATACGGGCAGCATTATGATGAGCGCGAAAAGCACGGGGGTTAGGAATGTCGTCAGGATGAAAGATTTTTTCTTTACTCTGCTGCTGTATTCTGTCGATATAATCAGTCCTATTTTGTTCATAAGCGTTGTGATGTCATAGTGTAACGCAGGTACGGCTGTACCTGTCTTCGTGAAACAAAGATAGTGCAAATCGGAAATATGGGCAAGACGGATGAGGAATAAAAAACATAGCGCACAGTCTGTCCCGACTATACGCTATGTCTTTGCTATAAAAAACTTAAGAACAATGAGACATACCAAGTGCATTTCCGCCATAACTTGCTCACGTGTTATGCCGCATACTGCACATCCCCTGCGCCTCATGCAAAGACAATGACTTTCCCCGATGTCCCGTGCGGACGGGTGTGCGGCAAAGGTCTTTGCCGTGGTCACGGCTCTTTTTACAGGCGACTTTGTGGCTCTACTTCCATCAGTTCGAGCTTTTTCAGAATGTCCAGCGCCGGTTCGTAGTTCTGCTCTGCGGCTTTACGATACCAGTATATAGCCTGCATCACATCCTGATTGACTCCGTCACCATTGTGGTAGCACACTCCGAGATTGTATTGCGCTGCGGCGAAACCGCTTTCCGCGGCTTTGACGAACCATCCGAACGCACGCTTGTAGTCCACTGATGTGCCGTAGCCGAAATAGTAGCAGATGCCGAGATCGTTCTGAGCCATGTCCATGTTCTGCTCTGCGGCTTTCTGATACCAATAGACTGCCTGTTCGAGATTGCGCGCCACGCCGTTGCCGAGGTAGTAGCAGTTGGCGAGATTCCACTGCGCGCGGACATCGCCCCTTTCCGCAGCTTTCTTATATGCGTTTATGTCATCGGCAAATGCGAAGATGCTCGCAGCGGCGAAAATAGCCAGAAATAGAAGTCGTTTCATAAAATATAAGATTAAGATTTCCGATAATGTCGTTAGTTTTTGTGCTTCGGCGGAGCTATGCCCGTATGCGGACGGCCGTATCAGGCATGCCGCCAGGCTTGTGGCACACAGTCGCCTTGCGTCAGCAAAGATACAAAAAAACATTTACAAACAACCGAAAGTATGAATATTTTCAATCGCGGCATATAAAGACATACCGGTTTTGCCCCGAAGGGGTTTCGGAGGGTCTTCGGGAGGGCTTCGGAGGGACTTCGGCGAGAGTACGTGTTTTTAACCTTAATTTGCACTTTCAGAGAAGGGAAAATGGGGATGTGACGGAGTGAAATTCTCCAATACAGAAGGGAGTCTTTTGGGGGAATGCGCGACATAAGCATTTGCCGTCCGGCATGCCTTGCGTTTGCAGATGAGCTGTGCCCGGATAAATTTTGCTTGTGCGGCCATTTTTCGTACCTTTGTAGAAGATAGGATGCGTCTCAACAAAAGCAGCCAAACAAGTTTGCCGCTTTTGTATTCGACTTTCCGTATCTTTGTAGAAGATAGGATGCAGTTTTGCATTTGCCGAAACTTTAATTATTATGGATATGAAACGTTGTTTTTTTGCCGCAGTGCTGTGTACGGCGGTGCTTTATGCACCAGCGCAGACTTCGGTGTCGCACTATGTGCCGGGGTCGTCAGTGCCCGAGGGAGTGGTGTATTGTCTGCCGCGAACTGTGATTGATGTGCGTGCCGTGGCGGAGTGCATCGAGGAGAAGCCGGGGCCGTTCTATCAGTACGCGGAGAGGTATCTTGCCGAGAAGGATGTGATTGTCAAGGAGAAGAGGGAGTGGAGGTTGAAAGATGTGCATATCATGTCGCATCCTGTGCCGGACGCGGAGCGGTGTTTTGTCGTGGCTGTGACGAAAAAGGACGTGGCTCACAGACTGAAGCTGTCGCCGGCGGGCATCATAGAGGGGGTGAATGTGACGGAGCGGAATGACCCGCAGGAACCGAGACCCCGCAGACCAGAATTGCGAGGCCATAGAGCTGAACCGGAACACGGTGGACCCGGCCATGCGCCCAAACCCAAACGCAGACCCGGGGAGGTACGGCCGGAGTTCGATATGTCAGTGCTCGGAGAGGAGGCTCTGGTGGCCAACTCCATACCTAAGATGGCCGAGATGGCGGCAAGGCAGATATACCGCATACGTGAGAGCCGCGCCGCGCTGCTGTCAGGCGAGATGGAGCATACGATGGACGGCGTGGCCTTGGAGGCCACTCTGAAAGAGATGGAGCGGACGGAGCGTGAGCTGGTGGCCCTGTTCACAGGCAAGCGCACTGTGACGACGCAGCAGAGAAGCTATGAGTTTACTCCGGAGGAGGACATAACCAATCATGTGATTTTCCGCATATCGTCGATAGAGGGACTTCTCCCGGCGGACAACCTGATAGGCTCGCCTGTATATCTTAATATTAAAGGCGAGTACCACACGACTCCAGTGCTGACCAAGAAGGAGGACAGGGCGGCCAAGGGGCTGTACTATGTGGTGCCGGGCAGTGCGGCAGTGGAGGTGACCGACAATGATGCATTCAGCGTCAGCCGCACGATGCTTGTGCCTCAGTTCGGCTACACTACGTTCCTGCCCGCCGCGCTGACGGATGACCCGGAAGTGTCCGTGCGTTTCTCCAAGGACGGGACTGTGACCTACATAGGACGTTGAGATACAGGGAGGCTGTCTGTCAGGGTGCGTGACAGCCGGGACAAGAGGAGGAGAATCATGGAGGAGAAAGGGAATAAATCAGGATATATACAAATCAAGAACGCGAGGGTGCATAACCTTAAAGGGGTTGACCTCGATTTGCCGCGCAACCAGATGATAGTCATCACGGGAGTGTCGGGGTCGGGCAAATCGTCGCTTGCGTTCGACACGCTGTATGCCGAGGGTCAGAGGCGTTATGTCGAGTCGCTGTCGAGCTATGTGCGCCAGTTCCTCGGGCGGATGGACAAGCCCGAAGTGGACTATATCAAAGGCATCCCTCCGGCAATCGCCATAGAGCAGAAGGTGATAAGCAACAACCCGCGCTCTACAGTCGGCACTACCACGGAGATTTACGAGTATATGAAGCTGCTCTACGCCCGTATAGGGCACACCATCTCGCCCGTGTCGGGGCAGGAGGTGAAGCGGCACACGGCAGAGGACGTGATAAACCATATACTCTCATTGCCTGACGGCACGGCTGTCTATCTGCTCACGCCGCTCACCCCGGCAGGGGAGCGCAGGCCGGAGGAGACGCTGAAAGTGCTTATGTCGCAGGGTTTCAGCCGAGTGGAGCTTGACGGGGAGTTTCTCCGCATAGCGGACATTGCAGGGGAAAAGCGTGTGGCGGAGCAGTGGAACGCCATGCGCCTTGTGATAGACCGCGTGCGGGTGTCGCGGGAGCGCGAACTGACGAACCGCCTGTATGATTCGGTAGAGACCGCCTTTTTCGAAGGGCGCGACGTGTGTGTGGTGATGCACGAGACGGAGGACGGAAAGCGTGTAAGGACAGAGTTCTCAAAAGCGTTCGAGGCTGACGGCATACGGTTCGAGTTGCCGAATGACAAGATGTTCGCGTTCAACAATCCTCTCGGCGCGTGCCCCACGTGCGAGGGTTACGGTCGTGTGTTGGGGATAGACCCCGATTTGGTGATACCGGACAAGAGCCTGTCGGTTTATCAGGACGCTGTGGCGTGCTGGAGGGGCGAGACAATGGGCGAGTGGAAGCAGATGCTGATAGCCAACGCGGAAAAGTTCAAGTTCCCGATACACCGTCCGTACTACAAGCTCACACCGGAGCAGCAGCGTCTGCTGTGGACGGGCAACCAGTGGTTTCACGGGCTGGACGAGTTTTTCAAATGGGTCGAGAGCCAACAGTATAAGATACAGTACCGCGTCATGCTGGCGCGTTACCGTGGCAAGACTGTCTGCCCGGATTGCCACGGCACGAGGCTGAGGCGCGAGGCGGGGTATGTGAAAGTGGGGGGGCATGCCATATCGGAGCTTGTCGATATGCCCGTCAGCGAACTGAAAAGCTTTTTCGACAATCTGCAACTGTCGGAGCATGAGCGGACTGTCGCGGCACGGCTGCTGAAAGAAATCACCTCGCGCATAGGTTTCCTGATAGATGTCGGGTTAGGTTATCTGACACTCAACCGGCAGAGCAATACGCTCTCCGGCGGCGAGAGCCAGAGAATAAACCTCGCCACGTCGTTAGGCTCATCGCTCGTAGGGTCACTTTATGTGCTGGACGAACCGAGTATAGGTCTCCATCCGCGTGATACGGAGAGGCTTATCTCAGTGCTGCGCCGTCTGCAAGGGCTCGGCAATACGGTAGTGGTCGTGGAGCACGATGAGGAGATAATGCGTGCGGCGGACTATATCGTGGACATAGGGCCAGAGGCGGGGAGGCGCGGGGGAAGCATAGTGATGGCATCGCCTGTGGCGGAACTGGGCAGTGCGGACGCTCCCGGTTCGTACACGCTCAAATATCTTCGCGGCGAGATGGGCATCAGTTTGCCGCAGTCGCGCAGGAAATGGTCCAACTATATAGAAATCAAGGGGGCAACGCAGAATAACCTGAAATGCATAGATGTGAAGTTCCCGCTTGGGGTAATGACAGTAGTCACTGGAGTATCGGGGTCGGGGAAGTCGAGCCTTGTGCGCGATGTGCTGTATCAGGCACTTAAAAAACACTTCACGGGGTCGGCAGACACGAAGGCAAGTTATGCATCGCTTACGGGCAGCCTGCATCTGATAACGGCAGTGGAGATGGTGGATCAGAACCCGATAGGCAAGTCGTCGCGTTCCAATCCGGTCACATATCTCAAGGCGTATGACGACATAAGGAAGCTGTTCGCGGAGCAGCCGCTGTCGAAGCAGATGGGCTATACGGCAGCGCATTTCTCGTTCAATGTGGACGGGGGACGGTGCGAGGTGTGTCAGGGCGAGGGGACTGTGACCGTGCCGATGCAGTTCATGGCGGATATAGTGCTGCCGTGCGAGGCGTGCCACGGGACGCGGTTCAAGAGCGATATACTCGAGGTGAAGGTGAACGGGAAGAGCATACACGATGTTCTGGAGATGTCGGTCAATCAGGCGATTGAGTTTTTCTCGCAGAGGGACGACGCGACGTGCCGCCGCATAGTGAAACGGCTGAAGCCGTTGCAGGATGTGGGTATCGGTTATGTGAAACTCGGCCAGGCCAGTTCGACTCTCTCAGGAGGGGAGAGCCAGAGAGTGAAGCTGGCCTATTTCCTTGCGCAGGAGAGCGAGGGGAGTATGTTCTTCATATTCGACGAGCCGACTACCGGGCTGCACACGCACGATATAAACACGCTGCTGAAAGCCTTCGATGCGCTTATAGCCAAAGGGCATACGGTGCTGATAGTGGAGCATAACCTTCACGTAATCAAGTGTGCAGACCACATTATAGACATCGGCCCGGAGGGCGGAAACGAAGGCGGCAATATTGTGGCGGAAGGTACGCCAGAGCAGGTGGCAGAGGCCGAGGCTTCGTACACGGGTCGTTATCTCCGCGAGATGCTCAAAAATAACAGTCAGGGAGCGGGCTATGGCGGAACACAATGAACTGGGGCGCGATGCGGAGCTTGCCGTACACTCGTTTCTGACGGCAAAAGGCTACAGAATCCTTGATAATAACTGGCGGTCGGGGCATTGCGAGATAGATGTGGTGGCCATGGACGGCCAGACACTTGTGATAGTTGAGGTAAAAGCCCGTTCGTCGACGGATTACGGTTTGCCCGAAGAGGCTGTTGACCGTAGAAAGATAGGCCATCTGGTCAATGCGGCGGAGAGCTATGTGACTATGAAAGACCTTGACGTGGATGTGCGTTTCGACATTATATCTGTCGTCAGCCGTGAGGACGGTACATACGAGATAGAGCATATTGAGGATGCGTTTCTGCCGCCTGTCTCGAGGGGGATGTAGATTCGGTTACTTACCATTAATGTATTATATATGAGAAGAGTATTTTTATGTATTATGGCTATGGTCATGATGTCAGGTTTCGTAAAGGCGGGTGAGACGATAAAGTTGCCGCTGGTAGTGAAGGGTGTGCCTGCCACTTTAATGCAGGCACTTGAGAAACGCCAGTCAGTCAGGGAGTTCGACAAGGGAAACATCCCGCTCAGGGAGCTGTCGAACCTGCTGTGGGCGGCGAACGGGGTGAACCGCGAGGACGGGAAACGTACCGCCCCATCGGCCCTGAACAAGCAGGATGTCGATGTGTATGTTTGCATGGAGAACGGCGCGTACAAGTATGACGCAAAGGGTCATGCGCTCGTGCAGGTGACGGACAAGGACGTGCGTCCGGCAGTGGCGGCGCAGCAGACGTGGGCGGCTGACGCTCCGGTGGTTATAGTGCTGGTGAGCGACCTGCGCAAACTGGGCGGCGAGAAGGCAAGGGAGATGGGTGCGATAGATGCAGGTCATGTGTCGCAGAACGTGTGCCTGTATTGTGCGGCTACGGGACTTGCCACTGTGCCTCGCGCTTCGATGGACAAGAGGGCGGTGGCGACGGCACTTAACCTCGAAAACGGACAGGAGCCGATGCTCAATCTGCCGGTGGGCTATCCGAAGAAGTAAGGATAGGACGGCAGGCTGGGGAGTTGTGCTGAAAACCCACAGGCACAGTTCTCGGTCAGAAATAAAGCGGGGTGTGGACATCCTTGTGTCCGCACCCCGCTTTATTTGTATGTCTGCCGTGTCAGGCTATCTCTATCATCACAAAGTCCTTGGGTATCTTTTCCCCCTCGGTGACGTTGATTTTAGAGATGCGTCCGTCATACGGCATCTCGACGCGGTTCTGCATCTTCATGGCTTCGTGGATGAGCAGCAGAGTCCCCGCCTTGACCTCCTGTCCCTCGCTGACACAGATTTTCACGATAGTGCCGGGTATGTGGGAGCGCACCTCCTTTTCGTTGGGGGCTTCCCATACTTTGCGGTTACGGAACTTTTCTGTGAGCAGGGTCTTGTATTTGCGTGCCGTGACGGCGAAATCAACCAGTCCGGTGTTGTCTTTCAGTTCTGTCATAATCTCCATCTTTAATGTTTAACTGATGATATGCCAACAGGTTAGAACGGTGGGATGCCGTGCTTCTTGACCGGGCGGTATTCCTCTTTCTCCTTTGAGACGGCGAGCGTGTGGATGAGCAGGTCGCGCGTCTCGCCCGGTTCTATCACTGCATCAATGAAGCCTTTCGATGCGGCAACGAACGGGTTGGCGAACTTGGCCGTGTACTCCTTGACCTTCTCCTCGCGCATGGCGTTGGGGTCGGCGGCCTCACGTATCTCCTTGGCGAATATGATGTTGGCTGCGCCCTCAGGCCCCATCACGGCTATTTCGGCCGACGGGAGCGCGAATACGAAGTCAGCACCGAGGTGGCGTGAATTCATGGCTATATAGCCGCCGCCGTATGCCTTGCGCAGGATGACAGTGACTTTCGGCACTGTGGCTTCGGAGTATGCGTAGAGGACTTTTGCGCCGTGGCGGATGACACCGGCGTGTTCCTGATCGACACCGGGGAGGTAGCCCGGCATATCCTCAAGGGTGAGGATGGGGATGTTGAACGAGTCGCAGTAGCGTATGAAGCGTGCGGCCTTGTCTGCACTGTCGCAGTCGAGCACTCCGGCAAGGTACATCGGCTGGTTGGCGACGATGCCTATGGTCTCGCCGTTGAGGCGGGCGAAGCCGATGACAATGTTGGGCGCGAAGAGTTCCTGCACCTCGAAGAATTCGGAACTGTCGACAATGGCGCGTATGATGTCGCGCACATCGTATGGCTGCTTCGGGTCGGAGGGGATGATGTTCTCGATTTTCTTTTTGAATGTCGGCTTGTGCGGCTCGATGTCGTTGGCCTTCTTGGCGTTGTTCGACGGCACATAGCTGAGCAGGGTCTTTATCTGGTCGAAGCACTCCATTTCGGATTTGGCGAAGAAGTGGGCGTTGCCTGTGATTTCTGCGTGGACACGCGCCCCGCCGAGCTCTTCCTGTGAGATTTTCTCTCCGAGGACGGACTCTATGACGTTAGGCCCTGTGATGAACATTTTGGATATGTTGTCTACGACGAATACGAAGTCGGTCAGAGCCGGGGAGTAGACCGCGCCGCCTGCGCATGGGCCGAGGATGACTGATATCTGGGGTATCACGCCGGAGGCCATGGTGTTCCGGTAGAAGATTTCACCGTATCCGGCGAGTGCTCCGATGCCCTCCTGTATGCGCGCGCCGCCGGAGTCGTTGATGCCGATGCAGGGGACTTTCATTTTGAGGGCATGGTCCATGATTTTGGTTATCTTGCGGGCGTGTTTGAGGCCGAGTGAGCCGCCCATGACGGTGAAGTCCTGCGCGTAGATGCAGACGGGATGGCCGCCGATTGTGCCGATGCCGGTGATTACGCCGTCGCCGGGGAGGACTTTCTTGTCCATGCCGAAGTTGCGCTCCTCGTGTTCGACGAAGAGGTCGTATTCCTGGAATGAGTCGGGGTCGAGGAGTGCGAGTATGCGCTCCCGGGCGGTCATCTTGCCCATCGAAATCTGTTTTTCTATGGCGGCATCGCCTCCGCCCTTTTCGGCTACGGCTTTTAGTTCGCGTAGCTCTTCGATGTTCTGTTTCAAAGACATAGAGTTGTATTTTAGGGTTCATACTAGCGGGCGTACGGGTCGGAATCCGTGCGCCCGCGATGTTTTCATGACGGGTGTTTCAAGCTCCCGTCAGGGCAAAGGTACGGATTTTCGGCGGGATGGGCAAATGGGGGAGTGATGGACTATAGAAGAATCCCTCTCGCCTTGGGCTATGAAAAGGCGCGATGAGCGTACTCTCTTTTCCCTCTCCTGATATTGGCGATGCCAGAGACAGGAACAAAGGTGGTCATGAAAAACAAGGGCGGCACTGCGGAAACATCCCGCAGTGCCGCCCCCTCTCTATTTATCTATATGATGCCTTTCTTCCTTTATTGCAGACGGAATACGACCGGCACTGTGAATTTACAGCTTACGGCCTTACCGCGCTGCTCACCGGGTTTCCATTTCGGCATGTTGGATATCAGACGGATAGCCTCGCGGTCAAGAGCCGGGTCTACGCTCCTAAGCACCTTGACATCGGAAACCGAACCGTCTTTCCACACTGTGAACTGGCAAACGACACGTCCCTGTATACCGTTCTCGGCTGCGATGACCGGATAGCGCACATTGTCGTTGAAATATTTCATCAGTGCAGCGTGGCCGCCGGGAAACTCAGGCTGTTTCTCCACGATGAGGAATATCTCCTCCACTTCCGGCTCTTCCTCTACCGGTGGTGCGGGCGGCAATATCACTTCCTGCACTTTTGTCTCATCGTCCTCGGATGAGAAATCTACTTCGGCCACTTCCGTGTTATCGTCCACGATAGTAATCTCCTCTATCACCTGAGGCACTTCTGCCGGTGGCGGCGGTGGCGGCGGAGTCTCCTCTTGGAAGGTGATCTCCGTCATCTCTTCTTCTGCTTCGTTTACGAGGCTCTCCTCAACCTCGTAGACTGTAATCTCCTTGTCGGTCCACTCGAAACCGACATAAAGAACGGCAAGCACGAAAACAAAACCTAAGAGGACATAGGTTAGCCTGTTGCTTTCGAGGTCTGCCTTCGGCGATTTTTTGATATCCATAAAGTATTTCGGTTTAAGATTTTACGATGTCTCAGCCCATCCGTCCTTCCGCTGCGCTGACTGTAAGCGGCAGCGCACACGGCTCGGTCTGCAAATGTACTGTTTTTTTTTCAGTGACAGAGCAGAATAGGTTTATAAATAGGCCGATTTTAATCATTTTAACGGTCTTAGGACAATCAGACCGCTGTATGTCAGCCTGTTGCCGAGAATTTCCCCTATGCTTTCATGCGATATTTCCACCTCTTTGCCCACTGTGGGAGCGTGGAGAAGGGCGGTTTTACCCTCTTTTTCGTATGCTATCCCGATGTGCGACACGTCCAGTCCTTCAGTTGTAGTGAGAAAAGCGATGATGTCGCCGTGGTGTATCGTGCCGGAATATCTGTTGAAATCCTCTTTCGGGAGTATGCAGAGCGATGTCCCGGCGAGCCTCTCCTCCATGGCGGCTATGCGAGCGTACTCCGTGCTGTCGTTTGCTATGGCGGGGTATTTCTCCCGGTGCCGGGTCATGAAATTGCACTGTGGCGTGAGTCTCCCCGGGCAGAGGCTGTCCATCGGGTTTACTGTCCGCCCTGCGGCTGTGTTCGCCTCCGCCCATGCCGTGATGTAGTGCAGGCGCGAGGCGTACCCCTTTATGCTGTCGCTGCCGTAGCGTATCCGTGTGAGCTGGCGGGTGAACTCGTCCCATGTCCCTTCTCTCCCGATTATCCATAGCGCGAGAGCCTGCTCTACGAATGTGGTGCAGTCCACTGAGTCGAGCCTCACGGTGAGCCTTTCGGGCGCGGGGTATGTCTCGAGCGTGTGTGCCGCGTATGGTGTGCCGATGAAAAGTGCGGCCACGTCGGCCAGTGTCTCCTCCGTTGCTGCCGTCCGGCGTTCCATGATGCGTGTGAACAGCTCCTGTTGCCGCGTGTCGGACTCCTTTTGCGCATACGCCGTAATAGGTAATGCGCAGAGCATCACGATGAGCAGCGCGGCTGTCTGTACGGCGCGGCGGCTCATAGGCTGCGGAATGTGCCTTCAGCATGGTAACTGGAGCGGACGAGAGGGCCGCTCTCGCAGGCGCGGAAGCCTTTCTTCAGGGCAATCTCCTTATACTCGCGGAATGTGTCCGGGTGTACATACTCGCGGACGGGCAGGTGTTTGCGCGTGGGTTGCAGGTACTGCCCGAGGGTGAAGATGGTGACTCCGGCGGCGCGTAGGTCGTCCATCGTTTCGAGTATCTCGTCACGCGTCTCCCCGAGGCCGAGCATGATGCTGCTCTTTGTCGGGATGCCGCTGGTGGCCATCTGGCGCAGCACTTCGAGGCTGCGGTCGTAGCGTGCCGCCGAGCGCACGTCGGGCGTGATGCGGCGCACGGTCTCTATGTTGTGGCCGAGTATGTCCGGGCGTGCATCGATGACTGTGGCCATGAGTTCCGCCTTGCCTTGGAAATCGGGCAGCAGCACCTCTATTGTTGTGCCGGGGTTCTCGCTGCGCACGGCGCGGATGCACTCAGCCCAGTGTCCCGCCCCCTGGTCCGGCAGGTCGTCGCGGTCCACTGATGTTATCACGGCGTGTTTCAGCTTCATGAGTTTCACCGACTCGGCGAGCTTCTGCGGCTCATCCGCTGCCGGCGGGAGTGGATGCCCTGTCGGTGTGTTGCAGAAACGGCATGAGCGCGTGCAGATATTGCCGAGTATCATGAATGTGGCAGTGCCTCTGCTCCAGCACTCCGCTTGGTTCGGACATCTTCCGCTTGTGCATATCGTGTGCAGGCAGTGCGAGCGCAGTATATTGCCCACCTGTGCCGAAGTCTCTGTACTCCCTATTTTTATCTTCAGCCACTCTGGTTTTCTTACGTGTTTCTCCTCCATTTCAATGATGTTGTTTTTGGGGACAAAGATAGTGAAAGGTGAGCGCAATGCAATAAACAAAACTGACATCAGTCGGGTTTATTGCATTGCCGACAATCTGGAGCAGCGAGAGCAATGCGGAAATTCATTTTCGTCATTGCTGAGTCGCGACAGATTGCAGCGAAGCTAACCGCCTCCTATCT
The DNA here is from genome assembly GCA_017694515.1 of Candidatus Aphodosoma intestinipullorum. Taxonomy (GTDB): domain Bacteria; phylum Bacteroidota; class Bacteroidia; order Bacteroidales; family Paludibacteraceae; genus Aphodosoma; species Aphodosoma intestinipullorum. Next base: position 18,036 of record JADIMV010000061.1, read on the forward strand.
TGAGTGCTCCGGCACTCAAAGATAGTGAAAATCGAGTGCTAAACAATGAGTTTGCTCAATTGTTTAGCCGAGATGTATCCTATCTTCGTGAAACAAAGGTACGGAAAATAACCTCATCCGCCAATACTCCGACAGACATGGGCATCGCTTTCATCAAACTATCCGCTATCGTGAAAATAGGTTAAAAACACGTACTCTCGCCGAACCTCCCCCGTAGCAGTAGGCTAACCTCTCCTCATCCGCAGGCTCTCCGCAGTGCGGCAGATACAATGAAGGCGGACAACTTCATGTTGCCCGCCTTCTGTCGGATAAACCATGCCTGAGGCAAATCAGGCACAGCCTCTGTATCACCTTAGGAAAATACTATCTTACAATGACCTTACCGGTATACACCTTTCCGAGACCGTCCACGATGCGTACCATGTACACACCCGCCGCGTCGAGGCCGTCGATAGTAATCGGCTCACCGTCAGGCGTGAACTGCCTCATGAGCGAACCGGTGCTGGAGAACACCTGCACCGTGAGTCCCTCGCGCTCCTCCGGGGTCAGTTCGAGGTGTACCATCACGCTCTCGTGCACGCGCACCGGGTTAGGCGTGAGTATCAGCTCCTTCACCTCCGCAGCGTTGAACGCCGTCACGTCGTCGATGACGAGCGTGTGTATCAGCACATCGGAGCACTCTCCCGCCTCGGTCGAGACGCTTATCTCCACCGTGTCGGTGTACGTGCCAGGCTCAGTCCCGGCCTCATACGTGATGTCCGTCCCGTCTATCGTGTACGGCAGCTCCTCCGTCGTGATGCTGTCCGTGACGCGCACCGTGTCCCCTCCGAGGGCGATCAGCGTGATTGTCACCGTCGAGTCGCATCCGCCCACAGTCGAAGTCAGCGGGTTGGTGTACGTCCCTTCTTCAGTCACCCCTTGGAAATTCTCGTCCGAGTACGTGGTTCCGGCGCAGAAATAAGCCGTGTAGCTCCGGCGGTAGTCCGGCAGCACGGTGAGCGTCAGCTCCGTGATGGCCATGCATCCGCTCTCGTCTGTCACGGTGTCGCGGTACACCCCGCTCTCGGTGAGCGTCCTGCCGCCGAAGTCGAACGACCCGTCGTGGCACACCGTCTCCTCTATTTGCGTCACCTCAGCGTCGGTCACGGTCAGCAGCAGCGTCGCAACCGAGTCGCAGTCGCACGATGTCGCCTGCAGCGTGTCGGTGTATTCACCCGAGCGTTCGAGCTCTCTGCCATTCCACTGGTACTTCTGTCCCTGGCAGATGGTCACCGTAGTCACGGAAGTCGGCACGGGTATCACCTTCAGGTCAAGGTAGACCACGGAGTCGCACCGCCCGTCTCCGAACGCGAACTTCTGCTTCTGAATGCCGCCCATGTCGGTCGAGAACCCGTATTCATCATAT
>JADIMV010000062.1 GCA_017694515.1 Candidatus Aphodosoma intestinipullorum
GATTTAATAGTTGTTTCTGTGCTTAAAATCGCACTAATATTCTTCCTCATTGAAAAAGAAATATTCATCTCCATCTTTAATTTCTCGCTCTGCACTGACGTAAAACAGATTTTTCAATTTCTTCTTCAGTATGTCCTCAATGCAATCGTACGTATATCCAACAGTATCATCGATAAGTTCTTTTGTATTATAATCAAAAACTCCAATTCTGATAGCATTGTGAATGGAATCATTGAGTAGTCTAAAAGAATATAGTCCGGTGAAAGTGTTGAATTTAGATGCGAACATGGATGTGTGCAACTTTTTTAAACATGGATTGTTCTCATAAGGAATTCCGTATTTGTCTTTTAAATACGAATTTGCTTTTGGAGGAAAGTTGGGGCTTTTGGTGAATAATGTGATATATGAAGATGTTTCTTCTCTGTGTGATTTTATTTCGTAACCAAACAGATCGGGTTCGTCAATGTTGTTTTCAACCACACCTATATAGTCCTCAAATGTTTTGCCTATGCCAGTATTATTTTTTCTATTGCTACGCACAAAACCGAGAGCTTTGATTTGGTTAAAGCGTTCAATTATTAATGCCTCGTTATCGTTCATATTTGACTATATTGTCTATAAGTAAATCGATTATGTTATTGTTCTCTGAAAAATCTGTCTTGTCTAAAAAGATGAGCTCAATAGGATATTTAAACTCTTTACATATCTGTTGTATATGGGCAAGCGTGTATTTATGGGAAGTCTTTGGGCTTTCAATATTACCCATCTGTCCATTGCTTATGCCAATTATGCTTGCAATATTTCCTTGTGTATAACCGTGTTCTTCTCTTAATTGTCGGATACGGTGTATAATGCGGTTTTGATATTCACTCTTCATCAAATATTCGTATATTTGCACAAATATAGAGCGATATAGATGATATGCTACTCTCAAATTGAGAGTGTTTGCTTTTTTGTATGTTCATATGTTGCAGGGTAAAATAAAATATGTATTGTAGAGAAATAGATAATAGCTGGGATTTCCGTGATGTTGATACAAAGGAATATACGCATTGCTATCATTCATATCCGGCAATGATGATACCACAGGTTGCCCGTACTCTAATCAATAATTATAAGCCGATAGATAAGTGTGACTTACTTTTTGATCCTTATATGGGTAGTGGTACGTCATTGGTTGAAGCGGCATTGGCCAATATTAATGCTGTTGGAACGGATCTCAATCCATTGGCTCGGTTAATAGCAAAAGTAAAAACTACGGTATATGACATTAGGGTTTTAGAGGATGAGTTTTGTGAAATGCAGTTTCGCTTTCCTCTCTTTTCTTATGATAGAATTAAAAATAAAGATTTTAGCCGTATATCAAATTACTCTTACTGGTATTCAGAAGAGAGCCTTTTAAGGCTGTCCTATTTATCTCAATTAATTTCCGAATGTAGTGTTAATCAAGATTTTTTTAATGTTGCGTTATCTGAAGTAGTTAGGGAAGTTTCTTTTACACGAAATGGTGAGTTTAAACGTTATCGAATGAGTGAGGAGAAAGTCAAAACTTATCATCCGGATGTGTTCAGGTTGTTTGAAATTAAAGTATGGCGCAATCTTAATGGGTTACGAGAATTTAAAGCTGTTGTTCCTAATGTGTCGGTAGATATATGTGATTTTAATAGTACAGTGGAAATTCCCAATTCTGCAATCGAATCAGAAAGTGTAGATATGATTGTTACATCTCCGCCATACGGTGATAGTCGGACTACAGTTGCGTATGGGCAGTTTTCTCGTTGGGCTAATGAATGGTTTGATTTTGAGAATGCACATAATCTGGATAGTCTTTTAATGGGTGGTGGACGGACACGTCAGAAATTGTTTCTGGCAGAATCAATAAAAAAAGAGTTGGAGCAGATTGCTGAAATCGATACGAGAAGATATTATGAAGTGGTATCTTTCCTGAATGATTATTGGTTTTCCATTCAAAACGTGGCAAACACAGTAAGACCTGGAGGAGTTGTCTGTTATGTGGTTGGAAATAGGAATGTAAAAGGAGTTCAGATACCGTTAGATTACTTTACAGCAGAGACATTTGAAAGGTGCGGTTTCTGCCATGTCATTACTTTGGTTAGGGAGATTCCGAATAAAAGAATGCCATCAAAAACCAGCCCTACAAATGTCTGCGGGGCGAAAGTTGATACTATGAGCAATGAGTTTATTGTGGTGTTAAAGAAAAATGCATAAAATTGGCTGTGTGATTGATGATAGGTTCGATTAGTATTGTAGAGGAATTGCGTATATGTTTAAAGTTGCCAGGCAGATGTGTAGGTGGAATAATATTGTATGCCCTAAACTCATATGTTAATGGGAATATTCTGTTGTTGTGATGGCCTCATGTAAGTTCGTCTGGAAATTTAATATGTGAGATTATTAGATGATTTGTTATGATATTGCGAAAGATACTCTTTATGATGGTGGCTTGCGGGCTTCCGCTGTGCCACATATATGCCGTTCCGGCGAAGCGTTCCGCAATGACAGTCAGGCAGCCGGACGGGACGGAAATCACCGTGAGGCTGCACGGCGATGAGCATTTCCATTATCTTACGACCGAGGCGGGACATATAGTCGCGAAGGACAGCGCGGGGCGGTACACATACGCACGGGTGAGCGGCGGGCATATCGAACCTACGACCGTGACGGTGAGGCCGGGGGGTACGATTCCGGATGTGGCAGTAAGGGCAGAGACCGTGGCGGCGGAACTGGCGCAGATACGGCGCAGGGCGGCGAGTGTGCGCGGAGCGGCGGCCACGAAAAGCGGCCTCTTGGAGGTAAATCAGGCAGAGAGGGGGCTTGTGCTGCTCGTCAATTTCTCTGACGTGAAGTTTGTCACTGACGATGCAGGAAGGGCTTTCGACGATATGCTGAACAGCGAGGGTTACTCGGCGAACGGCGCGACAGGCTCTGCCGCAGACTATTTCCGCATTTCGTCATCGGGACAGTATCACCCTCATTTCGATGTGTTCGGCCCGTATGATCTCGACCGCCGGATGAGCTATTACGGCGGCAATGATTATATGGGCAATGACCGTCATCCGGACCAAATGGTGGTGGATGCTCTTGCCAAGCTCATGGCCGATGGGGAGGCTGATGTGGATATGGCCGATTATGATGCTGACAATGACGGGAAGATAGATTTCGTGTTCGTCTATTACGCCGGGCACAATGAGGCGGAAGGGGCTGATGAAGAGACCATCTGGCCGCACAGCTGGGAGGTCTACCCGCAGAATGTGGAAGGAGGAGTGCAGTTCGGAGGCAAAACGGTGTCGAAATATGCCTGTACGTCAGAGCAGAAGGATAAGTTCGGGTATGATATGTGCGGCATCGGCACTTTCTGCCATGAGTTCTCTCATGTGCTGGGACTGCCGGACCTGTACACCACTGACGGAGCGACACACAAGACGCTCGACTCATGGGATGTAATGGACTACGGGCCGTATAACAACGACGGGCGCACGCCGCCGGTGTTTTCCTCATACGAACGTTTTTTCATGGGGTGGCTCACCCCCGACATACTTGACAGTGACGGGGATTACAGGCTCGATGACCTGCAAACGTCGAACCGCGCATACCTCATAAGCGGTGACGGTACACACAACCTCGACGGCGTGTCGCCATATCCGGAGATGTTCTATATGTTAGAGTATCGCGCACTGGACGGATGGGACGCTTATCTGCCCGGGTCGGGCATGTTAGTGACGAAGGTGAATTTCAGTGAGACCCAATGGTACGCCAATGTTGTCAATAATGACCCGGACAATATGGGTGTAGACCTGATAGAGGCCGACGGCATAGGCTATGGAAGCGCCAAGCCCGGCGATGTATTCCCTGGCAGCGCGGGCGTGAGCAACTGCACTCTGTTCGACTCATGCCAGATATACAACATCACAGAGGATGATGGCGTTTCGTTCGGTTTCACTTTCGCGGAGTACATAGATGTGAATACGCCTGCGCCGAAGCCGTGCATTGCAGGCAATAAGATATGCAACCTCATATCCGGGGCGGAGCTGTCGTGTTTCACAGTGGACGGCCATACGGTGTGGACTGCCGTGGCAGAGGGTGCGGAGTATGAGTTCGTTCCCCCGCATGGTGTCTACTGCATAGTGGTCAGACAGGACGGCAAGAAGTTCTCTCTGAAAGGGGTCAATCCGCAGTGACGGTATGTGCCATTCGGGCGGAGTGGGGTTGTCCGGTTTTGGGTTTGTTATAATTTTGAACAGCTACTTACTTATATGAAAAGATTATGCTTTATTGCCGCTGCGGCGTTTCTGCTGGCCGCGTGCGGCAACCGTTCGCTCGGCTATCCCGCCGATACTGAGACAGCAGGACTTAACTCCATGATGCAGTTGCAGGAGGGAGAGAATGTGCTTCATACGGCGGATTTCATCATGAATGTGGCCGATATCGACTCCGTCACTTCGGACTGTGACGCGCTCACCGTGTCACTATCTGAAAACAAGGAGCTTATCAATGTGACCGCACCGGCGGATATGGCCGCTATGGCCAATGTCATAGTATGGGCGAAAGGTGCGCCATACGCCGTTCCTGTGAAGCGGAGCGACAAGGTGGAGCATCTTTTTACATACGACCCGCAGGGCAAGAAGCACAACAGGGTGCAGATAGCGGGTCAGATGAACTTCTGGGTGCCGACAATGACCCCAGACCTTACACTCGGTGAGGACGGCAAGTACAGCGTGATGCTCACTCTCAGTCCCGGGACGTATATGTATCAGCTTGTTATCGATGGAGTGCAGGCGGCTGACCCGACTAACCCCAATAAGGTGGACAACGGTTTCGGACAGTTCAATTCCGTCCTGACGGTCAGGGGGAATGACGACAAATTTCCGCGCCTCACGACTGACCGGATAGAAGGAGACAAGATAACCGTATCGGCACGCAACGATGTGGAGAAGGTCTATGCCTATTGGCAGAATTATCTTTTGCCTGAGAGGTTTGTGGAGGTGACTGACGGCAAGGTGGAGGTCACAGTTCCGGCCGACGCGGCGCGGTTGGAGCGTTCGTACATCAGGATTTGGGCTGTGAACGGCTGGGGTGTCAGCAACGATGTGCTTGTGCCGCTACAGCGCGGGAAGGCGGTCACTGACGCCCAAATGATAGGACGCAAGGACAAGCAGGGCAAAATCATATATTTCCTGCTCGTGGACCGCTTCAAGAACGGCAATCCGGGCAATGACCATCCGATGAACCGCCCCGACGTGAACCCCAAGGCCGACTATCAGGGCGGAGACCTCGAAGGCATACGTCAGCAGGTGGACAACGGCTATTTCAATGCCCTCGGGGTCAATACGCTGTGGGTGTCGCCGCTCAACCAGAACCCATTGGAGCCATACGGATATAATGCGGACGCGAAGACCAAATTCGCGGGCTATCACGGCTACTGGCCCATATCTTCTTCGCAGGTCGATTTCCGTTTCGGCACGAACGATGAGCTGAAAGGTCTCGTGAAGGACGCGCACAGCCACGGCATCAACATACTGCTGGACTATGTGGCCAATCATGTGCATGAGAACCATCCGCTGTATAAGGAGCATCCGGAGTACGCCACGCAGCTGCATCTGCCTGACGGCCGTCTGAACATAGGGCTTTGGGATGAGCAGAGGCTCACCACTTGGTTCGACACGTTTATCCCGTCGCTCGACTATTCGAACCCTGAAGTCGTGGAACTGATGTCCGACTCGGGCGCGTACTGGATGAAGGAGTTCGGCATAGACGGCTTTCGCCACGACGCGTGCAAGCACGTGGACCTGGCCTACTGGCGTGCGCTGACACGCAAGCTGAAGGCAATAGACCCCACTGCATCGTTCTATCAGATAGGCGAGACATACGGCAGCCCTGAGCTTATATCCTCGTACGTGAACAGCGGAATGCTCGACGCGCAGTTCGACTTCAACCTCTACGAGGAGGCGAACTCGGCGTTCAACGGGGTGAGC
>JADIMV010000007.1 GCA_017694515.1 Candidatus Aphodosoma intestinipullorum
GCAAAACACGTGCAAACCATAAAATTTAACAGTTAATTTTACCCCCCCCCTTAAAAAAAGTTATATCTTTGCAACATGACAATACCGCCATGCAAGACATATTCGAACATCTGGCATATTTCATGAACGGGGCAGCGGCCATGCTCTTCCTCCTCTTCGCCATTCATTTCCTGCGGCAGAGGCGGGAGAACAGGCTCAAGCGCATACTCGGTTGGGTGATGACTCTCTGGTTCGCACTGCTGGCCAAGGACATACTCTGTATGTTCGACAGCGTGAGACACTCCGGCTACATATACCGACTGCTGCTCACAGTCGACATGTTGGCCGTGCCGTCTTGCGGCGTATTCGCCATTGAGCTGCTCCGCCCCGGCTGGCAGCGCGCTCCGCGCATGGCGGCCCATTTCTCCGTATTTGCGCTGATATGTATCGCGTATGCCGTCACGGGCAACAAATATGTCTATCTGGCCGACATGGCTCTCGCCATACTCTACTGCGCCATTGTCTTCATATACCTTCTCAGGCAGGCGGCGCGCTACAACCGCATGGTACACGACAACCATTCCGACATCGACAACATAGACCTCCACTGGCTGTGGCACGCTGTCGCCATCATGCTCGTCTGCTTCGCCTGCTGGATATACGAATACTTCTACGTCTCGTTCGTCGCGGACTTTTTCTACTACCTGTCCATCTGCGCGGTGTGGGGCGTGATATGCCATTATACTGACAGACAGAAGGTCATAGACCGTGAGGTGACGGAGTCGCCCGTCATGGAGGCCAGTCCCGACCCGGCAGCCGGCTGCATCCCACAGACTGAACCCGAATACCACTTCAGTGCCGCCCTCGAACAGCTCGAGGCCGACGGCTATTTCTGCCGCACTCCGGGATTGACGCTCACTGCCCTCGCTGCCAAGCTGCATACCAACCGCACCACACTCTCTCACTACATCAACACAGTACTGGGCTATTCATTCTACGACTATATCAACTCCCTCAGGCTCACCCATGCGAAAAAGCTGCTCTCCGACAGCCGGTGCAGCCTCACGCAGGAGGAAATAGCCGAACAATCCGGCTTCAACTCGATATCCACATTCCGCCGCGCCTTCGCCAAGCAGTACGGTATGTCCCCCGCCGAATACCGCCGCCGTACATCATAGCCGCCCAGACAGCATTCCCAAAGACACTTCCGTCAATTGCGCCTCAAATGGCATTCTGATTATTTCACATTCACCAAAAACAGTTACATCCTTAATCATCACTTATATACGCCGACACTCTACTCTTCAAAACTTGAAACTATTTCAAACACTTTCAAGTTTTGGAGAGATTAACAGCTTGCATACCGAAAAAATTTCACTAACTTTGTACTCAAGAGCCGGGAGTATGCGAAGATACCGTCGGAGGAGACCTTCCGACTGCATTGGTACATAACGGCATACCCGCACATCGGCATAACAAAAACAGCCAAGGAACAATGATAGAAAAACCGCCTAAAATCAGCAATGCAATGGTACAGAGAGCTATAAAACTGCTCTCCGACTCCAAAATCAAAGAAACGATAGACTCCTACAATGACGACTATCTCTATTGGAGCGACATAAAATACAAACCATTCCCTGATGCCACAATAGATAAGGAGACCGTATGGGCATGTATAAAGGTAAGCAGAATGATGCAGCGCACATTCATTTGGAACAAATACGGGATTCATTTTTACGTCACAAACAAGATGCAGCGCCAGTGCCACGACTTTGACATGAACTATGGCGGATCGTGGATAGCCGACGGGAACATCACGGACGACAACCGCAAGCGTTTCCTCATATCGTCGCTCATGGAAGAAGCCATCTCGTCAAGCCAGATGGAGGGGGCGGCGACCACACGCAAAGTTGCCAAGGAGATGTTGCGTAAGGAAATCAAGCCGCGCAACAAATCAGAAATGATGATCTACAACAACTACAAATGCATCCGGTTCATTACCGACAACAAGAACAATCGGCTTACACCCGAAATGCTTCTCGAGATACACGCCCTGATGACAAAAAACACATTGGAAGACTCTGAAAATGAAGGCCGTTTCCGTCAGGACGACACGGTTGATGTAATAGACTCCATCACCCACGAAACAGTACACACCCCGCCGACCCATACTGATATACCCGGTTTCGTAAGTGACCTTTGTGCCTTTTTCAATGGGGAGGATAACCATCGTGAATTCATACACCCCATTATCAAAGGCATCATGATACATTTCCTTCTGGCATACGTACACCCGTTTGCCGACGGAAACGGCCGCACAGCGCGTGCTCTATTCTATTTCTACATGCTGAAAGCAGGATATTGGATTACTGAGTATCTGTCTATATCGAGAATAATATATAAGACCAAGAAAAGCTACGAGAAATCTTTCCTGAGGACAGAAGCCGATGAAAATGATGCCGGCTACTTCATAGCGTTCAACCTGCGCATATTGGAACTCGCCTTTTCAGAGTTCCGCAGCTATGTGCAACGCAAGAACAATCATGACAAGACCACACTGCGAATGATTGTCAAAAACGGGCTGAACGAACGGCAGGCGAAGATAATCAGTATGGTCAAGGAAAACCCGCAGAGGATATTAACAGTCAAGGAGCTGCAGAATATTTTCGGAGTGTCGCACGTCACAGTCACAAAAGACATGGATGCGCTGCTGAAAGCGGGCATCATGTCCGTGACGAATATCAATAAAGTCAAAAAGGCTTATTTCAAAGGCGATGCTTTCGACAGAATCATCTCTGAAGAGTGACGATGTTCGCATCACATTTACAATTGTATTTGGTTAACTATATACGCATAATAATTATACTACTCATTGTCATATACATACGTCAATATCTCACCCATCAAAATTTGAAACTCTTTCAAACACTTTCAAGTTTTAGCGAAAATAGCAGCATCCTGCGCCTCCCCCGCCGCTCATGCTCCGCACCCACTCGCGTATTAATATTTGTAGACCGCATCTGCAATACCCATTCCCATTGTATATGTTTTAGTCTGCATAACATATTGTATTACAAGGACATTAACCATCCTTTAGCCATCTTGCAGCTATCTCCTCCCTATCCTCCAGCCAGCGAAAAGCAATTATCGCGCACTTTGTGTGCAAAAACGTTCAAATCGTACACCTCATCGCATCGTTGGTTGTTTTGCACACCACATTCCGCATGGGCAACCTGTCAGGTCAATGTCCGCTCATGTCCCGCGCACTCCCGGACGGAAATCAGCCGAAGAGTTTAGTAAATCGGGACTTCCACAGACCTCAAAATGCCCCATTGCATATCACAAGGATACGTGCAGGGAGAAAACTGGCCATCGTAGAGTTCTCAAAAGCATATATACAACAGCTACCTTTACAAGTCTATTCCTCTCCTTTGGAATGTATGCGTTCTAATGACCGTTTTGGGTTAAACCGCTTCCATATTGACGCTTTGAAATAAAATTGACGCTTTGAACAGTCAGCCGCGGCAATAATTTACCCTTTGACCATTTTTTATTGTTGATATGATAGGCGGCCTTGCACAGTATCTTCATAACTTTAAAGCGGTAGATTATGCTCCGGACTTTGCTCCCCGTTCTATGGAATATGACTGTGCGGAAATCCACGGGCTTAAGAAGCTGTTTTGCTTTTACCCTCCAAATGGATTGTGATGAACCGTCGGGGGCATATTAAAAAGTAATAACAGGCTATTGAGGACGGAATAATACCGGCGGGACGCACAATGACAGATATTGGCTCGGGCAAAAACAGTGTATGCGGAAAACAAAACAGCCTCTAAAACGGATTATTAACAACTAAAACCAAAGATACTATGAAACAGCGACTCTTACTCATGGGCCTTTTGGCTCTCATCGGTGCGTTGCAGCTCCACGCGCACGACTTCTCCAAACCTGCGGTCAGCACCGGAGGCGATGCCACAGACTCCATCTACTATGCCATCATTTCCGACAGCCCCGCCGAAGTGGAAGTAACGTTTCGTGGCGCACGTTACAACGAATTTAGCGGAGAGTATTCCGGAGAGGTCTACATCCCTGCAACAGTCACCCACGGCGGAGTAACCTACACCGTCACCACCATCGGTGAGGACGCGTTCTATGGGTGCAGCGGCATCACTGCGCTGACCGTCCCGGAAACAGTAGACAGCATAGTGGACAACTTCAGAGGCCTGACCTCTCTCGAGAAACTCAACTGGCAGCCCGCGCAGCCTGTAAAGACAGAGTACGGCAGAGAATGGAGCAGCAGCCTCGCGGACACCAAAATAGAAGAGGTGCGCTTCCGTCATTATGTACCGGCGGAAATGTGCCAGAATTGCACAACCCTCTCCCTTGTCACGTTCGATGCCACTATGGACTCCATAGCCGAAGGCGCGTTCCGCAATGTGCCGACACAGTTCTCCATCGAGTTCGCGCCCGACATGGAACGCCTCTTCATCGGCATGGAAGCATTTCACAGCAGCTGGATAGACAGCATCTCCCTCCCCTCCTCCATCACGGAACTCACCGTCTGCGGCCTTGCTTTTGCGGATTCTAGGCTTCGTTCCTTCGTCATGCCCGACAGCGTGACTGTCGTGTTTGACTACTCGGAGAGGCGTGGCGGCGGGACGTTCAATAACTGCGACTCGCTCCGTGAAATAACCATTCCGCGCGGCACGGCGTACCTCACACAGAATACTTTCACAGGCTGCGACTCGCTGAAGCGTGTCACATGGCTCGCCTCGCGCTTCTATCAGACATCAGAGGCAGGCATGGTGATTCCGACAAGGGAAGGACTGACCCTTTTCAAAGACTGCCCCAACCTCGAAAGCCTCCTTATAGGCGAAGATGTTCAAGTTCTCCCCAGCCTCTACGCCCCTAACGAGACGAAGATTAAGGAGATAGACTACCGCGCCGTCTATGCCACCGAGGGCACGCTGATTTCCATGGAAGACAATGCCTATATTAACGATGTAACGGTCACATTCGGCGACCGCGTGGAGAGCATCCCCCCAAGGGCGTTCCACCGCTTCAGCGGGATAAAGGAGGTCACACTCCCGGCAAGTCTTAAATCACTGGGTTGCAACGCTTTCTATCCCACAACCGTGATAAACGGCCTTACCTCCCCTATGGGCTACACCGTAAGCATCGACCGCAACAGCTGCTCCTCATGGGATAAAGTCTACCTCTATGCCCGCTACAACGACTACGGCACTGACATAGAGCCGCTCGGCAAGTTCCCCGGCACTGAGATGACCGCACTGGCCGATGGCCTGCTCTCCTACACATTCCCGATGGAGTTCTGTGACAACATCTATATCCGCTTCAGCAACGGCACAAATGACAACCGCACACGCGACATACTAATGGACGAGGACAACCGCATTTACGCCCTGCCCGAACAGACAGGAGACAACATACTGCCATTTGAGCATCGGCCCGACGGCGAACTGCCTTCAGACGACGGCACATTCCTTGTTCGCCTCACGGACATTCCGTTGCCCGAGGCACTGACAGTGACCCTCGTCAAACCTCAGGACGAAGCTTCACTATGGCAGAAGGCTTACGTCCACTACAACACCGCAGACAATAATACATACACGGAAGAGATGACCCCTGCGGAGGACGGGAATAGCTTCACCTACACGTTCGGCATAGGAGAAGAACTCACCTCCATCCGCTTCTTGAACTACACTGAGAATGACGGCACAGAGTATGCAGACCAGCGTATCTCCTACGTGCTGACCAAAGAAACCTCATACGAGGCAAACGGCTATGGCGAGTTCTACCCCATGACCTGCACATTGCAGGATGTAGCCTACGAGCAGGATGTTATCTACGACGACCCGATGACAGCCTACAGTTCTGGCGTGCCGCTCAGCGTCGAGACCACTACACCCGACTATGCCACATCTGCTCGCTTCTCTTCCTATGACTATGCCGCACCTTGGGGCGTAAGCGTATTCAGCATCAGTGCCGACAGGCTCAATGCTGCGGGAAATAACGATGCTGACGGTTCGGGCTGGGCTCTCTCGCCCGTCATCGATGCTTCGGCAGCGGAGCATCTGACGCTCAGCTTCGACCATTCGCTCTCACATACTGACGGCCTCACGGACATCTCGCCCTACTGTAACCTGCTTGTCTCGTCCGACGGTCTGAAGTGGGACACTGTGGAAATCTACTGGCCTGAATACGGCAGCGGCGTACAGAGCGGGCGCAAGGCATCCGTCTCCGTAAGCCTCGACCGATGGAAAGGGCATCAGACACGCATAGCATTCGCCTACAACTGGACTCCGGAGCATTACCCCGGCTGGACGATAGAGAACCTGCACATCACCTCCTCCCCTGTCACAGAGCAGGGCGGTGATGGAGAGATAGTCATGGTAGACACCGATTTCCCGCAGAGCGCGGAACACTTCTACGACATTGACGGCGACGGCCTCATGGAGTACTTCAGCAGCGGGTCCAACAATGACGGCAGCACCAAGGTCTACGACCTCTACGGACGTTTCCTCCGCACTGTCCCCATCACCGGCGGACTGCTCTCCGTCGAGGACGTTGATCGCTCAGGTGAACCCGAGGTGATAGCCATGGACTATGACTATGACAACCCGTCGCTCACACTCCATTCGCTCTCTGGCGAGACCCTTGCCGGAATATATCCGCCCGACCAGTTCTATGGGCAGAAATACACACAACTTTTCGATGCTGACGGTGACGGGCGCATGGACATATACGTCAACTATCGGGAGAGCGTCCACTCCATCTTCTACCAGCAGCCCGACGGCACATTCATGGAACGCAGGATAGAGACCGTGACCGACCCTGAGGAGATAAGCGAGGCGATGTTCGCGCAGTACGGTGCAAACCCCGTCATACAGCCGCCGATCAACTTCTCCGGAGCGGCACTGGCCAAAGCGCCGCGCCCGCCACACATGAACGCCCCTGCGGCTGACGCGGAAAACAAGGTTCAACGTGCGGCCGCCGCACCGATATTCGCCGAGGACGCAGTGACATCCTTAGATATCAACATGGACGGACTGCCCGACCTGCTGAACCTCTACAACGGCAACGCCCTCCTCTCGCTCGGCGACAACCGCTATTACTATGGCGATTTCGGCGGTGCGGTGACGGCCAAGGACGTGAGCGGCGACGGTATACCCGACTACATAGTCTATGATGAGGAGAACAAAGAGGTGCGCCTGCTCATATATGAGGGCAACGACAGCTTCAAGGAACAGACGCTGATGCAGAACTTCAACATCACTGGCATATACTGCTATGATTTCGACAGTGACGGCGATGTGGACATACTGCTGCCCTTCGACTACACAAGCAGTTCGGGCTACGCTTTCCTCGTATTCTTCGAGAATCAGGGCAACAACACCTTCAAAAAGAAAGAGCAGGGCGTGAATGAGAAGATGAGGTTTCTCGGCTGCAACGACTATGATAATGACGGGACTTATGAGGTCATAGGCATGACGTGCGACACCGTGATGACCGGAGAGACTGACGACTACAGCGGTGCACCGCTGTGGAGAGAGACAAAGGAATTCTACCTCATAGAGTGCAACAAGGACTTCACCTACACGAAAGGCGGCGAGCCCGACTTCGTCCTTACCAATACAAACAACCAGTCCGGTGACCCGGGCGACTGGATTTTCAACGTGGAGGACGACAATACGGCAATCGTCTGCGGCGACTTCAACAACGATGGCATTACGGAGTTTTGGGCGACATTCGACCCCGGTTATAACGGCGAACCATACCGTGGCACATTCGCCGCCGCACAGCCCAACACCGCGCCGGAGAAGATGGATGCGCCCACATTCGTAGACGATGCCGCGAGCGGCACTCTACGCATAGAGTGGAAAGCCGGTAAGGATGCCACAACCTCGGCATGCGACCTCTCGTATGAGATACGCATAGGCTCTGCCCCGGGCAAAGGCGATATATGGTACGGCCACTCTACCGCCGACGGCCGCCGTCTGCGTCCCGGCGAGGGCAACGCCGCATACAGCCTGTTCCAGATAGTGAATACTTCCACATGGCTCACAGGCGACTACTACATCAGCGTACAGGCCATAGACCCGCAGGGCCTCGGCAGCGCATGGAGCGAAGAGACTGTCTACACAAAAAAGACACTGCACTCCGCACTCACGGCTTCGCCCGCCGAACTGACCACTGTCGATACGCTCACCGTTGCGCTCTCCATGCCATACAGTCCTGCATATCAGTACGATTGGGACTTCGGTGAGGATGCTGTCGTAACATCGCAGGGCGAGACCTCTGCCCGCGTGGTCTACACCTCGGCAGGTACTAAGACCGTCACTCTCACCATCACCGACCCTGACGGACGCACAGCAACTGCGGAAACATCGGCAGAAGTGTTCGCTGTGAAAATGGAGTCTGTCGGAAACTATACGCGTCGAGGCATGGCAGCCGATTTCGACATGGACGGTGTACTCGAACTGCTCGGCAATACGCAGGACAATAATAACACACTGTACGGTCTGTTCGACAATGACGGCAAGGGCAATTTCACCAAAGTAATGAAGACTTTCAACTCCGACCTTGAGCCGGGAGAAACGAATGTTATTCTCGACTTCAACATGGACGGGCTGCCGGACTTCATGACAAAATCGAACAAGGGCAATGTCTTCGTTAACCTCGAAGAGCTTGATTTCCAACCTGACGATAAGACGTTCTCGTTTAATACTGCGGACAGCCAATGGGCTGAAGATTGGCTGCTCGGCAGCGGTACAAGATGGCTCGACATAAACTGCGATGGTTATATGGATGCTGAACACAACCAGGACTACTACCTTAACACCGGCGACAACCTGACATACACGGAATGGTCTCCGGGCATATCTGCCGCCAACCAGAACATCGCTGTATTCGAGGATCTGAACGGCGACGGCGCACCCGACATGATAGTAAGCACCTACGCCGCGCAACAGTACAGCTACTCCCTCCGCCTGAACAACGGCGACGGGACATTCTCCCAACCCATAGAGCTGGAGACATTGACCCGGACATTCTCTGATGTACAGTCATCATTAGGCAGCGGGAACATCAAATTCGCCGACTTCAATAATGACGGATACAAAGATATGCTCATCATATCTAATTGGGTCAACGATGTCCCAGCCACTGTAATTCTCGGCAATGCCGGAAATACATTCTCTGAGACAGTTGATCTGGGAATGGAGATTATGATAGAAAACGGGGACGGACTGACGGTATTCGACTTCGACAACAACGGTTATCCCGATCTGCTTTTCAACGCAAATGTCGGAAACTACAAATACAATACCTACATACTCTATTTCTATCAGGGTATGCAGACTCGGCTTCAGACAGTAGCCGAGGGAGAAAGTTTCTCGAAATTCGAGATAGCGGGCGACCTGAACGGCGACGGCACACCTGACGGGATGAGCCACAGCATATCCACACGCCACACCAACACCGCGCCCGCCGCTCCGGCCAATGTCCGCGCAGTGCAGGACGATGATCTGGTGACACTCCTGTGGGACGATGCCATAGACGCGGAGACCCCGACAACACAGATGCGCTATAACGTCTCGCTCCGCCGTGCTGGCAAGAGCGGCGACGACAGTTACATCGTCTCGCCGCTGAACGGCGGCAGCGATGAGGCCGCACCTATACCGGGTTACCCGTACAGGGAAACGACACAGATGAGCCTGCCGATAGAACGTTTCACCGCAGGTGAGCAGTATGAGCTTATGGTTCAGTCCATAGACCTGTGGGGCAAGCAGTCGCCCTTCTCGGCGGTCTACACATTCGAGGTGGGCAGCGTGGTAGCCATAGACGCACCGGCGGAGACCTGCATAGAGAGCGAGACCGTCATCACCTATAAAGGCACGGAGACCGGCACTCCCGAATGGAGTCTCAACGGCGCGACAATTGTAACGCAGGAAGGCAACAGCATAACGGCAAAATGGTCCGAAGCCGGAACCAAAGAGATAAGCGTCACGGTGGGCGGCGTGACAAGCTCACGCCCGATAACGGTACGCAAGAGCATCGACATGAATTTCTCCCTGCCGGAGCTTGTTCTGGCAGGCGCGGAAGTGCCGTTCACACTGCCGGAAGTCTTCTCGCAGGCCGGTGTCTCTGTAGGCGTGCGCACCTCTGACAATCAGGACATGAGTGGTTCTTCCCTGAACTTCACCGGCAACCGTCCGCAGAAAGGCGGCGTAGACAACCCTGACGACAGGAAAATCATAGTCGAACGCCGTGGCTCTACACTTGACGCACGCGTGACGTTCAACACCACGCCGGGCAACGCCGCATGGATAGAGCTCTACTGTGTAGACCCCGTGTGCGGCGAGGTAAGCTGCCGCCGCAGCGTAATGCTCACGGCGGAGAACATCACACCGGAAATAAGCATAGTGACGGTTGATGCCGCCAGCGGACACAACAGGATTCTATGGGATGTGCCGTCAGACCTCCCGGCGGGCCTCTTCACTGACATGGCCGTCTACCGTGAGGAGGGCGCGACTGACAATTTCGTCGAGATAGGCCGTGTCCCCATCTCCAACGGCGAATTCATCGACCTGCAGTCAGACCCGACTGTGAGAAAGAACCGCTACCGCATAGCCCTCGTGACCACATACGACGGCTTCAGCACCATGAGCGAAACGCACAGCAGCGTCCATGTGATGCTCAACCGTGGAATGGGCAGCGACATTAACATCATCTGGTCACAATATGAGGGCGGCACTATAGAGCAGTACAGCATCATGCGCGGCACTGACGCGGCGAACATGACCGTCATCGCCACCGCATCCGGCTACGAGACAAGCTATACGGACAAGACTGCCGCAGAAGGCGTAACCTATTACTATGCCCTCGCTTACAGCAACTTGTACGAAAGCGACTGGCGGCCTATGAACGCTCCGGCACTGGCGGGTGCGCACTATGCCCCGGCGGCCTATGCCTCTGCTGGCATGGCTGGGCAGTCAAATGTGGTAAGTACATCGGAATCGAAGACAGTCACGTTCGCGCAGTCACTCTCCATACTCACACTGGAGAAACTCTACGAACTCAGTCCTTCGGTCACGTCGCTGCACTGCTATGCCGAGATAATGCCCGCCATGGCGACATACCGTCAGGTGAACTGGAGCATCACTTCAGGCGGCAATCTCGCCACGATTGACGGGTCGGGTATGCTGACATATATCGGCAACGGCGAGAACGGCTCTGTGACCGTAAAAGCCTCGACAATGGACGGCTCTGACATATCGGAGACACGTACCATCAGCGTCAGAGGATTTACTAAAGCTGTGCCGGTATCATCGGTCAATGTAACTGCACCCTATACGACACTGACCCCCGAGACGCGCATGGTCGCGCTCTCGGCAGAAGTACTCCCGACGAACGCCACGGACAGGAGCGTCACTTGGAGTGTTGTGAGCGGCAGTGCGATAGTGAGCGTGGACTATGACGGCTATGTCTCGGCCAAAGGATATAACGGCACGGCCACTGTCCGCGCCACGGCTAACGACGGCAGCGGTGTCTACGGCGAGATAACTCTCACTGTGACCGGCTTCACCGGTGAGATAGTCCCTGTGGAGAGCGTACGCATCATCGCACCATACACGGAACTTACGCCGGAGAACTACGGCAGTGTGCAGCTGACGGCGGAGGTGCTGCCCGAGGAAGCCAATGACAAGACGGTGATGTGGGAAGTCGTTTCAGGCGCGGAACTGATTGAAGTAAACCAGTTCGGCCTCGTACAGGCATACGGCGCTGACGGTTCCGCCGTCGTGCGTGCAACTGCCACTGACGGCAGCGGTGCTTATGACGAGATAACTCTCACCGTATCAGGCTTCGGCAATGCCGTCGGCACGGTCGGGAAAGAGAGTGCCATACTCTGGCCTGTACCGGCACACGATGAGATAAATGTAGAGTGCGACTATGAGATAGCCCGCCTCGAAGTGCTGTCGCTTGACGGACGCACACTCATCACCGCCGACAGCACGGCGCAGATTGACATATCATCGCTGCCTGCCGGCCTCTACCTGATGCGCATCACGGCGGACAACGGCACAATCGAACTGCTCCGCTTCACGGTGACGCGCTGACATGGAAACTGTGTTTGTCAAAATTCAAACCAGTTTCTAATAATTGGAAATTCCATAAAATCAGAGGGCTGCCCCATGTGTGTAGGGCAGCCCTCATTTCTTAAGGAAAAGCATCACAACATTACCACTAACAAGATACAAAACCCACATGCCGCATCGCGCACCCACTCTCATTTACTACTGTATTTGCCATATACCGTGCTGATATCCAGCTATCTGACTACGCGAGTTCGGGATAACGGCCGCTTAAAACAGGGCTAATTGCGTGCTGCTCTCGAATTGGACCGGCAACGCCTGCGGCTTGTTGTCGAAGAAGCAGTAAGCCGTGAGGGCCGAACAGATGTTCATGATGAAGTTGTGTACGGAGCGGTGTCTCGAGTGCACGATGTTAGCCTTGTTCTTCAGTAGCTCGTTTATGCACTCGATGACATACCTCTTACGCAGCATGATTTTATCCCACATGGGCATGAGTTTGTTCTTCATATTGGCCCTGATTCCGTGTACGAGGTGTATGCCCTGACTGAAGAGCGACTCGAAGAGTTCCCTCTTGATGTATCCCCTGTCGGCGAACACCTTCCCGTAGAGGTGGCGGGTGAGGACGTTCCACACCCTCCCGTCCCTGTCGTCCACGTTCGCTCCTGTGAGACAGAACGTTATGATGTCTCCGGAATCGTTACACATCAGATGCAGCTTGAAGCCGTGACACCAGCCCATCGTCCCCTTCCCGTCCCTTGCCAGCCCCGCGAACACCCTGTTCATGTACCTGCGGACGTTGTGGCACACGGGTATCATTGTGCTGTCCACGAACGTGATGCCGGTGCATCTCCCGAAGGCGTAGAGCTTCATGAAGAGCATCATCGGCAGGAACACCCTCGGCATCAGCTCCACGAAGCGGTTGTATGAGACGGCATCAGGGAAACAGTCCCTCATGCTTCCCCTGATACAGTTGAGATAGTACTCCTTGAAGGTGCGGTACGTGCCGAAATGGTAGCACACGAGGATGGTCATTATCTCGCTCTCCGACATCCTGCCCGGACGGTTCCTGTGCCTTACGCCGTCCCTGTCAACTGACGGCAGGCGCAGGTTTTCCGACAGTTCGTCACTCAGATTCTTGTCAAACTC
>JADIMV010000063.1 GCA_017694515.1 Candidatus Aphodosoma intestinipullorum
GCTATCTGCCTGAGAGGTACGGATATGTCCGGCATTGAGGTGGGTACGGTCTGATTGCTGATAGTGCTGTAGCTCATGCTGTCGGTCAGCGCGCCGTTGTAGAGGTTGACCGGTATCTTCTCATCACCGTCCCAGAGCGACGCGATAGGCTGTCCGTTGAATGCTCCGGCCATATAGAGCGACAGCATGGTACGGTTCACCCCTGTGCGTGCGGCCTCCTCCGGGTCGAGGTTCACTTTCACTGACGTGATGAAATTGTCGCAGTCGCTGTGCACCCATTGCAGCATGTCGTCCATGCCGTACATGAAATTACGTATGCTGTCAGCGAACGGCCGCATCTCCTCATGGCTTCCGCCTCGCAGTTCCACAGACACAGGACAGGAAACAGCCTGATAGTCCATCTGCTTGAAGCGCAGGAGTGCTTCAGGGAATATGTCGGCGTACCGCTCCTGATACTCTTTGAGCAGTGCCTCGGTTGCCTTGGTCGATTCTGTATTGACGACAAGTTGCGCGAAATTACGTGACGGGATGACAGGGGCGTATGTGGCGTTGAAACGCGGTGCACCCGTGCCGATGAACGCGGTCACCGACTTCACACGCTTGTCTTTCAGGAGCATATCCTGCAATGAGTCGGCCACGGCCTCGGTCTGTTCCAGTCCGGAGTTGCTTTCGAGGTATATCTCTACGGCGAACATATCGCGTGCGGCCATAGGCATCATCTGCACATTGAGCTGCAAGAACATGAGTATGCCGAAAGCCACTGCGGCCAGTCCGCACAAGATGGTGAGCTTGGGGTGTCGGAAGCATACGGCCTGTATCTTCTCATAGCCGTTCTGCATTCCGTCGAAGAACTTCTTCTGTATGCGTGAGAAAAGGTTGGCCTTGCTGTTCTGTGCGTTGCCTATGAACCTGACTTCCAGTGACGGCACGACAAGCATGGCGTAGGCGAGCGAAGTGCCGAGGGCTATGGCTATGACCCACGGGAAAAGGCTCACGAAGTCGCCGAGATAGCCAGTGATAATCCCTTTGATGGGGAAAAACATCACGCTTATGGCAGCCGTGGCCATGAACATCGGCATGAACAGCTCATTTGCGCTGGCAGTCGCGGCATCTATGCGTGACATCCCCTTGCCGAGATTGTCCATATAGCCGTCCATTGTGATGATGGAGTCGTCCACAATCATGCCAAGCACGACAATCAGCGCGGCGAGGGTCACAGTGTTCAGGTCAATGCCCGTCACATACATTATGGCTATTGCCACGGCCGTGCAGACAGGCACTCCCGAACTGGCAATCAGCGCGGAGCGCAAGGGGAAAAGCATGAGCATCACCGCTATGACCACTAACATGGAGATTACGAGGTCGCGCAGGAACGACATCACGGATGTGCTGACCACTTTCGGCTGGTCGGTGATGCGGCTCATCGTCACGCTGTCCGGCAGTTCGTGTGAGAAATCCACAAGCACATCGTCCACCTTTTGCCCGAACTCCACGATGTTGTTGCCGGGGCGCATCTCGACAGAGAGGATGAGCGCGCTGTTGCCGTTGTAGTTCACTTTTGAGTCCGCCTCCTTGCAGCGTCTCTCCACAGTGGCTATGTCGCTTAGCCTGACTATATTGCCCGCAGGGTCGGAGTAGACTATGTGGTCGGCAATCTCCTTTTCCGTCGATACGGGGTTGGCGATGTATATAGGTGCGTTGATATAGTCTGTCTTGAATGTCCCGCCCATGGTCAACAGTCCTGAGGTCTGGTAGTTGAGCATGAGCGACGATGGGCTGATGCCGTATGCCGACAGCTTCTCCATGTCGAGCGTGACGGCAATCTCCTCTTCCTGTGCGCCTACTACCTTGACATTGGCAAGTTCCGGTATGGTGCGCAGACGGCTGCACAGGCGGTCGGCGTACTCTTTCATCTCGCTGTAGCCCTTGTCGTCGGACTCCATGGCGATGAGCAGCGCGGAGACGGAACTGAAATCGTCCATTACGGCCACGGCAAGCACGCCCGGCGGGAAAGTGGCCTTCGCCACGTCGAGCTTCAGCTTGATTTTAGACCACACTTCGGTCTTCTTGCTGGCTGGCGACATATATGTAGCAGATGCCGTCCTTGGAGTAGGAGTATGTCGCGTTGCGGTTCACTTCGGAGAACGAGAAGAGCAGCTCCTCAAGCGGCTTGGTCAGCTGTTCCTCCACCTCCGATGCGGTCGCCCCGGGATATACGCCTACGACAAGCCCCTGCTTAATCTCGAATGTGGGAAACTCGTCCTTGTTCATGTAGACAAGCCCGAAAGCGCCGATGACGATGAGCGCGGCCAGAATGATGTAGACAATCTTCTTGTGCCGTATGACGCTCCCCACTATTCCGACTTTATCTCTCGCCTTCATCACTCTACAACCTTTACTTTCATGCCTGTACTGACTTTTTGGCTGCCGTCAGTGATTATCATATCGCCCTCGGCCAGCCCCTCTCCGACTACAATGCCGCAGGCAGAGAAACCGTTTGCCTTTATGTGCGATTTATACACAGTGCCGTCCCTGACCGTCCACACATATTGGCCTTCATTGTCTATGCGTACCACGTCTGCCGGGATTACAATGCGGGAGGTGTCTTCCCGGCTTTCCATATATACTTTGCAGACCATGCCGGGCATGATGTCCCTCTGCGCCCTGTCAGGGATGAGGGTACAGTTGTATGAGTGGGAGAGGGGCGATGCCGATATGCCCTTTGACTTGACTGTAGCCCTGCATTCCATGTCGCCGAGGGCGGGGATGACCACTGTGGCACGGTCGCCCGCACTGATGCCGCCTATCTCCTTTTCCGGTACGGATATGTGTATCTCGGTCTCCGATATGTCGAGCAGCTTCGCTATCGGCTCTGCCACGGAGAGTTCCACCCCCTCTTCGCTGTACACTTCGCCTATCACGCCGTCGAAGGGGGCTTTTATAGTGCAGTCGTCCATAGCCCGGTCGGCGGCCTCAGCCGCAGCACGCGCCTTGTCGAGCTGTGTCCTGACCTCTATCAGCTTTACGTCGGCCACGCTGTTGCTCTCATGCACCTGCGCCACGCGCCTGTACCCGTCCTCCGCCTGACGGAGTGTGGCCTGCGCCATCTGCTGCGAACTCCTGACGCTCTGCGACTCGATTACGCCTATCACGTCGCCCTTGTGTACGACATCACCCTGCGACACGGCGAGCGTCAGCAGTCTGCCGGGGTATCTGCACGATACGACTGCCGACTTTTTCGGTGCGACTGTGCCGACATAGCTTGTCCTGTCCGCTGTGCCACTCCTCTGCGCAACCGTGACGCGCACCGGTATCACTCTCGCCTCGTGCTTTTCTCTTTTTATGCCGTCACATCCGGTCATTATGATGGCAAGCATCAATATTCCAATACCTCTTTTCATATTTCCTCAAGTCCAAAAATCAGTCGTTCAGTGTGGCTATGCAGTCTGCCTGACTCTCGGTGATATCATAGTTCACGCCCCGGTAGGTATAACTCCCGTCGTACCTGAGACTGAATATGACCATATCCTCATATTTCTCACCGTAGCCGCTGACAGTGAGGTCGGCATCGCTGTGGGTCATCCCTGAGATGACCACGGATGTGCGCAGCTCTTTCGGCGTTATGTCCAGACGGCCGTCGTTTTCAGTTGCTTCCAGCACGGCAGCCCCCTGCCCGAGTATGTCCATGGTGATGAGGGCGAGACGGGCTTCCTTGTCTATCGTTGTTATCCTCATCTGACCCATTTCCGGTTGGAGCGAGGCACGTATGGTATCGATGCCTGTGGTGTCTGTCGGCACGAGTGTTAGTGTGCCTCCCAGCTTGAATGTGTACTCTCCTTCAAATCTTTCCGTGCCGTCCTTAGTGCAGGAGATGACGGAGAGCATCAGCGCGATGTACGCCGCGATTGTTACTGCTTTTCTCATTTTCGGTCTATGTTTTATTTCTTACGTATGATGAATTCGAGCATGGCTTCGTATGTCTCTTTGATGGTCTCGTACTTTTCGGAGCTGAACATCTGTATCTCCAGCCCCCGCAGCGTCACTTGCAGCATCCGGCTGAACGCGTCGGGGTCTACCCTCGGGGCTATGACGTGTTCGGCTATGCCTTCGCGGCACGCGAGCCTGAAATAGTCCAGTTCCTCCTCATCGAACCTGCTGCGCAGAGGGCCGATGACCTCGCTCACTTCGGACGGTATATTGGCGGCGGGGACTGCAATGTAGTGGCGGTATATGCGCGTGTCGCGCAGCAGCTTCATCCGTGCCGAGAGGTATGTCCTGAGCTGGATTCCTCTGTTGTCGCTCTCACGGTTTTTGATTTCACCGAGTTTCTCGCTGATGCCGCTGAACTCGCGGGAGAGTATTTCGCCCAATATCTCCTGTTTGCTTTTGAAATGATAATAGATGGACGTTTTTGCGCGGTATGCCCCGCGTGCAATCTCGTCCATCGAGGACTTTTCGTAGCCGTAGCGTTCGAAAAGGGCTGCTGCTGCCGTGATGATGGACTCCCTGATTCTACCGATGTCTTTCATTTTTGCTGTCCATTTGATTTTTTCGACCAAATACGATTTTAGTGCAATTAGTATAAACGGCGTGCCAAGATGCTAAGTGGATACCTTCTTATGATATTGCCGTATGGATGGTGACATGGTGGCAGGTGCACGGCAATGCTGCTGTTATGCCATTATGGCATGGTGTGCTGCATTGGCGGGGGGGCTATGTCATTGGGCCGGCGGCTGCGGCACAGGATATGGCAGTGTAAATTAAGGTTAAAAACACGTACTCTCCAGCCATCTTGCGGTTACCTTCTCCTTACCCTGCGGATAGGGTGAGGATAGGGCGAGAGTACGTATTTCGCGAGTCAGAGAACAAAGAACGCCATGCAGACTGTCTGCATGGCGTTACGTGTTTTCAAGGATGGCGTGGCCGTCTTACGGGCGGACAACCTTCACTGTCTCTTCTCCTATTCGGAGCAGATAGACTCCCGGCACGGGAAGGGGTACTTCCGTAGTCGTGCCGCTGTAGATGAGTGCGCCCGTTGCGGTGTAGACGCTCACCGGCATCTTCTCCGTCAGGACTATACGCCCGTCCTCGATACGGTAGAGTTCCGCTATCTCAGCATGGTCTGTCCCGACAGTACCGCCCTGCTCCTCGCCTATGAGATTGAACTCGCGCCAATACGGGTCTTCGCGGTAGTCGTCAAGGTAGTTCTCGGGGACATAGACCGGTATCTCGCGGTTCACGTCATAGAACGTCTTCGCCTCTATCTCGGGCGGCACTGCGGCGCGCACCCTTATCTGCTTCAGCTTTGAACAGAGGGCGAATCAGTTGTCGCCTATGCGCGTCACCGTGGACGGCAGCTCGAGGTCTTCAAGGTATGTGCAGCCGTAAAACGCCGCATCGCCTATCTCGGTCACTCCCTCGGGTATTACGAGGTGCTGCAGCTGGTGGCAGTTGTAGAACGCCCAGTTGCCTATCCTGCACAGCTCGCTCTGCGCGACGGGGGCAGCGGCGCGTCCCGCCTGAGCCTGTGCGCCCTCTGCGCCTCCGAAGGTTATCGATGAAAGAGAAAAGCAGTTCTCAAACGCGTTGTCGTCAATCTCGGTCACGGAAGCCGGTATGTCTATCGACTTCAACGCCATGCACCCACGTAAGGCGGAACAGCCAATCCGCTCAAGGTTGGCTGGCAGGACTATGCTGTCGGCGCGTAAACACTCTGCGAGTGCCTCGTCAGGCAGTTCCGTGTTCTCCGCCTCGCTGAGGTTTATGAACCGCAGAGTGCTGCGGCAAAGGGTGAGAAAGGCACACCCCTTATTGTTAAGAGTGCCGCATGAAACCGTCACTGAGTCTATTTTAAGACGAGTTGAACCAAAATCTTCGTATTCGTTAAGCATATTGGCCGGCACTTCGACTACCTGTAGGCTGTCCGCAGAAGCGAAGTCGAACCTCTCATCCTGATCCTGATTCATGCCGCTCTTAATTATTAGTGTTTTGAGGTATGGATATTGGCCTAATTCTGTTATTTCATAGTCCCCATTATAATCAGCCAACGGATTACCCTTGAAAGTCACACCCTTTGGAATAAAAATATACGTCAGACTATCACAATCATAGAACGCACTTCTTCCAATAGAACTCACACTTTCTGGAATATTTACCTCCTTAAGTCCGCTACCTCTGAATGCAGCTTCTCCTATTTCAGTCACGCTCACCGGAATGTTTATGGATGTAAGTGATGCGCAATCATGGAACGCACTTGCTCCAATAGAATTCACGCTTTCTGGAAAATTTACCTCCTTAAGTCCGCTACCTCTGAATGCAGCTTCTCCTATTTCAGTCACGCTCACCGGAATGTTTATGGATGTAAGGGACGTGCAACCGAAAAAAGCACCATCAGGCACTAATGGCATCCCGTTGGGTATGGTGGCCTTGCCATTCAACCCTATACATCTTTGAAACGCACTCTTTCCAAAACTATCCAGTCTAGATGGTATGACCTGATTGTAATCACCATACAGGACATCACTATCATCAAATGCATAGTCTCCAATATTGGTCACACCCGATGGGACGGTTATACCATCCTTCACGTATGACTTATAGAAAAGGGAGTCCGATATTGAAGTGAGCGTCTGTGGCAATAGACAACGGTATAAGGCTGTTTTTTCGAAATACGCCACAGGGAGTGAGGAGACAGAAAGGTCAGTGAGGTCGCAAATTAAGAGACTGGTCATGCTGTCTTTCAAGAATGCAAAGTCAGAATCGTCAAATGTCCCGGAAACAGCAATGGAATTTATCTCATCAGCATGGTATCCGGTCTTTGCAATCTCCTCGGCAAGAGTGCCTGGTGTGATGACATTGACAGAGACGGCAATAGGAGCATGGATGTCTGTGCATTCAACAATCAGGCTCTCTATGCCGATAAGAAAATTACCAACCTCATACCACCGACTCAATTTTGCCCAGTCGCTCCCGCTGTATTTGTCTTTTGTGCCGGGAGGTACGACGGCAGTACATATACTGGTTAGTGACATAAAACTATTTTCACTATCATCCAATTGGGGCGGCGTTTCCGCATTAAAGAAAGCTATACTTACGTTATGACATGGTAGATATCCTATAGACTGCATGGTTGACGGGAAAGTCACGCTTGCAAGTTTACGATGAGCGACAGCCCAATTATAACCATATGCCGAAATGGCGGTTATCCCCTCTTCAAAAACGATGTGTCTGACTAAATAGTCGTGATTACTGAATATGGTATAAACTGTGTTAGCTGTCACTTCTCCCGTGCCGCTTATAGTGAGAGTACCGTCATCAGTCAGAGTCCACGATTGGTCTCCCGAAAGCTGGCCCGAGGCAATTATCTCCGCACTCGCAGTGAGGACGGAGATGAGCAGCAAAAGTGCTGCAAGAAAAGATACGCGCTTCATGGGTCACT
>JADIMV010000064.1 GCA_017694515.1 Candidatus Aphodosoma intestinipullorum
GTAACAGCCATCGGTTTTCTATAGGTTTTTGAATTTCGCGATTGTGTCGATTATGTTGCCGCTGCCGAAAACGGCGTTCCCTGCCACGAGACAGTCTGCACCTCCTTCGTAGAGTTTTCCCGCGTTGTCGAGGTTTACTCCTCCGTCTATCTGTACCAGCGTGTTGCACCCCTTGCGGTCAATCATAGCTCTGAGCCTTCCCAGTTTGGCGTATGTGTTCTCGATAAACGTCTGCCCTCCGAAGCCCGGGTTGACCGACATGAGCAGCACCATCTCCACATCCTCAATGATGTCCTCCAGCAGCTCTACCGGTGTGTGCGGGTTGAGCGTCACTCCGGCCTTCATCCCAGCGGCGTGTATGCGCTGCACTGTGCGGTGCAGGTGTGTGCAGGCCTCATAGTGTACGTTCATCATCACCGCCCCCGTCTCCTTCACCTCGTTGATGAACTTGTCAGGCTCAACGATCATCAGGTGTACGTCGAGCGGCTTGTGGCATAGGCGCGACACATATTTGAGTACTGGAAACCCGAACGATATGTTCGGCACGAACACGCCGTCCATCACGTCTATGTGAAGCCAGTCGGCCTCGCTGCGGTTTATGGTGTCTATATCCCTTGCAAGATTGCCGAAGTCAGCTGACAGCAATGACGGGGAAAGAAGTCTGTTCATGATATTTCAGGTTACGGGTTATGCTTTTTCAGCCCGCAAAATTACAAAAAATGTTGACTTGAACCATGCCCGTATTCAAAAAAAGAGCCGGCCAATCTCTTTGGCCGGCTCTCTCTTGTTGTAAACCCGATGGTTCACCGTTCAGTTGAGCAGCATTTCGCACACTATGCCGTCTCTGCTCTTTTCTGCCTTATAGGCACAGGCGAATGCAAGGATATTGTCTATTGTTGACTGTTTCGGCTGCATGGCCACCTTGCGTTTCTCCATAGTTTTTGTTAGTTCCGAGGTAAATTTTTCTGTCATAGGCCGTATGTATTTATGTTACATACATATAACGGCAGATGACATGGTATATTGTGTAGCGGTTACATTAAAATTTGTTTACCCAATCCATTCTCTCATATTGGCCGCTGATGAATGCGTGGATGTTGTCGCACACACATTGCGCCATTGCCTGACGGCACTCCACTGTGGCTGTGCCGACGTGCGGCGAGAGCAGCACATTGTCCATCTTGTACAGTTCGGGCGATACTTGCGGCTCATGTTCGTAGACATCGAGGGCCGCACCCCATATCTTTCCGTCTGCCAGATGCTTCACCAATGCCTGTTCGTCCACGCACGCTCCCCGTGCCGTATTGACAAGTATGGCCGTCGGTTTCATCAGCGACAGTGCGCGGCTGTCTATGATGTGGTGCGACTCGGACGTGTACGGCGTATGTAGCGTTATTATGTCCGACTTTTGCAGCAGTCCGTCCAGCGGCATATATTCTGCGTGGAGTTCACTCTCTTTTTCTGCGGGCAGTCTGTGTCGGTTGTAGTATATGACCCTCATCCCGAACGCGGCGGCCTTGCGCGCTACGGACTGGCCTATGCGCCCCATGCCTATGATGCCGAGCGTCTTGCCGGATATGGCTGTGCCGAGGTTCTCCATCACGCCGAAGCGTATTGGCGACTGCGGCATCCGCATCTTGCGGTCAAGCTCCGCCACTCTGTGCGCCGCGCCGAGCATCAGCGTGAAAGTGTGTTCGGCTGTCGGCTCTATGACTGGCTGCGGGGTGTTGGTGACCATTATCCTCCTCTCCGTGGCTGCGGTGGTGTCTATGTTGTTGTAGCCTACGCCGAGATTGGCTATGAGTCTGAGCCTTGGCGCGGAGTCTATCGTGTCTGCCGTCACGGCGAATGAGAATGCCGATATGAGGATATCGCAGTCCGTGAGTTCTTTTTTTATTCCCTCGGTAGAGAAAGCCTCGTCCTCCGGCATCACAAGCGTGTGTAATGACAGCGGGGCGAACCAGCCGAGTGGCATCCGTGTCGTGAAAACTATTTTCATAAGTAACTGTTCAAAATTAATTGTAGATCTCTTGTGGACTGTTTTGCAGCTATTTTTCTGCCGTGAAAACGGGAGCATAGCGGGCTATGTAACCGTTTCCTCGGTAAGAAAAGAGTGCAAAGATAGCGAAAGTCGAATACAAAAGTGGCAAACTTGTTTGGCTACTTTTGTTGAGACGCATCCTATCTTCTTCGTGCAAGCAAAAGAGACGCAAGAGATACAAAGCGTTTATCATATTGTTTTCTTTACTTATTCCAAATAATCAAGTAGCGTTTAATTTTGAACTGCTACTTAAGTGCAGTATTTTGAATATCGCTTCGCGCAATATGTCGCGGTCGTTGGCCGACGGGCCTGTGCCGAACCCCTTGGAGCGTGAGTCCATGTCGCGCAGTATGCCTATGGCCTGAAGTGTGCGCCCGGAGTCGAAATGTTTGGCCGCGTTGCGATAGTCGTTGATGAAATATTTGTTGATTTTCAGTTCGGCGGCCAAGTGCTCATCGTCCATTCTTGCGTTCTTGATAAGCCACAGGTAGAGCATCAGGTTGGAGAAGAAGTTGAACAGCACGGATGTCGTGACCACGAGCGGGTTGTTCTTCGGGTCGCGTGCGAAGTGGTCTATGATGCGGTTCGATTTAACGATGTCGCGGCGGATTATGGCGTTGATGAGTTCGAAGTTGTTGTACTCCTTGCTTATGCCGATGTTGTCCTCCACGATGTCTGCCGTGATGAGGTTCGTGCCGCGCTCCTTTAGTATGATTGGCAGCTTTCCTATCTCGTTGGCTATCTTGCTCAGGTCTGTGCCGAGGAACTCGCTTATCATGTTTGCGGCCTTAGGCTCTATTTTCAGTCCGAGCGATTCGGCGTAGCGGCTTATCCATTGCGGTATCTGGTTGTCGTACAGTCGTTTCGAGACGAACACCACGCCCGCTTTCTCTATGTCGGCCACGTATTTCTTGCGCATGTCGGCAGTGGAGTGCTTGTGGCACAGCACGAGGACGGTCGATGGCTGGGGCTGCTTCATGTAGAGGCTGATGTTGGCAAGGTCGCGTATGTTCTGCGCCTCGCGCACTATTATCACCTGCCGCTTTGCCATCATGGGGTAGCGTTTGGCGGCCATGATGAGCTGGTTGCAGTCTATGTCCTTGCCGTATAGTATGCTGAGGTCGAATGTCTTCTCGTCTTCAGTGAGCGCATTCTCTTTGATGTAGTCGGCTATCGAGTCGATGAAATAGTCCTCCTCGCCCATAAGCAGGTAGACCGGCTTGTACTCGCCTTTGCGGAGCGATGCCATTACCTGTTCGTATGTCACTGTCTGTCTGGCCATATGCGTTGTGCGGAGTCGGGTTTATTCGTAGCGCAGATGCTTGATTGTACGGCTGTTGTGCTGTAATGACTCTATCGACTTGATGCCTATTGTGAGGTGCTCCTCCACGAAGTTCGATGTCACCATACGGTCGCTCTGCGATGTCTTGATGCCGTCGTCGTGCATCGGCATGTCGGAGATCAGCAGCAGTGCGCCTGTCGGTATGGAGTTGTGGAATCCGACCGAGAAGAGAGTGGCGGTCTCCATGTCCACGCCTATGGAGCGCACGTCGCGCAGTTTCTGCTTGAACGCCTCGTCATGCTCCCACACTCGGCGGTTTGTCGTGTAGACAGTGCCGGTCCAGTAGTCCTTGCCTATGTCGCGTATGTTCGATGATACGGCGCGCTGGAGGTTGAACGCCGGTAGTGCCGGTACTTCTGGCGGAAAGTAGTCGTTCGATGTGCCTTCGCCGCGTATGGCCGCACTGGGCAGGATGTAGTCGCCGACATGGTTTTTGTCTTTCAGCCCGCCGCATTTGCCGAGAAAGAGCGCGGCTTTCGGTTTGATGGCGGATAGCAGGTCCATGATGAGTGCGGCGTTGGGGCTGCCTATGCCGAAATTGATGATTGTCATGCCGCTGGCCGATGCGTTCGGCATATTGCCGTCACGCCCCGTCACTTCCACTCCGAACTGCCGGGCGAAAAGCTCCACATAGTTGTTGAAGTTGGTGAGCAGTATGTACGGCGCGAAGCTGTCGAGCGGACGCTTGGTGTAGCGCACGAGCCAGTCTTTCACTATATCGTCTTTCGTCTTCATTGTATCTCTTGTCCGTTGTTGTAAAATGGGCTATCTTTGCGGTCTGGCAAGATAGCATTTATGACATATACCGGTTTACATCCCATCGTGCTGCCGGGCTTCCGGCCTGATTTCAGAATCCGCCGGGCGGCTGTGCGCGGGGGATTCGACATCTTCGACCTCGTTAGGCGCAAGTGGGTGGCTCTCACGCCCGAGGAGTGGGTCAGGCAGAACCTGACAGCATATTTCGTCGCCGTCAAGGGTGTGCCGCTTTCGCGTATCAGCTGCGAGACCTCCATTGTCTACAACGGCCTTTCGCGCCGGTGCGATGCCATTATTTACGATGGGTACGCGAACCCCGTGGCCATATTGGAATTCAAGGCGCAGGGAGTGCGCATCACGCAAAGTGTGTTCGACCAGATAGCCGTCTATAATATGCGCCTCAATGTGCCGTATCTCATCGTGAGCAACGGCATTACGCACATCTGCTGCCGGGTCAGCCTGTCATCGGGTGTTGCTCCGGTGTTCCTGCCCGGTTTGCCGGACTATGCGCAGATGACCGGGGTGCGGTAGGATTTGTGCGCCTGTGCGCTTAGCCGTTGTTCGTGCGGCGGCGCATATTGTTCTGCTGATAGTTCTTGTTGTGCTGATAGCCTCCTCCGTTCTGTGTGCGGCGGTTCTGGCCGTTGCTGTTGTAACGGCGTTCGAGCGGGCGGCACGTCTCGGCTGTCACGTTTATTTTCCCTCCGGAGAGCGTCCTCAGGTCTTCGAAAATCACACTGTCGTCTACCACTTCCCTGTTCCACGTCATGTAGCACCGCCTCATCTGGTTGGCTATGATGCGTATGCACTCATCGCGGTTGACTATCGTCTCGTCGTCGGCCACGCGCCTGATGAGCCGTTCGAGTGTGCGCCCGTAGTGGCGGAAATGTATTGGCGTTGTATATACCGGCAGTTTCTCCGGGCGCATCTTCAGGTTGTCGGGCTTTATTATCTCGTATGGATAGTCTATGTCGAGGCGGTAGCCCGACATGATGGCGAGATGGTCCCACAGTTTATGCTTGAAGCCGTCCACGTCACGCAGATATGGGTACATATTCCCCATGCAGTCTATTATTGTGCGGGCGCAGCGGTTGCGCTCTGCGCGGTCTTTTATGGTCATGGCCAGTTCTACCATGTGCTGTATGTTACGCCCGTATTCCGGCATGATAAGCTCGGTGCGGGGCGAGAATTTAAGTCGTTCGCTCATTGTGTTATTATGTTCTTTTTTGGTGTTGTAGTCTGAAACTCTTTGAGATAGTTTGGTTCGTAGTATGCCGTGTCGGCAAACTGCCTGCCGCCGAACATACGCTCCGCTATGGATGCCATCCGCCGTGCTTCCGGCTCTATGCCGCTGACGAACAGTGCGTTCGGATGGGCGATGACCTCCCTGCATTTGTCCGCGCCGCTTCCGCAGAAAAGCATCTTGTGCGCGGATAGCGTACCGGAGAACGACCCGCCGTCGATGATTTCCGGACGTGCGGCGGCTACGGGCGCGAGTGTGCTGTCGAATGTTGCCGTGTAGACTTCCATGCGCCGTGCGTCAATCATGGGGCATATCAGCGTGTCAGCGCCGGGGGCTATGCGCTCTGCGGCTGTGAGGGCTATCAGTTCGAGGGTGTCGACCGCGATGAGCGGTATGCCGAGCGCGTAGCACACGCCCTTGGCGCACGACACGCCTATGCGCAGCCCCGTGTATGACCCCGGGCCGCCGCTTACGGCCACGGCATCGGGCTTTTCCCCCCTCTCTTTCAGTAGGTCAAGCGCCTCTTGCAGAAAAAGCGGCAGGTTTGTTGCGTGGGCGTGTTCCTCCGCGCTTGTCTTGCTTAGGAGTATGTCGCCGTCTTTCTCCACTGCGGCGGAGCATAGCCGGCCGGAGGTCTCTAACATTATTATAATAGCCATACGTATGTGCTTTGTTTCAGGCGTTTATCTGCCATGTGGCGGGACACATTGTCCCCCCTCATCCCTGTCTTGTACAGAATTGTACAAAGATAATGCAAACCGAAAGCAGAACCTCCGGAACTTGTTCATGGAGTTATGCTGAGGTGCAGCTTATCTTCGCGATAGCAAAGATAATGCAAACCGAAAGCAGAAACTCCAGAACTTGTTCATGGAGTTGTGCTGAGGTGCAGCTTGTCTTCGCGATAGCAAAGATAGTGCAAATCATGGAAACTGGCAAATGCCCCGAAGACTGGCTTTCGTGCTGTCAGATTCTTTTTTTCACAGGGAGGCCGATATAAGGCTGCGGCTCTGCATTGATTAGTGCGTGAGTCGGCGGATGTGTGTAATGCATATCGTGACGATAGGGTTTATGATTTGCACGTTTTAGCACGTTTTTGGTGCAAGAATGCCGAATCGCTAAGGAGAGGATAGGGAGGAGATAGCTGAAAGGTAGCTAAATGGTAACGGAGAGCCTTGTATTACAATAGGTTACAGACGGGATGCGGACATAATGAGAATGGTTGTCTGGAAAGGGATGGTGTATTGGACATCGTGATAGTGTGTATGCGGAGATGCCGGAATGCGGACAAGGGGTTATATCGGACTGACGTTTTTTAGTGGATGAGAAGCACGGTATGGAACTGTCGGGACTCCGGCGAATAAAATTTCTTATGCGATGTTCTTTTATTAATAATTTTGTGCGTAATCGGCTGGAATGTTGTACTTTTGCGGATGCAAACGGACTGCCTGTCAGTCAGGATGCTGCCTTGTACTGGCGGTGTCGGGATTGGCGGACTGTCAGAATAGTGTTTTATGGGTGACGGATTGAAGATTCCCCTGCTCGACATACCGATGGACTACATCGTCGGTGTTGCCGAAGGCAAGCTGCTCAATGAGTACGGGCGTTTCCCCTGCAAGATAAAGGCCGGGATAGTGGCCTTCGTGGCGAGGGGCACGGCCAAGGCGACTGTCAATATCACGGAGTATGAGTTCAGGGAGAACGATGTGGTGATACTTTCAGGTAATGTGTTTTTCCGTATCTGGGAGGTGTCGGACGATGCGCTGGTCTACTATGTGGGCTTCTCGTCGGAGTTCCTGACTAAGAAGTCGTATGTGGTCTCGTCGCTGGTCAACGACCTCTCCCACAGGATAGGCATACTGCCGCTGCTCTCTGTCGACGGCAGGGTGGGGGAGACGTTTGCCGACGCTTTCCGCCTGCTCATCAAGATGTCGGGCGCGGGCGTGCTTACGTCGGACATTATGACTTCAGTGCTGAGCATTATGGTTCAGGTGCTGATGTCGAAAGGTGTATCGTCCTCATCCACGGGACGCAGCGAGGACAGGAAGCTGTCGCTCTACAAGGAGTTCTACGCGCTGGTGATGAAGCACTACACGCGTGAGCACAAGCTCCCGTTCTACGCGGACAAGATGGGCATCACGTTGCCCCATCTCTGTACGACTATCAAACAGGCGTCGGGGCATACGGCATCGAAGCTGATAACCGACGCGATAATCACGGACGCGAAGGCGCAGCTCAAGTCCACGGGGTTGCAGGTGAAGGAGATAGCCGTCTCATTGGGGTTTGAGAACATGGCCTTTTTCAACAAGTTCTTCAAGGCGAATGTAGGCATGACCCCGAAAGAGTACAGGGAGTCCGCGCTGTGACGGCAATCGGTAAGGCACAAAAAACAGATGATATAACGTTTTAACGGAAATTTTGTTATGCCACTAATTTATCCTAATACCGACATTCTTTCAAAGGAGCAGTGTGAAGGCTTTATGCTTTCACAACTTGCTTCTGCGAGAGAAGTTCTTGATATTCTTGATATTCAAAATCTAAATCATTTATATCTTGAAATCAAAAAATATGTTGAGGACTACAAATCTTTTGGTTACAACACAGAAACATTACATGAATATCTAACTCTTTTACATATCTAACTCTTTTACATAGAAATGGATAAGAAAAAGGTGTTCCTGACGGGCGCGACCGGCACTATGGGCTGGGCTGCCGTGCAGGAGTTCCTCGGCAGGACAGACCGTTTTGACCTGACGGTGCTGGCGCGTCCGAGTAAGAAAAACCATCAGCTGCTTGACCCAATAGGGGGGGGCAAAATAAACATAGTCTGGGGTGACCTGACGAATTATGACGATGTGCTGCGGGGTGTGACCGGGGCTGACTATGTGCTTCATGTCGGCGGACTCGTATCGCCCGCCGCAGACTACTATCCCAACCGCACCCGCCGGGTGAACATCGCGGCGGCGGAGAATGTGGTGCGCGCCGTCAAGGCTCAGCCCGACCCTGACCGCGTGAAGGTGTGCTACATTGGTACTGTGGCGCAGACTTCGGACCGCAATGAGCCGATACACTGGGGACGCACGGGCGACCCGATATACATATCGCTCTATGACCACTATGCCATCTCGAAGACCGTGGCGGAGCGCATCTTTGCCGAGTCCGGGTTGAGACACTGGGTGTCGCTCAGACAGACGGGCATACTCTATCCCGGCATACTGAAGAACTTCGACCCGATAATGTTCCATGTCCCGCTGCGCGGCGTGCTGGAGTGGTGTACGGTGGAGGATTCCGGTCGCCTGCTCGCCAACCTCTGTGAGGACGGCCTGCCCGAGGATTTCTGGTGCAGGTTCTACAATATAAGCAGCGGCCCTGAGTACCGCATGAGCAACTACGAGTTCGAGTGCCGCCTGCTGAAGGCCATATCGTGCCCCCCGCCGGAAAAGATATTCGACCCGCAGTGGTTCGTGCTGATGAATTTCCACGGACAGTGGTACACCGACTCTCAGGTTCTGGAGGACTATCTGCATTTCCGCGCCAATGTGCCGGTTGATGAGTATTTCCGCCGCATGAGCCGTCAGGTCCCGCGCTACTATCATCTCGCTAAGGCTGTTCCTCCCGCCTTGCTGAAGAGGGTCATGCGCACTATGGCCTACAAGCCGCAGTGGGGCACTCAGTGGTGGATAGAGAACGACATAAAGCCGCGCATCAGGGCGTACTACGGCTCGAAGGAGCGTTGGGCGGCCATCCCCGATTGGGCGCATCAGGATTTGAGCCGCCCGTCGGATAAGCCGGTGCTGCTCGACCACGGCTATGACGAGACGAAGCCACGGACGGAGTGGACCATCGAGGATATGCGTCAGGCGGCGGCTTTCCGTGGAGGCAAGTGCCTTAGCGAGTCGATGGAGAAGGGCGATTTCCGCACTCCGCTGGAGTGGCAGTGCCAGTTCGGCCACAGGTTCAAGGCTTCGCCCGCGCTCGTGCTGCTCGGCGGCCACTGGTGTCCCGATTGCCTGCCCACGCCGTGGAACTACCCCATGATTGCCAAGGGCAACCCCTTCTTCGCGCAGGTGTGGTATGCTACACATGAGCGCGGCGAGAACGAAGTCTATGGTGAGGAGATATTTGAAGGTTGGGAAGAGTGAAATATATGTTTAAGGTGAGAAATATTCTTGTTGCCGCGCTGGCGGCGTTCTCCGCAGTCGGGCTGGCGGCGCAGGAGGAGAGGGTAGTGCCGCTGGAATATGGCGACATGGAGCACTGGACAGTCCGCCGCATAAAGGAGTCGGCTCTCCTCGGCGGCAAGACCAAGACCATCTATGTCTGCGGCCCTGCCGATACGATAATAGCCAATGAGCCTTATGACTACAGCCGGACCATCTGGGGCATATCGAACGCGTATGCCAATGTCGTCGGCATAGCCAAGGCAGCCTGTACCACTCAGCCTGAGCGGCGCGGCGACGGTTGGTGCGCACGCCTCGACACTAAGATGGAGACCGTCGAGGTGCTCGGCATCGTTGATGTCAAGGTCTGCATTGCCGGGACTCTGTTCCTCGGCTCCGTGCGTGAGCCTGTCCGCAGCGCGAACGACCCCTACGGCTGCATTGACATGGGTATGCCGTTCACTGGCAGGCCGAAAGCCGTGATGCTTGACCTTAAGGCCAAGGTCTCTGACGAGCATAAGGTTACAAAGGCGTTGGGTCTCGGCGTATCGACCATCGAGGGGCACGATGAACCGGAGGTCTATGTCTATCTTCAGAAACGCTGGGAGGATGAGGATGGGCATATCTACGCCGAACGTGTCGGCACTGCGCGTCACCGCTTCGCCAAGTCCATACCTGACTGGGTCAATGGCTACCGCGTGGACATCCATTACGGCGATATCACCTCTGAGCCGTTTTTCAAGCCCTACATGGGGCTGTTCCCCGATGGCGGGCAGTTCAAGGCCGAGAACTCCAAGGGCAGGATGGTTGATATAGAGGAAGTGGGCTGGGCCGCGCCTGACGAGACCCCCACGCATATCATCCTGATGATAACCGCCGGGTGCTATCCCGCGTTCTATGGCGCGATAGGCAACGCCCTTTGGGTGGACAATGTGAGATTGGTCTACTGAGCGTACATCACACAAAAAAAGACAAATGGAGGCGCAAAATGTCCGTTTTGCGCCTCCATTTGTCTAATTTAACCCAAATCGGTCGTTAGAATTTGAGCTGATTTCTATGTTTCTGGCGAGTAGATTTATACGCACTGTTCCGAAGGCATAGCGGGCTATGTCGAGGGAAAGTGCGTATTAAGATACCGCCAGAAACTGGAAAGCGGCCAAATAGTTTAGTAAAAACGGGATTTCAGCCGAACTCAAAATCCTCTATTGCATATCAAAGGCCGCTTAGTGGAAAACTGGCTTTCGCAAACTCTACAAAACGTTCTAATGACCGTTTTGGGTTTAACCCGAATCGGTCATTAGATTTTGCAATGTTTTGTGTCTTTACACCAGCCATTATTACAAGTGTATTCTCGTTCTCTGGCATATATGTTTTCTAATGACCGTTTTGGGTTTATAGCGGAGCGGGTCTTTACTTTGGCAGGCATCTGTTCTACACTCCTCAGTGCCATCAAAATCCGCTCTCATATAATCTCGTGATTCTTTTCTCAGTCCGCTCTTCCGTCAGCATCATCCCGCTCTTTCCCTTCCGGACATTCAATATTATAGACTCTTTCCCCGATTTCAAAATTTCGCGCAAAAATTTTTCGGAAAAATTGCCGCCTGAAAATCAATGATTTATTTGCTGTAGAACCCAAATCGGTCATTAGGCTTTGTGCTGATTTCCATAAACTGGAAAGTAGCCAAAGAGTTTAGTAAAACGGGTATTCAGCAAACCTCAAAATGCCCTATTGCATATCACATGGGTACGCTGTAAAAAAACAGA
Organism: Candidatus Aphodosoma intestinipullorum; assembly: GCA_017694515.1. Lineage (GTDB taxonomy): Bacteria > Bacteroidota > Bacteroidia > Bacteroidales > Paludibacteraceae > Aphodosoma > Aphodosoma intestinipullorum. Next base: position 11,304 of record JADIMV010000064.1, read on the forward strand.
CCATCACACCGTCTTGAGGAAACTGACAGCAGAAACTGCCGGTGCGCCGATGCAGTACGCTCCGCAGTTTTCCCCTCTCGCAGAAAAAACGTAACTTTGTCCTGACAATAGGCCGTGCTTCACAGCGTGGCATAAAAAAACGACAACGAATCAATGTAGAACAGGGAAATCGATATAGCATTGCTTTGAGTGTTTAATTCTCCAGTCTAAAAACCGCCAAATTTGAAGATTTCAGAGAATAAACGCGAGGTGTTCACACCCTTATGTGGGATGTGGACTGTCTGTGTTTATCTTGAAATCAGGTCACTTGGCGGTACCGTAGACTGGGATAGACATGAGCGGTTCTCATCCTTTTTCTTTTTTCGTAGGGGCTATGGTACACATTGGCAGGCTTATCCATCAGGAACTCAAACGGCAGGGGCGCACCGTGACATGGTTCGCCCGTCGTCTCGGCATGGATCGCACCAACGCATACAAAATCTTCGCCAAACCGACCCTCGACACAGGCCTCCTGCTCCGTATTTCGCTCATCCTCGGCCACGATTTCTTTCGCCTTTACTCGGACATCATCCACAGCAGCTGTCGCCACATCGGCGACACTTCTGCCGACACTTCCGCTACACAATAAGGCACTCATCTTCCTTTCTAATTGCTAATTTTGGATCATTCGTTAAACCTCACTCCGACCGGGAGTACAGACCAACATAATGATGATATGGAAACGATAAATGAAACGCAAATTTTAGTCTTAAGGAAAAACCAAGATGGCTATTTCCAGGTCGCCTCAATGCCTGTCGAGGATAGTTCTTTTATCATTAACAAAATTAATGATGCGGTAGGAAATTGCAACAAAACATTGATGGATGTGCAATCTATCTTTTTTGATAATTTTCGATGCATTAATAATTACTACCTTTATCTTTATCCATATGAGTATGACTCCTCTTATATCTCGGGAGCTGTAAAACCGAAAAAATATACGGATGCCGAATATAAGGAAGAATTAGACAAAGCGACAAAAGATAGGATTAAAGAAAAAACTCCTTATGATGCGGCTAAAATTATAGCTGAAGAAATTTATCGACTCAGGAAAGATTATGCTCAAGAGTGCATCCGTTACATCAAACAGCAACGTTTATACGAAGCTTTTCAGAGGGCTGCTAACGATTCCTCCGTTAAAATGTACTCTAAAGAATCAGTCGGGTGGGATAGTTTCGAATATGTTATTACCAATGATTTAAAGGTTTGTGTAAATACAAACTTTGGATACGGCTGTGCGAATTATTTTACCTTGAGCATATCTTACAAAGGAATCGTCATTGCTCCGCTCTCACATATAGTTAAATACTATTATGCAAATATAATACAGATTATTAGCTGTACAAGAAACTATCGTATAGAAAGAAAAAGTTGGCGTCCGTTGTTTGAGTTTGTTGCAGAATTTGTCAATCATTCACTGTCAGATCCTGAGTCATTTGTCCAAAAATACATCATGAATGAAGTTGACGAAATGATGAAAGGGCTTAGGGATATAATGTATGATACGTCAGCTGTTATTGATATGTTTAAGAAACAGGATCAAAACTTGCTGGAATATCGGACTTTCATATTCATCAGACCAATGTCTGAGAATGAAAATCAGAGTTTTTCCGCATTTCCTGATGATATGCCTGTAGTTTTCAAAAGCGAAAAATTAATGCAAGCTACTAAAACGGTGGAAAAACTCAGGGAATTAGGCGGAGTTGCACAAATAGAGATAGATGCATATATCGATGAGATAATAAATATGGTCACTATATTAAATTCTGAGACAGAAACGACAATTGAAAAATTTAAGGCTGACATCAAAAGATTGATATATCATAAAGAATGCAAAGAAAAAGATAGGGATGCCTTACAAATTCAAGTTGATGAATTAAATTTAAAACTGTACAATATATTAAAGGAACTCCCTCCGGAAGCTTGGCAAGAAAGAAACAATGTGAGTAACAAATATAAAGAAGATCATCCTGAATATGATAAACTTCTTAAAATAAACCAAGAGATTTCGGGAATTATGAGTGATATTTATTCAAGAGAGTCTATTGTAAGAAGATTACAAGATTGCATAGAAAGTTTTGCTTCTTTTTTGTCCAAAGCCGGATAAAATCTTTCTTTTTCGGAATCACATAATCAATACACAAACTAACATCAAGACAACAATATATGAAAACAAATAGCAAGTACATTCCTGAGGATATCCTTATAGCGGAGAATGAAGTAATGTACGAGCAATATTGCAATAGCGTCGGCGCAAGATTACGCGATTTGGACAATCCGGGTGACATTGATTGCAAACGTTGGCCATGGGAACTGATACAAAATGCAAATGATACCGTGGTAAAACGGAAGGAAGACAAGTTTGTAGATGTTGTTTTTCATAGATATATTGATAAAAAAGGACATCAATGCCTCTCTTTTTCTCATAACGGAGAACCCTTTTCGGCAAAAGCATTGGTAGGATTAAAATGGAAATTTAGTGCGGAAAAGAGAAGTGAAGAAATAACTGAAGATGGGATAAGGCGAGATAAGCAAAGTACAGGACGTTTCGGAACAGGTTTCTTGACAACCCATGCGCTATCGCGTATTATTGACATAAAGGGTGCGTTGGAAACGAAAGATAACGGACAGGTGTCTGTTGACATGACATTATACCGTAACGGTGTTACTGATGACGAACTTAAAGATGGGCTTCTTAGGACTGACAATGAAGCACAATACGGCAGACGTGAGGTTGAACTGATAGATGGTCATCCGACCACAGAATTCATCTACCATTTGGATAGTGAAGACAAGGTTAGACCTGCACGCATGGGCATTGCTAATCTGATGGACAACTCTGCTCAAACCATGACATTCTGTCCCTCGGTTAGGTCGATAACTATAGAGGATGAAGTAGATAACATTTTCTACAGAATATGCCGTAAAGGTAACATCAAACGCCTTCAGGAAAATCTGATTCAATGTAAATTTGAGGAGGTAAAGGACAATGAGACTCGAAATAGGATTTTTATCGTCAATTCAATAGAAGAGCCCAATCCGGAACTCTCGTTGTTTAAAGGGTGCGAGCGTAATGTCCGGTTGCAATTGGCAATTGAAGTGGATGATAAAAAAGGAGTACAACCTATATTATATAAGGATTCTCCATCAGTCTATTGCTCTTTGCCCTTAATCGGGTTTGAAAGAATGACATTGCCGTTCTATATCAACAGTAATGATTTCGAGCCAGTTACAGAACGGACTGCGTTGTTGTTGAAAAAAATACGCAAGGGTAAGAGCTATAACAACGAGAAAAATCGTGAAGAAGAAGTCATTTATCCTAATGGAATCAACTGGATGATATTGGAACGCTCTATCCCTATGTATCAGGAATTGATTGATTACCTTATAGAAAATGACTATACTGATTTATACAATCTCGGAAACGGATTAGGGCAAATATTGGATAGGAGTTCCAACTGGACAGAAGAAGAAAAGGATTGCTTGGCGGCACGATACATTATTCCATTGCGTGAAGCAATGATTCGCAAATCGATTGTGATGACCAACGATGGATTAAAGTCGGTCAAAGAAGATAATCTTCATTTCCCGAAAAGCGCCAAACCGGATTTCTATGAAATATGTAATAATATATACGGAAATTCCATGCCGGTTTTTGATGAGCTTAAATATTGGATAGAAAACAAATGGGGAGCATACAAATTTACTGATGGATTTGAAGAAGTTATTGACAGGTCAGCACAATCTATAATTCCACTTGTTGACACAAATGCTGTTGCGAACTTCATTGAAGAAGCGGGGGACATAAACTCTTTAAACTTAATTGACCAATCTAATCCTATTGAATGGCTGAACAGTTTTTATATGTGGCTCTCCGATACAAAATCATCCATCATCAATGAGAAAAAGATCGTTCCAAACAGAAAAAAGAACTTCGTTTGCATATCAGGAGAAAAGCCATTGAAAAATGGTTCAGATATTGATGAAGATATATATACCTTCATGAAACAGTTGGAGTTAAATTGGGATGAACAACTACTTCTTGACGGTATCGATAACATCACCTTGGAAACAATTAAAAGAGATGATGTGGCAAATGCCATTCAAAAAAGGTGTCGGGAAATTATCGATGACGAATCAAATGTGATGAAGCAATTGCTTCCCATAATCACAGCTATTCCAACCAATGCCGAAAATGAGAACAGAAAGAAATTCAGAAACAAAAGAATACAAATAATTGAATTTTTCAAAGCCATATATCAAGTAGGAGTAACAGATGAAACAGAAATCGATCTTCCGTCCGCGATATGGGAGGATACGGATTATTGGCTGACAGGACAATTTTTAGACAAAGTTGCTTCAAGAGAGCAATTGGATGTTATAAATGATAATGGCGATAATCCGGCAAACAGATATTGCACTATAGAATGGCTGAATAAGTTTGTTAATTTCTTGATAGACAATGGCTATTTACATCAAGAGGAACTGTCCGGAGATAACGATGACAAACATTGGATACTTATTCCGAATGAATATGGGGAATTTTGCTCCTTGGATCAATTATATACAATAGGAAATGTACCCCCTGAACTTCTGGACGAAAGTTTTGCTGAATCCGGCATTGATATCAAGGCAACTTTGGTACATAATCAATTTGAAATAAACAAGAAATTGAATGTTGTGTCGCTAAAGCTTGCCAATATCGTAAAGGATTTGGAAACATTTTATCATGATAAAGGTGAATCTCAGGGGACTAAAATCGAAGTCGCTTCATACATCATTCATCTCAAACCGTCAAGAGGAAATATGTTTGAAAATATAGTAAACGTATATGATGCATTCACTCATTATTCTGGGTTACAGAATGACATAGAATGCTCTGATATCTCGCTATGGAAAGAATCTGTCAATGTGATTGTCAATTATCTTGCAGACGAGATATCCGATGCAGGTTCTTTGGATATGTTGGATAAGAAACTCCAAAATGAAGATGGTTCTGCCCCGACCATTTCTGCCATCAATTGGTTAGAGGATTATATAGATTGTATCTCCGGCGCAAAAATACCCATACCGGAAGAGACGTTAATAAGGCCTGATTATTATGGAAATCTCCATTCCATCGAGGACAAGATGTACGATGGCTCTTGTATAGAAAGCATTGAGGACTTGATACCAATCTTGGAAAGTGGCTTATTAAACGATTGCCCGTTTGAAGAGGAGGATGCTGACTTTAAACGCAATATATTAGACTATGTGCTAATGCCCGGGTTCAAACACACCAAAGGAGCACAAAATGATACTAAAAGTATGATTTTAGGAATAATAAACGAATGCGTCACATATTGCTATAATAACCTCACCTCCAGAAACAGGGAACTTGTAAAAGATGCGGTAGAACGAATTGTGAACTATTTTCAGGTAGAAGCCAATGCCAAGGACGAAAAGTTTATGCCGGAATTATACAGCACAAGGAACGATATGGCAATGGCTCTGCTGTATGACCCAGAAACCCGTAAGCAACTTCAGAAGATGCACGATACTTTCACTTCGGATGAAATACAGCAGCTTCTTGACGATAAGACCATTATACAGCAATTGAGTCAAAAAAGAGACGAGTTATATAACGAAATAAAGCAATTGGAAACTTTGAAACTTATACAAGAAGAATTTCCTGGCTTTGATTTGAGCGAAATTCTGGATAGGCTTCAAAAAGAACAGGGTGATTTTGATCCAAGTCAATTATATGATCGTACAACAGACCTGCGGAAGATACAGATTGGTGACGAGGGAGAATGTTTTATCTACAAGGAATTGTGCGGGAAATATGGAACTGAAAATGTCAGATGGAGCAATCTTGTTACTCCGTCAACTCCTAACTCTCGTTGCATCAGATGGGATGGCGATACATACTATTTATGTAC
>JADIMV010000065.1 GCA_017694515.1 Candidatus Aphodosoma intestinipullorum
ACTTGCAGCGCCGGCCTTACGCTCCGTCTCCTGCTCCACCGCGCCACGCCGCGCAGGTGTGCGCTTATTTCCTGATAGACAATGGACAGTTCCGTCAGAAACGCCTCCTCCCTTCCCTTATGTAGGTCTTCATACAGAGCTGCGTACAGCTCCTCCTCATGTCTCTCAAGTGCCGTGCGCAGAGCTTTGAGCATCTCCCGCCGGAACTCCACGGGGCGTGTCGCCCCGCTCCCGAAATACTCCCTCTGTCGGCCTATGGTCTCGTTTATGTCGTTCATAAGTCGCTCTCTTTTATCCCAAATCGGTCATTAGACTTTGCGCTGATTTCTGTGTTTATGGCGAGTAGATTTATACGCACTTTTTTCCGAAGGCATAGCGGGCTATGTCGAGGGAAAGTGCGTATAAAGATACCGCCAGAAACCTAAAAGCAGCCAAAGAGTTTAGTACTACGTACACTCTGCAAAACTCACAATGTCCAGTTGCATAGCAAATGGATACGCAGCAAAAAACTGGCTTTCGTAAACTCCTCAAAACGTTCTAATGACCGTTTTGGGTTTATGCGCGAAGATACAACATCACTGTGATACGTACAACAGCAAAAAAGGCAGCCGTAATCACTACGGCCGCCTTAGGTTAAATCCATAATCACATTAAAAACAAGTAATACCCTCACTTATGCCTACGTGAGATAATCTTCAATTACCAATATTACCTACTAATCCTTGTCTGTGCGAAAGTAGTGAAAACTTTACTCTCCGTAAGCCCTGTTCCTGTGAAATGACAAAAACAGCCCATGAACTAACATACATTGACTGTCAACCCTATGGTGTAAAAAACGGAGGAACTCCCTTTGTAATATGGAAAATTTTCCGTTATTTTGCGGACTGAATGGTTACAGTCTGGTCAAACAAAGAAAAACGCGGGTATATATATATGTCTAAGGAACAGCAAATCAATAGCGGCATGGCTCACAACATGCTGTCGGCGGGAACGAAAATAGTAGGTACGATAACTACGAATTCCGACATAAGGATAGATTGTGAGATAGAGGGTGATATAGTCAGCAAGGGTAAGGTCGTTGTCGGCACATTGGGGGTCATAAAAGGCACGGTTGACTGCCTGAACGCCGAGGTCATGGGCAACATTACAGGACAAATCAAGGTCAAAGAACTGCTGTCTGTAAAAGCGACTGCCAAGATAACGGGTGACATAATCACGAAAATCCTGGCCATTGAGCCGAAAGCGCTCTTTAATGGCACTTGCAAGATGGGCGAGACAGCCGATGCCCAGCAGCCTGCCGTTAAGAAGTGACGGGTAAGATAGTCCCATCGTGCGTGGACTTGATGGGCGGCACTCTATTGCGGTAAGGACTACGGAAATACGGATAAGCGGGTGCGCCGCAGCGGTACTGTTACCGTTGTGGTGCATCTGTTGTTTATGCGCTCATCTTTCTCCCGTTGTGCGGGGCAGATATTCCGGCTTTACGTTCGTCATCGCGCTCCACAGGCTGTTCGCGGCCTCCGGGTTGAGCCGTTCCATCTGTTCGAGTAGAGAGCGCATTGCCTGACGGTTGCTCTCCTTTTCGTATGGGCAGTTTTTCTCCTGACGGCGGTATCCGCGTTCCTCGGCATGGGCGCGGAGTTCGCTTTCGCGCAACAGGGCGAGCGGGCGGATGATGGTCATGTCGAACTTGTCCATCGCCATGACGGGCGGCATCGTGGAAAACGCCCCTTGGAACGTCAGGTTCATCAGCAGCGTCTCTAATATGTCGTCCTGATGGTGTCCTAAGGCTATCTTGTTGCAGCCTAAGCGTTTCGCCGTGTCGAACAGCACTTTCCGCCGGCTCCACGAGCAGAGGAAGCAGGGCGACCGCCGCGTCGCCCGGTCTGCTTCAAACGAAGTCTCCTCATAAATGAACTCCACGCCGCACTCCTTGCAGAACCCTTTCAGATACTCGGTGTCCGACTTATAACCCACATTGCTCACCCCCACGTGCAGTGCCGTGACTCTAAACCGTGGCTTGAATATCTTCGACCGTGCGCCGAGAAACTCGACCAGCGCGAGCGAGTCCTTCCCTCCCGAAAGTCCGACGAGTATGTGGTCTCCGTCCTTCACCATGCCGTACTCCTTCATGGCGCGGTTCACCTTGGATTGCAGTCTCTCTTTCTTCATCTCAGAAACAGTTTCTCACTCTCCGTCAAGCAGTTCGGGCCGCAGGGCGCGTGTGTGTTCTATAGCCGCCTCATGCTCCCATTCGGCTATCTTTCTCTCGTTCCCGCTCAGAAGTATTTCCGGCACTTTCATTCCTCTGAAATCCGCCGGGCGCGTGTACACGGGCGGTGACAGCAGATTGTCCTGAAACGAGTCGGACAGCGCGGACTGTTCATCGCCTATCGCGCCCGGAATGACGCGCACTATCGCGTCGGCTATGATGGCGGCCGGCATCTCTCCTCCCGTCAGCACATAGTCGCCTATCGAGATTTCCTTGGTAATCAATGTATCCCTCACCCGTTGGTCCACTCCCTTATAATGCCCGCAGAGTATGATGATGTTCTCCATCATCGACAGCCTGTTCGCCATCGGCTGTGTGAACCGTTCCCCGTCCGGTGCGGTGAATATCACCTCGTCATACTCGCGTTCCCCCTTCAGCGTCTCGATACAGCGGAATATCGGTTCGCACTGCATGACCATACCCGCGCCGAAGCCGAACGCATAGTCATCTACCCTCCTGTGCCGCAGATCGGTAGAGTAGTCGCGCAGATTGTGTACGGCTATCTTCACAAGCCCCTTATCCTGTGCGCGCTTCAGTATGGAGCACGTCAGCGGCCCCTGAAGCATCTCCGGCAGCACTGTGATTATGTCTATTCTCATGATTGACTCCTTTTATGTTTTTCTTTTCCGCCTGGGTCGTCACACTTCCGTCCTGAAACACGTAGGTTCGCCCTATCCTCTCCCTCTCTTACCCCCATCACGGCATCCTCTCTTCGTGTAACAAAAGTACACAAATTCGGCGACATACGAAACCTGAATGAAACACTCTCGCCTGATTGCCTAAGTCCCGCAAAAAATCCTTACCTTTGCATCCGCTATGGGAAAGTTCAGACTGACATATCCGTTCGTGATTTTCGCAGTGGGCTACATCGCGGTGATACTCTCCGCATTGGCCGTGATGCTTGGCTTCCAGTCGGCGCAATACGCCTTCTTCGGCGGGACGCTTCTGTTGATACTGGGGCGTTACCTGACGCTACCGCGTTCCGATAACTTCCGCGTTCGCCGCCTTAACGGTATACTCGCCGTCGGCGCAATCTTTCTTATAGCCTCCTGCTATCTTATGTATACGGGGCGTAACGCTTGGGTCGTAACCCTCGTCATTGCCGCCATCTTTGACTTCTACACCTCGTTCCGTTACCCTAAGGAGGAGTAGCCTCTCCGTCGCCTGCTTCCCGTCGTCCCCCTTGCGGTCATTCCTGTTTTACCCGTCCGCCGTTGGCTATGCCCTCGCGTCGCGATGACAGACCTTGCCACGTTTTTTGTAATGCCTGTACCATTGAGATGGGACAATAAGGTGTGTACTTCGGCATCCCCTTTTATGAATAAAAACGAAAAAGGTTTGGGAATGGTTTGTTTTACATATTAATTATGACTACCTTTGTCCCGCGAATGAAGGCAGGCTTTCCGCTTTAGGCGGACGGTACGTATGTCGTTGCATAATCGGTATTTGTACAATGTTCAATAATAAAAAAATTGGTCTTATGAAGAGATTTATCTTTGCAATGTCCCTGATGCTCTGCATCGGGCTTGCTGCAAATGCGCAGTCTCGCGCTATCGGTGGCCGTCTTGGTCATGGTATAGAGTTTTCCTACCAGCACCAGCTTGGTAGTAACATGGTCAACTTGCAGGCCGGTCTGCCTTTCCTCAACGGGTTCGGTATCGAGGGAGTAGTGACTTACGACTGGATTTTCCCCATCTCATCGTGGCAGGAGAAAGGTACATGGAACTGGTATGCCGGTGTCGGCGGCGGTGTCGGCATGTGGGGTTTCGACCACCCCGTGGGCTTTGTCGGTGTAGCCGGCCGCATAGGCGTGGAGTACAACTTCTGGTTCCCCATGCAGCTCTCCCTTGACTGGTCTCCGGTTGTAGGCCCTTCTTTCGGTCACGACTGGGTAGGCTTCAACACTTGGGGTATGTCCAGCTTCGGCCTTGGCATCAGATACCTCTTCTGATTTGTCCGACCGTGTGCTTGTCGCCACGGGTATGATAACAGAAAAGGACGCTGCCCTCGCAGCGTCCTTTTCTGTATATTGTAATCGGGTCAATGCCGGGTGTCCCCTCAGCTTCCCGAAATCATGCCTCCCCCCTTCGTGTGGTCTTCTTCCTGTTCCATAAGGTGCATCTGCCACTTCCATACCGAGCGTAGCGTATTCTTCACGCTCTCTTTCGCCTCCCACTTCAGTACCTCGTTCGCGTATGTCGGGTCTGCCCACACCTGCTCAATGTCCCCCTCTCTGCGGTCTGCCATCTCGTAAGGCACTTTGATGTCGTTCACCTCCTCGAACGTCTTTATGATTTCAAGCACTGACAGTCCCCTCCCCGTCCCGAGGTTGAACGTCTCCACGCTCTCCACCTTTCCGTCGATGAGGCGTTTCATGGCGCACACGTGTGCCTTCGCCAGGTCCATGATGTCTATGTAGTCCCTTATGCACGACCCGTCCGGAGTGTTATAGTCGCCGCCGAACACCTTCAGCTTCTTCCTTATCCCTGCGGCGGCCTGTGCCACGTAGGGCAGCAGGTTGTTCGGCACTCCGTTCGGCAGCTCTCCTATCTCCGCCGACGGGTGCGCCCCGATAGGATTGAAATAGCGCAGTATGATGCTCTTTATCTTGTCGTTCGAGTGTATCGTGTCGTGGATTATCTCCTCGCAAATCTGCTTCGTGTTGCCGTAGGGCGAAAGTGCCTTCTTTATTGGTGCCGTCTCCTTGACCGGCAGCTCGTCCGGCTGGCCGTAGACAGTGCAGGACGACGAGAACACTATCGACTTTATCCCGTTCAGCGGCATCAGCTCCAAGATGTTGATGAGCGACGTGAGGTTGTTTCTGTAATACGGCAGCGGCCTCTCCACCGACTCACCCACAGCCTTCAGCGCCGCGAAATGGATGATGGCCTTGATGCCCTCATACTTCTTGAAAAACTTGTCTAAAGCCACATAGTCCGTGCAGTCTATGTTCTCGAACACCGGTCTCACTCCAGTGATTTTCTCTATCCCGTTCAGCACATCCACGCTCGAATTGCTCAGGTTGTCTATGATACAGACCTCATATCCGGCGTTTATAAGCTCCACCACAGTGTGTGACCCTATATATCCCATACCCCCCGTGACCAGAATGCGGTCGGGAGACGAAGAGAACTTATTGAAAAGCTTCTTGATAGACTTCTTGACCTCCATGCCTGTTTCCTCTTTTGAATTTGTTCGTGTTCATCAGCACACTCAGCTAAACCCCGACAGTATATACAACCGGAAACCTGTTCCCGGTCTCTATATGCCGGTACGCCTTCTATCTTGGTGTGCCAATGCAAAATTAGGAAAAAATCCGTTATTCACAATCCCTTTACTGTGTTATTTTGTCAATATATTCTGCAACATCGGCTTAGACACTGTTCCGTGCTTGTCCAGACATTGGTAGAAACTGGAATCGGATCAAAAGGCTGACAGAACGTTCTGATGACTGTCTTGGAAAACACATTGATACTATGTCTTCTATGCCGTCATGCTCCCGTCCTTTTTCCTCACCCCATCTTTGAAACACGTACTTTCCCCCTGCCACCAGCCCGCCGCCCCTTTCTCC
>JADIMV010000066.1 GCA_017694515.1 Candidatus Aphodosoma intestinipullorum
GTGCGCGGGGCAGCCTTTGTTATTTGGATGTCTGTGCGGTGTGCAAGACGGTGATGTGACGGTCAATAAGGTTGTTTTGTAAAAGGATAAAACTTCAGATATGAAAGCAAGGGTTAGCATTATAATGGGTAGCACGAGCGACCTGCCGATAATGGAGAAGGCGGCCAAGGTGCTCAATGAGTTCAAAGTGCCGTTCGAGATACAGGCTCTTTCGGCACACCGTACGCCGAAGGAGGTGGAGGAGTTTGCCTGCGGCGCGGCGGAGAGAGGCATAGAGGTGATAATAGCCGGTGCGGGCATGGCGGCGCATCTGCCGGGCGTGATAGCGGCGAGCGCGACTGTGCCTGTGATAGGCGTGCCTATCAGCGCGACGTTCAAGGGTATGGATGCGCTGTTGGCAATCGTGCAGATGCCTCCGGGAATACCGGTGGCGACGGTGGGTGTCGATGCGGCGATGAATGCCGGGCTGCTGGCTTTGCAGATGCTGGCCGTGGGCGATGAGAGGATACGCAAGGAGCTTGTGGAGTACAAGGTCAATCTGAAGAACAAGATTGTGAAGGCGAACAAGGAGCTTGCCGAGGTGAAGTACGAATATAAGGTGAACTGACGCGGGTAACCCCTGAGCTGCACGTGTGTGCAGACCGGATTGCCCGTCGTGAAACATATCCGATGACGAGATGAATTACAGGATTTTTGTCGAGAAGTATGACCGCTTCGAGGTTGAGACGCGGAGCATGGAGCATGAGCTTAATGTCAGTCTCGGGCTGAAACTCAAAGAGTTGCGGTTGGTGAACATATATGACCTGTTCGGGTTTACCCCGGAGCTTTTAGAGAAGTGCCGCTATCAGGTGTTCGGCGAGACGGTGACCGACCGCGTGACCGACACGCTCAATCTGGAGGGCAAGAAGTATGTGGCGATAGAGAACCTGCCGGGTCAGTTCGACCAGAGGGCGAGTTCGGCTGTCGACTGCGTGAAGCTCATCGAGCCGGAGGCCGATGTGGAGATACGGAGCGGACGGCTGCTGATATTCGACGATACAATTACGGCGGAGGAGATAGAACGGGTCAAGAAGTATGTCATCAACGCAGTGGAGTGCCGTGAGAAAGACCTTTCGAAGTTGGGCGCGGTGGAGTATGCCCCGGTGCAGGAAGTGCCTGTGCTTAAGGGGTTCAGGAAGATGAAAGAGGAGGAGCTTGCCGCGTATTGCAAGGCGAACGGACTGGCGATGAACGCCGACGACCTGCGTTGCGTGGTGGAGTATTTCCGTGCGGAGGGACGCGACCCATATCAGACGGAGCTGATGATACTCGACACGTACTGGAGCGACCACTGCCGCCATACGACATTCACCACTGTGCTGGAACACATAAAGATAGACGAGAGTTTCATCAAGAGGGAGATGGAGGAGAGCCTCGCGCTGTACGAGCGTATGCGCAAGGAACTCGGCCGGGAGGAGAAGAGCCGCTGCCTGATGGACATGGCCACAATCGGGGCGCGTTACCTGCGCAAGCACGGCTATCTGGACGATATGGAGGTGAGCGAGGAGAACAACGCGTGCAGCATATATGTCGATGTGGATGTGGACGGGCGTGAGGAGCGTTGGCTGCTACAGTTCAAGAACGAGACGCACAACCATCCGACGGAGATAGAGCCGTTCGGAGGAGCGTCGACCTGCCTCGGAGGCGCGATACGTGACCCGCTTTCGGGGCGTGCATACGTCTATCAGGCGATGCGCGTGACCGGTGCGGGCAATATATATGCGCCGGTGAGCGAGACGATGAAGGGCAAGTTGCCCCAGCGTACCATATCGACAAAGGCTGCGGCGGGCTATTCGAGCTACGGCAACCAGATTGGCCTTGCCACGACGCACGTGCGCGAGATTTACCACGACAGTTATGTAGCCAAGAGGCTTGAAGTTGGCGCAGTCGTGGGCGCGGTCCGGGCGGAAGCTGTGCGCAGGGAGAGTCCCGCGCCGGGCGACATCGTGCTGATGTTCGGCGGACGTACAGGGCGTGACGGTGTGGGCGGCGCGACAGGGTCGTCGAAAGAACACAACGTGCAGTCGATAGAGACCTGTTCGAGCGAGGTGCAGAAAGGAAATGCCCCGGAGGAGAGAAAACTGGAGAGGCTGTTCCGCCGTCCGGAGGTGACGCGCCTCGTCAAGAAGTCGAACGACTTCGGCGCGGGCGGTGTCTCCGTGGCTATCGGCGAGCTGACAGCCGGCCTGGACATATATCTCGACAGGGTAAAGACAAAATACAGCGGCCTGAACGCTACGGAACTGGCCATATCGGAGAGCCAGGAACGTATGTCCGTGGTGATAGAAGCCAAGGACAAGGAGGAGTTCATGCGTTACTGCGCAAGCGAGAACATCGAGGCGGTACACGTGGCCGATGTGACGGACACTAACCGTATGCGTATGTACTACAAAGGGAAGCTGATAGTAGACCTTTCACGCGCATTTATCGATACTGCCGGGGCGGCGCACTATGCCGATGCCGAGATAGGCGCGGTGGAGGAGCGAGACCCGATGGAGAGGCGCATAGCGGGGAGCGACCTGAAAGAGAAGATGCTCAACAATCTGGCGGACAACAACGTGCTGAGCCAGAAGGGGCTGATAGAGATGTTCGACGCATCGATAGGACGTTCGACTGTGCTGATGCCGTTCGGCGGGCGCACGCAGCAGACCGAGACGCAGGTGAGCGTGCAGAAGCTGCCTGTGGGCGACGGCATTACCAATACGGCAAGCATCATGGCCTACGGTTATAACCCATATATCGCCGAATGGAGCCCGTACCACGGTGCGGCATATGCAGTGGTGGAGGCGTGCGCGAAAGTCGTTGCCGCCGGGGCGCGGTTCGACAGGATGAGGTTCTCCTATCAGGAGTATTTTGAGCGTATGCACAACGCGAAGTCGTGGGGCAAGCCGCTGGCGGCACTGCTCGGTGCGCTGAAGATGCAGGAGGCTCTGAAACTGCCGTCGATAGGCGGAAAGGACTCCATGAGCGGGACATTCCAAGATATAAACGTGCCGCCCATGCTGATGGCGTTCGGCATAACGACTATGGATGCGCGGACAGTGATTTCCCCGGAATTCAAGGCTGCGGGACACAACATCTATGTCGTGCGTCACAGGCCGACGGCGAACCATATGCCTGACACAGAGCAGTTGAAACGGAACTGGACGTTCGTGAGCGACGCGATAGCGGACGGACGTATAGAGGCGGCCTATGCCGTGGGCTTCGGAGGTGTGGCCGAGGCGGTCGCAAAGATGGCGTTCGGCAACAGGATAGGCGCGGAGCTGGTCATCACGGAAAATGATTTGTTCGGCTATTCATACGGTTCGATAGTGATAGAGACAACGGTGTGCGTGGACAACGGATGTGCGGAACTGATAGGCCATACGGCGGAGGCAGAGAGTCTGACCGTGAACGGAGTAGAGATGCCGCTCGATGTGCTGTACCTTGCCAACACGGAGAAATTCACCACGGTGTACCCCGACAGGGGAGTTAACCGTGCATCGGTCATGACAATGGAGACGGAGAGGCGTGAGTTCAGATACAAAGGTGCAAGAGTGGAGCACCCGATAGCATATCTGCCCGTATTCCCCGGCACGAACTGCGACTACGACACGGCCAAGGCATTCCGCACCACCGGGGCGGAGGTGACGACTTCGGTGTTCTGCAACCTTGACAGTGAAGCCATTGCACGTTCGATAGAGGAGATGAGGGAGAAGATAGCGACGTGTCATATTTTTGTGCTGAGCGGCGGTTTCTCATCTGGCGATGAGCCGGACGGGTCGGGTAAGTTTATTGCCAACGTATTGAACAATAAGGTAATAGCGGAGGAGATACACAGGCTGATAGACCGTGGCGGTCTGATACTCGGCATCTGCAACGGTTTTCAGGCTCTTGTCAAGTCCGGCCTGCTGCCATACGGGCGACTCGGCATGGTGACAAAGGAGAGCCCGACGCTGTTCAGGAACGATGTGAACAGGCATATATCGCAGATGGTCACAACGCGGGTGTCATCGGTCAATTCGCCGTGGCTCTCCTCATTCGAGACAGGCGAGAAGCACGCGATAGCCGTCAGTCACGGCGAGGGCAAGTTCGTCGTGAGCGAGGAGCTTGCAAAAGAGCTGTTCGCCAACGGTCAGGTGGCGTTCCAGTATGTGGACTTGCAGGGCAATGTGACGGCGGAAGCCCCGTATAACCCGAACGGGTCGAGCTATGCCATAGAGGGCATAGTGAGCCGCGACGGCCAGATACTCGGCAAGATGGGCCACACGGAGCGTTATGAGGAAAATCTGTT
The DNA here is from genome assembly GCA_017694515.1 of Candidatus Aphodosoma intestinipullorum. Lineage (GTDB taxonomy): Bacteria > Bacteroidota > Bacteroidia > Bacteroidales > Paludibacteraceae > Aphodosoma > Aphodosoma intestinipullorum. The sequence continues at coordinate 4,313 of JADIMV010000066.1, forward strand.
CAAGAACATCAGCGGCAACAAGGTGCAGCCGATATTCAGAAATGCGGTGGAATATTTCAGGAAAGGGTGCTGAATTCTCCCTGTGCTTAGTGCCGTATGTCCGCATATCAAAGGGGGAAGGCTGGCTAAAATGAAATGTCAAATGACTATGCAAGAGGATTATAAGATAGACGAAAAGGGTATGCCCATGACCGAGATGCTGTATGAGGGCAAGGCCAAGCAGGTGTTCGCCACGGGCAATCCGGAGGTCATAATCATACATTACAAGGATGATGCGTCGGCCTATAACGGCATCAAGCGCGCCCAGATAGCGAACAAGGGGGAGTGGAACAACAAAATCTCGTCCATCATCTATGAGCGTCTGGAGAAAGAGGGCATAAAAACCCATTTCATAAGAAGGATAGACGACCGTAACCAGTTGTGCAAACGGGTCAAAGTCATACCGATAGAGGTGATTGTACGCAACCGGGCGGCGGGTTCGATGGCACGTCGTCTCGGGCTGCCCGAGGGGATGCAGCCGAAGAACACCATCTATGAGTATTGCTACAAGAACGATGAGCTGAATGACCCGCTGATTAATGAACATCACGCGGTGGCACTCGGCATCTCGACATACGAAGAACTCGACGAGATTCACGGCATCACGGAGCGCATCAACTGCCTGCTGACGGAGATGTTCGCCCGTATCGGGGTCACGCTTGTCGATTTCAAGATAGAGTTCGGCAGGACGGCGGACGGCACATTGGTACTGTCGGATGAGTTGAGTCCGGACACGTGCCGCCTGTGGGATGCGGACACACAGGAGAAACTTGACAAGGACCGTTTCCGCAGAGACCTTGGCCGTGTGGGCGAGGCGTACAACGAAATATTGAGCAGGCTGAGCCGCCTTGACTGAGAGGGACAGCCGGTGCAACAGTAACCATATAACATACAGAAGACAGAGGTATATGAAGACATTGACAGCTACGGAGTACAATTTTCCGGGACAGACGAAAGTATATCACGGCAAGGTGCGTGATGTTTACACGATAGGAAAGGAGACACTTGTGATGGTGGCCACGGACAGGATTTCGGCATTCGACGTGGTGCTGCCGAAAGGAATACCGTTCAAGGGGCAGATACTTAACCAGATAGCGGCAAAATTCCTTGATGCGACCACAGACATCTGCCCAAACTGGAAAAGGGCTACGCCAGACCCGATGGTGACTGTCGGCGCGGCGTGCGAGGGTTTCCCGGTGGAGATGATTGTGCGCGGCTACCTTTGCGGCAGTGCGTGGAGGGCATATAAGAACGGCGCGAGGGAGATATGCGGGGTGAAGATACCCGACGGCATGAAAGAGAACCAGAAGTTCGAGACCCCTATCATCACCCCGACCACGAAGGCCGAGCAGGGAATGCACGATGAGGACATTTCAAAGGAGGAGATTATCCGTCAGGGGCTTGTGAGCGCGGAGGATTATGCCGTGCTTGAGAAATACACCCTCGCGCTGTTCGAGCGCGGCACGAAGATGGCCGCAGAGCGCGGTCTCATACTGGTAGACACGAAATATGAGTTCGGCAAGCACAACGGGGAGATATATCTGATGGACGAGATACACACTCCGGATTCGAGCCGCTATTTCTATGCGGAGGGCTACGCAGAGCGTTTCGCGAACGGCGAGCCGCAGCGTCAGCTGTCGAAGGAGTTTGTGCGCGAGTGGCTTATGGAGAACGGTTTCCAAGGTAAGGAGGGGCAGGCTGTACCTGAGATGACGGAAGCCGTGGTGAACGGCATAAGCGAGAGGTATATAGAACTCTATGAGCATATCACCGGAGAGAAGTTCGTCCCGGCGGAAGATGGGGGTGAGCACCTGAAAGAGCGCATAGAGAAGAACGTACTGGCGTATCTGAACAAGTGATTTCCGCACGGATGGACAATCAGGATAACATAATGCCGGCGGACGGGCGCGAACTGCACGAGGAGTGCGGCGTGTTCGGCGTGTTCGGCGTGGAAGACGCGGCAAACCTGACCTACTACGGGCTGCACGCATTGCAGCACAGGGGACAGGAGGCGTGCGGCATAGTCCGTGTGGACGAGAACAGGGAGTTCAAGAGGGTGAAGGGCGAAGGGCTTGTCACCGAGGTGTTTAATGAGAAGAACCTTGCGGCACTCGGCAGCGGAGACATGGCGATAGGCCATGTGCGCTACACGACGGCAGGCGGAGGGGGCATAGAGAACGTGCAGCCGTTCCTTTTCCGTCACCATACGGGCAATTTCGCGCTCGCGCATAACGGCAACCTTGTCAATTCCAAAGAGCTTGCGCGTTATTTGGAGGATGGGGGCAGCCTGTTCCAGTCGACCTCCGACAGTGAACTGCTGGCGCACCTCATCAAGAAAGACCGTGGCGACAAGCACAGGATACACAATATAGTCGATGCGCTGAACATGATAGAGGGCGCGTTCGCGTTCCTCATCATGACGGCCAACAAATTGTATGTCTGCCGGGACAAATACGGGCTACGTCCGGTGTCAATAGGCAGGCTGAACGGCGGCTATGTGGTGAGTTCGGAGACCTGCGCCCTCGATGTGGTAGGCGCGAAATTCGTGCGCGATGTAGAGCCGGGCGAGATAGTCATAATAGACAGGGAGGGACTGCATTCAGTGCATTACTCGCAGTTCAAGAGGCACTATATGTGCGCTATGGAGTATGTCTATTTCGCACGTCCGGACAGTGACATAGAGGGAGTCAATGTCCATGCGTACAGGAAGGAGTCCGGGCGGCTGCTCTATCGTGAAGCCCCTGTGGACGCGGACATAGTGATAGCCGTGCCGGATTCGAGTGTGAGCGCGGCGATAGGGTACAGCGAGGAGAGCGGCATCCCGTACGAGATGGGTCTCGTGAAGAACCGCTATGTCGGGCGTACGTTCATACAGCCGAGTCAGGAGCTTAGGGACAAGGGCGTGAGGATGAAACTTTCCGCCGTGCGCTCGATAGTGAACGGCAAGCGGGTGGTGATGATAGACGACTCGATAGTGCGCGGCACGACATCGCGTCGCATAGTCTCACTGCTGAAAGAGGCGGGGGCTGTGGAGGTACACGTGCGCATAGCGTCGCCGCCGTATTCGCACCCGTGTTTCTATGGTGTCGATACGGCGACATACGATGAGCTGATAAGCTCGCGCCTGAGCGTGGAAGAGCTTTGCAGGAAGATAGGCGCGGACTCGCTCGTGTTCCTGTCGGAGGAGGGGCTTTACAGGTCCGGTGGAAGGAAGGAGCTTTGCACGGCCTGTTTCACAGGCAGGTATCCGACGGCACTGTATGGCAGCATGGAGGATGTGTACAGGGAGGGCAAGTTCTGAAGCCCATTATTGTTCAGTATATTACAAACAACAGATAATCGATTTATGGCAGAGAGTTATGAGAAGGCCGGGGTCAATCTGGAGGCCGGCTATGAAGTCGTCAGACGTATAAAAAAGCATGTGGCATCGACGACGCGTCCCGGCGTAATTGGCAATATAGGCGCGTTCGGGGGAATGTTCGACCTCGCGTCGCTCAACATTAAAGAGCCGATACTCGTCAGCGGTACGGACGGCGTAGGCACGAAGCTGAAACTGGCGTTTGCCATGGACAAACATGACACGATAGGCATAGACGCTGTGGCGATGTGCGTGAACGATGTGCTGGCGCAGGGCGCAGAGCCGCTGTTCTTCCTCGACTATCTGGCACAGGGCAGCAGCAATCCCGCCAAGATAGAGAGCATCGTTGCGGGAGTGGCAGAGGGTTGCCGTCAGGCAGGGTGCGCACTCGTGGGCGGCGAGACTGCCGAGATGCCGGGCATGTATGAAGACGGCGAATATGACATAGCGGGCTTCACTTGCGGAGTGGTTGAGCGGTCGAAACTGATAGACGGCACTAAGGTGAAGGGGGGCGATGTGCTTGTCGGCATATCGTCAAGCGGCGTGCATTCCAACGGCTACAGCCTCGTGCGTAAAATCGTGACTGATGCGGGTCTTGACCTCAACAAAGTATATCCAGAACTGGATGGAGAGAAAAAGCTGGGCGAGGTGCTGCTCACACCGACAAAGATATATGTCAAACAGGTGCTCGACGTGATACGCAACTGCGATGTACACGGCATAAGCCACATCACGGGCGGAGGTTTCGACGAGAATATTCCGCGCATACTTTCAGAGGGTCAGGGCATTGAGGTGACAGAGGGAAGCTGGGAGATACTGCCAGTGTTCCATTTCCTCGAGAAGTACGGCAAAGTGGCTCACAGGGAGATGTTCAACATATACAACATGGGCATCGGCATGGTGATTGCCTTGGACGGGAGCGAGGCGCAGAAGGCCATAGATATACTCGCGAAGCACGGCGAGAAGGCGCAGGTGATAGGACGTGTGACCGACAAGGAGGGCGTAGTCATCAGATGATGAAGCGGAAGATAGCCATATTCGCATCGGGCAGCGGGACTAATTTCGAGGCTCTGGTGCGGGCGTGCGAACGCGGCGATGTGAATGGAGAGGTCGTGCTGATGGTGTGCGACAAGGCTGGCGCAAAGGTCATAGAACGGGCGCAGAACCACGGAGTACCGACATTTGTCTTCTGCGCAAAGGATTATCCCGACAAGGCGAGTTTCGAGCGCGAGATATGCGGGCGGTTAGAGTCCGCAGGTGCAGAGCTTGTGTGCCTCGCCGGATATATGCGGATAGTGGGCGAGACGCTGTTGGGACGGTACGGCGGACGGATACTGAACATACACCCCGCATTACTGCCGTCGTTCAAGGGGGCGCACGCGATAGACGATGCGTTCGCGTTCGGAGTGAAAGTGTTCGGCGTGACAGTCCATCTGATAGACAACACGATAGACGGCGGCACGATAGTGGCACAGAGCGCATTCGAGTATTACGGCAATGACCGGGACGAGGTGGAACGGCGCATACACGAGGTGGAGCACAAACTCTATCCGTGGGCGTTGGAGGAGTTCATCAAGGGGTTGCCGGAGAACGTCTGAACCGTAAGGCGTGGACGGCGCGGCAGATACCGACAGTGGGTGTGCGGCGATGGCGCGGGAATGTAATACTTTTTTCTGATACGGGTTGCGCATTGCGCACTTTTTGACGAAAAAAGACGAGAATATAGCGAGACGCTAAGGAGAGGATGGCTGGGAGATAGCTGAAAGCTAACGGGAGACTACTTAGGTAGTCTGATACTGAAGCTGTTGGCTGACTGAAATCTGTGGCCGAAAATAGCGGTGCGAAAGGCGCACTGTGTATTTTGTGGAGCGTCGAGTGCTGTGAAAGAATATTAAAACGTCAGTTTCCGACTGTATCCCGGCAGTGAATGACGGTGGGTATGCAGCTGGAGTGGCGGCAAGTGAAAGGTATAAGCAAACAAAACAGATAAACATATACAGATGAGAGCATTAGTAAGTGTCAGCGACAAGACGGGTCTTGTCGGTTTCGTGAGCAGCCTCAAATCGCTCGGGTGGGAGATAATAGCCACGGGCGGCACGATGAAGCTGTTGCGGGAGAGCGGAATTGACGTTATCAACATAAGCGATGTGACCGGTTTCCCGGAGATATGTGACGGGCGGGTGAAGACCCTGCACCCGAAAGTACACGGCGGACTGTTGGCGAGACGGGATGACGAAAGCCATCTGAAAGCGTTGAAAGATAACGGTATAGAGTTCATAGACATGGTTTGCGTGAACCTCTACCCGTTCCGTCAGACCATAGCGAAAGAGGGTGTGACGATGGAGGACGCGATAGAGAACATAGATATAGGCGGGCCGTCAATGCTCCGCAGCGCAGCGAAGAACTATAGGGACGTCACCGTGGTGTGCGACCCGGCGGATTATGACAAAATCATAGAGGAGATTAAGGCTAACGGCAATACTACTCCAGATACGCGCCTGAAACTGAGCGCAAAAGCATATACGCACACTGCGGAGTACGATATGTGCATAGCGCAGTTCATGAGGGAGAAGGCGGGGTTGAACGAGAAGCTCTTCCTCGAGTATGACCTCGTGCAGGGACTTCGGTACGGCGAGAACCCGCACCAGAGCGCGAAGTTCTACCGTCAGTCGGAGCCGGTCGGCTACTCGCTGGCATTCGCCAAGCAGTTACATGGGAAAGAGTTGAGCTACAATAATATACAGGATGCGAACGCCGCGCTTAACATAGTGAGGGAGTTCGATGCGCCTTTCTGTGTGGGACTGAAGCACATGAACCCGTGCGGGGCGGCTGTAGGCAAGGATGTCGTGGAGGCGTGGACAAAGGCATACGAGGCTGACACTGTGAGCATTTTCGGCGGCATAGTGGCGACGAACCGGGAGGTGACGAAAGAGGTTGCGTTGCTGATGAAGCCGATATTCCTTGAAATCATCATGGCTCCGCATTTCACTGATGAGGCTCTCGAAGTGCTGACGGCGAAGAAGAACCTGCGCCTCATCGAGGTAGACATGAGGAGACAGGAGGGCAGCCCGATGCAGTATGTGAGCGTGAACGGCGGTATGCTGGCTCAGAACCAGGACGTTGCACCGGTGGATGTGACCGCCGATATGTGCGTGACTGAAAAGAGGCCAACGGCGGCTGAGATTGAGGACATGAATTTCGGACAGAGGATAGTGAAACACGTGAAGTCCAATGCGATAGTCGTTGTCAAGGACGGCAGGACGCTCGGCGTGGGCGCGGGTCAGATGAACCGCATAGGGTCGGCGGAGCTGGCTCTCAAACAGGCTCATGCGAACGGAATAAAGACGGGGCTTATAATGGCATCGGATGCGTTCTTCCCGTTTGACGACTGTGTGACGCTGGCGCATGAGATGGGTGTGACGGCGATAGTGCAGCCCGGCGGGAGCGTGCGTGACGAGGACTCTATCAGGAAAGCGAATGAGTGCGGCATCGCTATGATGTTTACAGGCAAGAGACATTTCAAGCATTGAGTGAGGGTTGACTATGGGGATAATAGTGAACAAAACGAGGCATGAGGTAACCGGAGAGATGGCGGACTTTTCCGCTGTGCTGAAGGGAACTGAGATAGAGGCTGTGAAGGAAATGACTGTACTCGTTGTTGGCGGCGGCGGCAGGGAACACGCCATAGTGGATGCGCTGAGCCGTTCCAAGCGAGTGAGCAAGATATATGCCGCGCCGGGCAATGCCGGTATAGCGGAGCAGGCCGAGTGCGTGGCCATTAAAGATACGGATGTAGAGGCGTTGCTCGCATTCGCTAAGGAGAGGTCTGTTGACCTGACAGTGGTAGGGCCGGAGGCGGCTCTGGCGGCGGGGATTGTAGACCGTTTTCAGGAAGAGGGGCTGAAGATATTCGGCCCGACAAGGGCGGCAACACGGATAGAGAGTTCCAAGGAGTTTGCCAAGAACCTGATGAAGAAGCACGGCATACCGACGGCGGCATACGAAGTATTCAGTGATTATCAGGCCGCTATGGACTATGTGAAAGAGCAGGGTCTGCCGATAGTGCTGAAATATGACGGACTGGCGGCGGGCAAGGGTGTTGTCATAGCGGAGACTATGGACGAGGCCGAGGGGGCATTGAGGGATATGCTGCTCAATGACAAGTTCGGACACGGGAAAGTGGTCGTGGAAGAGTGTCTGACCGGGCCGGAGTTCTCGTTCATGTGCTTCGTGTCAAACGACAAGGTGTTCCCGATGGTTACGGTTCAGGACCATAAGCGTGCGTATGACGGCGACAAAGGTCCTAACACGGGCGGCATGGGCGCGTATTCACCGCTGCCATTCATCACGAAGGAGGATGAGGAGTATGCATACAATCATATAATGTGCGCGACGGCGAACGCCATGATTGCCGAGGGCTGTCCGTTCAAGGGAGTGCTGTACGGCGGACTGATGAAAACCCCGAAAGGGATAAAGGTCATAGAGTTCAACGCGAGGTTCGGCGACCCGGAGACTGAGGTGGTGCTGCCGAGGCTGAAATCGGACATAGCGGATGTGTTCATGAGTGTCATTGAAGGCAGGAATGTGACGCTCGAGTGGGACAAGCGTGCGGCGATGGGCATAGTGCTCGCATCGAAAGGCTATCCCGGCGACTACCAGAAGGGTTTTGAGATAGAGGGTGTAGACTCTGTGGATGGCACTGTTTATCACATGGGTACGGCAAGGAAAGATGGCCACCTTGTGACCAACGGCGGGCGTGTGCTGTTCGTGACGGTGATGGCCGACACGCTCAAGGAGGCACGGGAGAAAGCCAATGAGGAGATTGCCAAGATAAAGTGCGAGAACCTGTTCCACAGGACGGATATAGGCTGGCAGGCCATAAGATAGGCCGCTGAACTGAAAGCTCGAGTGCGGGGGCGAAGAGTTATCGTAGAGATTAAATTGAACAATAAAAATAGATACAAGATGGAAGTAATAAGCGGGAAAGAGCTCTCTGCCGCCATGAAAAAGGAGATGGCGGAGAAGGTCAAGAAATATGCTGTGGAGTACGGGCGAGTGCCTAACCTTGTTGTCGTGCTGCTCGGTGAAGACCCCGGCAGTGTGTCATACGTGACCGGTAAAACAAAGGCCGCAGACGAGGTTGGCATAAAGAACAGCACTATCACCCTGAGTGACAAGACAACTGAGGAGGAGCTTCTCAGCCTCATACACGGGTTGAACGAGGACAAGACAGTGGACGGTATATTGGTTCAGTTGCCGCTGCCGAAGCACATAGATGAGAATAAGGTCATAGAGACAATAGCCAAGGATAAGGATGTGGACGGTTTCCATCCGCTTAATGTGGCGGCTCTGTGGCAGAAACGCCCGTGCATATTGCCATGTACGCCGAAGGGCATCATACGCCTGATAAAGAGCAAGGGCATAGAGATTTCGGGCAAGAAGGCAGTGGTGATAGGGCGCAGCAATATAGTAGGGCTGCCGGTGGCGAAACTGCTGCTGGACGAGAATGCCACAGTTACCATCACGCACAGCCGCACGAAGAACCTCGCCGAGGTGTGTGCAGAGGCCGATATCCTTGTGCCGGCACTCGGGAAACCTAAGTTCGTGAAGAAAGAGATGATAAAGGAAGGCGCGGTAGTGATAGATGTCGGCGTGAACCGCGACCCGGAGACCGGCAAGTTGTGCGGCGATGTGGATTTCGACGAGTGCGCACCGCTTACTTCGTATATCACGAAAGTGCCGGGAGGTGTCGGCCCGATGACAATAGCGTGCCTGATGGAGAACACGATAGAGTGTTATCTGCATAATGTAGGAGCGCGCTAATAGGACAGGCACGACGGCATGCGGCGGTCAGTATATAAAGGCATAGCGGAGAGTTCCGCTATGCCTTTTTTGTCGATTTGCGGGCAAGGCGTGCGCTGATGGCCTCGCTGAGGCTCTCTTCTTTTGAGAGTTTCAGTTTGGCGCGTATGTTTGAACGCTGGCATGTGATGTTGCTGGGAGACTTGCCGAGCAGGCGGCTCATCTCTCCGAGTTTCTTGCCCTGTACAATCAGCCTGCATATATCTATTTCAGAGTCTGTCAGTTCGGGCAGTGCATGGATGAGGCGGTCTCTGTCACTTTCCTTTTCGAGAAGATAGTGCGAGAGAGTGTTCATCAGGCGTTCCCTTGTGCCGTGGCCGATGGAGTCGAGCAGCTGTTCCGTCTCGTGCATATCGAGTCCTTTGGCCTTGGAGAGTCGTATGAAGGTGGTCAGTTCGTCTTTGTCCATATTGAAGAACTCGAGCATGGCCTTTTCGTTGCTTGCCATCTGCCGGTTCTCTTTTTCGCTGCGCAGATACTGGCGTACAATCATCTCTCCGAAAGCGGAAATGAAGAGGAATATGGCTATGTAGATGAACATGAAGTTAAGCAGGGGCTTGCTGCCTGTTATGAGTGCGCAGGTGATGTATGTCGCTATGGATAGTCCGCCAACGATGTATGCAAGGCCGGAGGTGTAGGCTATGACAGGCAGTACGGAGAGGACGATGAGCAGTGCGATGTTGCCGATGATGAGCATAAGGCCGTATGTCGTGGGCGAGAAAGAGAGTACAATCATTTCGGCTATGGTCTCGACTAAGGAGGTGAGGATAAGGATGTAGAATGCAGTGTTGAGCGGCATTTTTCTTGTGAAATACAGGATGGCGGAGAGAATGTTGACCACAAGGACTGCGGCTACCATGTATTGTATCACTGGCCTGCCAGGGCCGTTGATGTCCAACAGGTTAACCAGACATATAGATATTGCGGTGAGGAGAGTGAAGAAATAGACGTGGAACTTCTGCTTTCCTGCGATGGTGGTATAACGGCTGGAAACGTAGGCGTTGTACCTTCTTCTTATATGCGCACATATATCTCTGATTATCATGTCCGTTTAGTGTGTTTTAGCGTGGTAAAGATACGAACTTTATTTTGGATTTAGTGTGTTTTA
>JADIMV010000067.1 GCA_017694515.1 Candidatus Aphodosoma intestinipullorum
GAATATGCTTGAGGGCATGGAGGAACGCCTCATCACACGTTTCAAGTGGGGACTTCAGGTAGAGATTGAGAAACCGGACCTCAACTTGCGCCGTGCAATCCTGCAAAACAAGATATACAACGACGGGCTTGACATTCCCGCCGATGTCGTAGAGTATGTAGCCGAACACGTGTCGGACAACATACGCAATATGGAGGGAGTACTCATATCGCTCCTTGCGCATTCCACACTGATGGATACGCCGATAGACCTCAATCTCGCAAAAAAGATTGTGGGCAACGTAACTCCCGCGCAGGAGAAGAAACAGCTGACACTGGAAAAGATACGCGATGTGGTATGCGAATACTACTCGCTTCCGGTTGATGCGCTCAATTCCAAAAGCCGCGAAAGGCGCATAGTCGAGCCTCGCCAGATAGTGATGTACCTCGCGCGTACACACACCAATATCGCGCTCTCGACCATAGGGTCTGCCATAGGCAACCGCGATCACACGACAGTTCTCTATGCCTGTAAGAACGTCAAAAACCAGATGGACACCGACAAGGGGTTTCTGGAAACCATACACAAGCTGGAAGATATACTCTCTGCCGTAGAGTAACAGCACACACATTCATACGCTGACATGAGCGGGCATTACAATGCCCGCTTTTTTGCTATTCGCCGGCTATGACGTTTTATGTGATAATTGTGTCCGGCACTATTGTCCCGACAGAAAAAAAATACTATTTTTGAACTCAAATTAAACCTGAATGTTATGATATACAGATTTGTTTTGCTGTCAGATGAGGTTGACAACTTTTACAGGGAACTGGAAATAAACTCCGATGCGACTTTCCTCGATATGCACAACCTCATCCTTGATTCGGTCAAATATACAAAAGACCAGATAACATCGTTCTTCGTATGCTCAGACCGTTGGGAAAAGAAGCAGGAAATAACTCTGATAGAGATGGATACAAGTGCCGATGAAGACCTCTATCTCATGGAAGACACGCACATCGACGAGTTTATCCACGACAAGGGCGACCGTCTGCTATACACGTTTGACAATGTGGCTGACCGTTCGTTCTTCATCGAGCTGAAGGAGGTCAAGCCAGGGCACAACGCCGCTCCGGTCTGCACGAAATCAGAAGGAAATTCTCCCGTACAGCTTGTGGACGAGACCGCTCTGCTGGGAAACAGCGCACAGGACAAAGCGGGCAGCTACGACTCCGAATTTTACGGGGACTCGGATTTTGACATGGACGAACTCGACGAAGAGGGCTTCGGCGATGTCTCCATCGACGACGTAAACGAACTATACTGATTTTGAACACACTGTATGTCATATTGGGGCCTACGGGCGTAGGCAAGACCGAATTGGGCATACACGTGGCGCACGCTCTCGGCTGTGCAGTGATTTCATGCGATTCACGGCAGATATTCCGAGAGCTTAAGATCGGCACTGCATCGCCTGACGAGAGACAGCTTGCCGCAGTGAAGCACTATTTCATAGGCACGAAGTCCATCTTTGACCATTACAGTGCCGGGCAGTACGAACTTGACGCGCTGCCGGTCATAGAAAATGAGATAGCCCTCTACGGAAACGCACTGATGGTCGGAGGTTCTATGCTCTATGTTGATGCTGTCTGCCGTGGAATTGATGACATCCCTGCGGTTGATTCCGAGGTGCGCGAAGAAGTGCGACGGCTCTACGAGGACGAGGGTATCGAAGGCATCAGGCGCAGGCTGCGGATGCTTGACCCTCAGCACTACATGGAGGTTGATCTGAAGAACGCCAAGCGGATGATGCACGCCATTGAAGTCTGCATCATGACAGGCGGAACATTCTCCAGCCTGAGGACAAACAGCGTGAAGCGTCGCCCGTTCCGCATAGTGAAGATAGGACTGACGCTTGAACGTGAGGCTCTCTATGACAGGATTAACGCCCGTGTGCTTAAAATGATGGAACAGGGTCTGGAAGACGAAGCGCGCAGATACTATGCGTACCGTCATCTCAATGCGCTCAACACCGTAGGCTACAAGGAATTGTTCGATTATTTCGACGGCAGTTGCACACTGGACTTCGCGGTTGGGAAGATACAGCAGAACACGAGGAAGTACGCCAAGAAACAGATTACATGGTTCAAGAAAGATGACAGCGTGAGGTGGTTCGCCCCCGACATGACCGATGCTGTCATCGATTATGTGAGAGAGACCGATGCTTGACACCGTATTAAGTGGTATATTGATTGGGATTTGCGTCTCCGCACCGCTTGGCCCGGTCGGGGTGCTGTGCATACAGCGTACCCTCAGCAGGGGGCGCGCCCACGGCTTTTTCACAGGACTCGGAGCTACTGTGTCTGACCTTATCTACGCCATAATCACCGGATTCGGCATGAGTTTCATCATGCCTGTAATCAACTCCAACCGTACACTCATACAGATACTGGGATGCGTCATCATCTGCCTTTTCGAGATACACATATTCAGGAGCAGGCCGGTGGCGCACATTTCCAACAGTGGACAGTCGTCCGCCAAAAACACATACATGAGGGATTTTGTCACATCGTTTGCCCTCTGTTTCAGCAATCCGCTCATCATATTCCTCTTCATAGGACTTTTCGCCCATTTCAATTTCGTCATTCAAGGAGAGAGCATGGAGGATATGGTTAACAGCGTAGTCGGCTTCTTCTCGATTATGCTCGGTGCGCTTATGTGGTGGTTCTCGCTGACACTGCTCGTCGGAAAACTGAGAAGCCGGTTCAGCCTGAACACCATCTGGACTATCAATAAGGTAATCGGCTCTGTCCTGATACTGCTCTGCGTAACGGGGGTGATTCTGACGCTTATGGGGATAACATTTTAATACATAGACAAAATGAAAACAGACAACTACGGGTTCATAAAAGTGGCGGCGGCAATACCCAATGTGAAAGTCGCCGACTGCCAGTTCAACGCATCGCACATCGAAGATCTCATCAACGAGGCCGATTCTAACGGCGTACAGATTGTATGCTTTCCGGAGTTGTCTGTCACGGGATACACTTGCGGAGACCTGTTCAACAGCACATTGCTCATCAGCCAGGCCGAGGAGGCTCTCAGCGACATACTCTCCTCGACAGCCAACCTGAATATAATCTCCATCGTCGGTCTGCCTGTGCAGGTGATGGGGAAACTGTTCAACTGTGCGGCGATACTTTATAAAGGCACGCTCGCCGCACTTTGCCCCAAGAGCCATCTGCCCAACCACAATGAGTTCTACGAGAGGCGATGGTTCTCACCCGCCGATGAAGCCCCATGTGCGCACACCGCGCTGTGCGGCCAGACAGTGCCGTTCGGAAAAGACATAATCATCTGCTGCGGGCAGTTCTCCTTCTCGACCGAGATATGCGAAGACCTGTGGGTAACTATACCGCCAAGCTGTGAGGCTGCCATGGCCGGGGCACAGATTGTGTTCAACCTTTCGGCAAGCAATGAACTGATTGGCAAGGACGCGTATCTCAGGCAGCTTGTCTCGCAACAGTCGGCACGGTGCATCGCCGGATATGTCTATGCGTCGGCCGGCTTCGGGGAGTCCTCCACTGACCTCGTTTACGCGGGCAAAGGGTTTATTGCCGAAAACGGCACTATCATCGGACACAGCGAACGTTTTTCTCTGAAAGAACAGTTAATCATCAACGACATAGATGTCAACAGGATAGCCGCCGAACGACGGAAAACCAGCACGTTCGGGTGCGGATGTGTCTGCGACAGGTTCAGATATGTGACGTTGGACTATGAGATGCCTCGCTTCAATGAGCTGCACAGGTACATCGACCCCTACCCTTTCATCCCGAAAGAGGATGATATGCGTTCAGTGTGCGGTGAGATTTTCAACATACAGGCCGGGGCACTCGCCACACGCCTGCACCACACGGGCGTGAAAAGCATGGTAGTAGGCATTTCGGGAGGTCTCGACTCTACGCTCGCCCTGCTCGTCTGCGTGAAGACCTGCGCCCTGCTCGGTCTCCCGAAATCGGCTGTGACTGGCATAACCATGCCCGGATACGGCACTACAGACCGCACGTATAACAACGCCGTGGAGATGATCAAGAGGCTCGGATGTACATTCCGCGAAATATCTATTCGGGAGGCGTGCGACCAGCATTTCAGGGATATATGCCACAACCCCGATATCCACGATGTGACATACGAGAACACACAGGCACGCGAACGCACACAGATACTCATGGACGTGGCCAACCAGACAGGAGGAATGGTCATCGGCACAGGCGACCTCTCCGAACTCGCCCTCGGATGGGCAACCTACAACGGCGACCACATGAGCATGTACGGGGTCAACGCCAGCATCCCTAAGACCCTCGTGAGGTATATGGTGAGATATGTGGCCGAGAACGAGGTGGACAGCAGCGTCAGGGAGATACTCCTCGATGTGATTGACACTCCGGTAAGCCCGGAGCTTCTGCCCGCCGACGCTGACGGCAACATATCGCAGAAGACGGAAGACCTGGTAGGGCCGTATGACCTGCACGACTTTTTCCTTTTCTATACATTGCGTTACGGCTTCGCTCCATCGAAGATAAAATATATGGCGGAAATCGCGTTCAAGGACATATTCGACAAAGAGACCATCGACAAATGGCTTAAGACTTTCATCAGGCGGTTTTTCAGCCAGCAGTTCAAGCGCAACTGTATGCCCGACGCACCCAAAGTCGGCTCCGTGTGCCTATCACCGCGCGGCGACTGGCGTATGCCGAGCGACGCCTCGTCAAGGGCATGGATGGAAGACACGGAAATGGCGTGAACGGCATCAGTGTGCCGCAGGCCACGCCGGAGAAAAGCCGATGTGTGTTTCGACCATCCTGACGACAGGGTTTTACTTTCCGCACAATTAGTGCGCATAATGCACGATATCAGCGTTTCGCTTGGTTGAGGATGGCTAAGAGATAGCTGAATGCTTGATAGATGGTAAGGGAGAGTCTTGTGTATCATAGAGTTAAACAGACCGATGAGCAACCGACAGGAGTGTGTATCTGAAACGCAGTATGCTTTTCGGAGAGCGTGGATGTGTGCGGCTGTACAGTGAATAAAAGGCACGGAGGATAGCGACGGCGGGCAGCAAGACGCGGCACAGCAAACAATATTTCAACAGAAATATGCATTTTTATATAGTCCGCTATGCCTATTTTATGTAACTTCGCATTATTATATGGAGCGGTATGCCGTGCAGAGAACGTTCAAGCGGACAGGCAACCGGACTATGGGGCATCTCCCTGTCGGAATAACAGGCTCGGCAACACACCGCTATCCATACAAAAGTGAAAACCAATAGAGTTTCTGATTTTTGCCATGGCAAACTATCAACCCAAACCAAAGAAGGATTCGTTTTTCAGCCTGCATTTCACATCGACGGTCAGCATAGCCCTCGTGCTGTTCATGTTAGGTCTGATTACCATGCTCATAATAGCGGCAGGCCAATTCACAAACCAGACAAAGGAGAACATATCCGTATCCGTAGTACTGAAAGACGACATAAGCACAGAAGACCTCAACCGCCTCCAGAGATACATTTCAGCGGCCGAATATACGAAAGAGGTGAAGTATATAAGCAAGGAGGACGCACTGGCCGAATATACTTCCGCACTGGGGGAAGACCCCGTGGAGTTCTTGGGCTATAACCC
>JADIMV010000008.1 GCA_017694515.1 Candidatus Aphodosoma intestinipullorum
GCTCTACACAGGTCTTTTCCTCGTGGCGTTCCTCGCCGTGTCGTTCATACCCGTCCTGACCGGACAGATCGGCACGGACTTCATGGCCGAGTCCGACAACGGGCGTATGTCACTGACCATCGAGCTTCAGCGCGGCACTCGCATAGAGGAAACCTCACGCATAGCCCGCAAGATTGAGGACATGATTTACCGCGTAGCCCCTGAGACTCGGCTCATCTCCTCGTCCACAGGTTCGGACGACGAGGCCGGTATGTCTTCCATGTTCTCCAATACGAACAACAACAAAATCGAGATGACCGTGCGCTGCCTGAAAAAGTATGAGCGCGAGCGCACCATCTTCGAGATTGCGGAACTTATACGTAAGGAACTCGACAATATGCCCGAAGTCATAAACTATCAGGTGTCCACATCCTCCGGCATGGGCGGCATGGGGACTAACAGTGTGGACGTAGAGATATACGGCTATGACTTCGATGTGACAAACAGAGTGGCGCAGGATTTGAAATACCAGTTCCAGTTCGTGCCGGGTGCGCGTGACATTCACATTGACCGTGAGGAGGACCGTGCCGAACTGCAAGTCGTATTCGACAAAGAAAAACTCGCCCGCCACGGACTCGATGCTGCGACCTGCGCCGTCTATGTCCGCAACCGCGTGAACGGCATGAACGCGGGCTACCTCAAGGAGGAAGGCGAAGAGTATGACATTGTTGTCCGCCTCGAGGAGGAAGCCCGCAACAGCATAACCGACATTGAGGAGCTGACCCTGATGACCCCCACAGGCAGCAAGGTCAAGCTCAAGGAACTGGCGGAAGTCAAGGAGTACTGGTGTCCTCCGGAAATCAAGCGCAAGAGCCGCCAGCGTATAGTGACCATCTCCGTAACGCCGGTAAACACCTCTCTCGGCGAACTCGCCACAGGACTTCAGGCTGTCGTGGACAACTACGACATACCGCTCGGCGTTAACATCGACCTCGGAGGAACATACGAAGACCAGCAGGAAACGTTCGGAGACATGGGCGTGCTGATGGCTCTCATCATCATCCTCGTCTACATCGTGATGGCCTCGCAGTTCGAGTCGTTCTCCAAGCCCGCCATCATAATGGTCTCTGTCATATTCGCTCTCCCCGGTGTTATATGGGCGCTCTACATCACTGACACCTCACTCGACATGATAGGCGCACTCGGCTGTATACTCCTCGTGGGTATCGTGGTGAAAAACGGTATCGTCCTTGTGGACTACATCAACCTCATGCGCGACCGTGGCTATGAGCTGAACGAAGCCATAGCCCTCTCCGGCCAGTCCCGTCTGCGCCCCGTGCTGATGACAGCGTTCACCACCCTTCTCGGTATGCTGCCGATGGCATTGAGCACATCTGAAGGCTCCGAGATGTGGATACCGATGGGCATAGTCGTAATCGGCGGCCTGCTTGTCTCCACATTGATTACGCTGATAGTCGTGCCAGTGCTGTATGCCGTCATGTCACGCCACGGCGAAAGGGACAAAGAGGAAAAGAACCGCAAGAACTTCGTCTTCATGCGAATAGCGGACAACCTTGACAAGAGCAACAACCAGAATCAACCTAAACAGTAACTGTCATGAAATCAGTATTCATAGTATTCAATCAGGCCAACACCGAGCGTGTCGAATACATGCTTGATGCGCTCAACATATCAGGCTTCACATTCTTCGAACAGGTGCAGGGGCGCGGCACGAACGGAGGCGAACCGCGTCGCGGCACTCACACATGGCCGGAGATGAACTCCGCCGTCATGACCGTCATCGACGATGACCGCGTGCCGGAACTCCTCTCCTACGTCCGCCGTCTCGATATGCGCAACGAGGAAGTAGGCGTACGAGCCTTCGTCTGGAACATAGAGCAAACCGTCTGACAGACACCCCTCTGCACTGCAATCAATACCGACGGCCTGTGGCATCTCACAATACCACAGACCGTACAGTTTTATTATACACTTATACAACAGGCAATAAAAAGGTTGTCATACCAGGAAACGCCCGCTTGTTTTTCCGGACAATATGCATTATCTTTGCTCTCGAAAGTATAAACCATTAACACTAAGAACTATGGCACGCATAAACGGAATATCATACCCCGGCATTACGGTGGAGAAAGACTGGCGGGGCAACATCTCGGACGTGAAGATTAACCTGAAACGGTGCGGCGATGACGTGAGGGACTTTCTGAAGTCGATAGGCATCATCAGGCCGACAGGCAAGGAGCTTACGGATAAGGCTATTGAGGAGTTGGAGAGCGGAGGCGGGACGGAGTACGGCTCGTTCGAGGAGTACAAGGCGGCGATGGAGGAGCTATGAGGAAAATCGTGGTCTCAAGCCAGTACAAGAGCGACCTCAAGCTGGCACGCAAGCGGAGTCTTCCGGAAAAGGAGCTGGACACTGTGATACGTATGCTGGCAGAGGATACGCCGCTTCCCGCAAAGCATAAGGACCATGCGCTGGTGAACAACTACAGTAAGTGCCGCGAGTGCCACATACGCCCGGACTGGTTGCTTATCTATATGAAAGAGGATGATGAGGAGGTGAAGATACTGCGGCTTGTACGCACCGGCACTCACTCCGACCTGTTCTGACAATACTGCGAATTACGCTGCGCCCGGCTTTGGATTGAGCCGGGCTTTTTTGTGTCATGCTGTCAAGGGAGGGAATGCGGCAGAAACTTGAAACTCTTTCAATGTGTTTCAACCCGAAAATCGAGGCGAACGAACTGTAGCTCCTCATCGTGTCCGGGCGCAGCTCCTTCGTCTTTTCGGCACACCATGTGCGCAGCATATCGCCTATCCGCTCCCTCTCCATCGCGGACAGCCTCTCATTATCAGCCCTGATTTGTGCCGTCAGCCTGCGCACCAGCGCGGCGAACTCCCTCTGTGAAAGCCTCTTCTTGTGGGCATTAAGGCGCATTATATGCCTCTCCCCTCCCGTGTAGTATTCAAGGTAAGTATTGCCGGGCTTGTCGTGCAGCACCGGCGGGTAATTCCTCAGCAGCAGATTCAGACCCTCAGACATTTTTTTATTAGGCGAAACAGAATATCCCACCCAATAAAAACAGCCTGCGAACGGTTTTGTGACGATTTTGTTACAATTTTGTAACGGCTCGAATTTTAACACACCGCAAACCGTTGATAATCAGTAAGTTGTGCAGCATAAGGGACTCGAACCCCCACGGATCACTCCACCAGATCCTAAGTCTGGCGCGGCTACCAATTACGCCAATGCTGCATCACATATCTCTCTGCAAAGGTACGCATTATTTTCCATCCGTACAACACCCCGCATCGCCCCTCCCCCGACGGCAACCCTGCACTCCCGAAACATACCCGCCCCTCTCCATATCCAATATACAAATTAAAGTTAAAAACGCGCACTCTCGCCGAAACCCCACCGAAGCTCCTCCGAAGCCGCACCGCATCCTCACCTCATCCTCTCCCCCTCTCCTCCCCACCGAAACACGTAGGTTCGCCCTACCCTCTCCCTATTCTCCCCTAACGGAAACTTCGCCCGGTCACGCCCGCATACACAGGCAACAGCCGCACACCCTCATCCTCATCAGCCCCTTGCCCATGCGCCCGCCTTTTCGTAACTTTGCACTGCGGCTCACCCGCCGCAACCATAGCAACAACTAACTGAATAATCACATAACCATCATGGCAATCTATCCTAAACTCATTCTCGATGCCCTCTCCCACGTCCGCTACCCCGGCACAGGGAAAGACATCGTATCATCAGGCATGGTAGAGGACGACATCCGCATCAGCGGCAACAAAGTCTCCTTCTCCATCATCTTCGACAAGCCGAACGACCCATTCGCCAAGTCGATAATCAAGGCCGCCGAGTCCGCCATACTGACCTACGTCGGCGAGGACGTTGACATCCGGGGCAACATCTCCGC
>JADIMV010000068.1 GCA_017694515.1 Candidatus Aphodosoma intestinipullorum
AAGCCGGAAGATGAGACAAAATTAGTGGTTTTTATTGATATACGTATCCGTGCGGGGCGTTTTTTCACGTCTCCCTATTTCTAAAAACAGGTTAAAAACACGTACTCTCGCCGAAGCTCCTCCGAAGGCGCTCCGAAACCCCTCCCTAACCCCACGTATCCATCCAGGTCACCCGCCGCCGTACAAATGCCTATGCCGCCGCCCGCGCCGCACACCCGCGTTGCGGATGTCGCAAAATTAAGCTACCTTTGCCCCTATATGGACGACACATACTTCATGAGACAGGCACTTGCCGAGGCGCAGGCTGCCGCCGAGGCGGGAGAGATACCCGTAGGGGCGGTTGTCGCTTGGGGCGGGCGCATCATTGCGCGGGCGCACAACCTCACGGAGACGCTCAACGACGTGACGGCCCACGCCGAGATGCAGGCCATTACCGCAGCGGCAAACACCCTTGGCGGCAAATATCTTACCGGCTGCACTCTCTACGTGACGCTCGAACCGTGCGCCATGTGCGCGGGTGCGCTCGGCTGGGCGCAGCTGGAGCGCGTGGTCTATGGCGCACATGACCCCAAGCGTGGCTACACCCGCCTTGCCCCGGCGGCAATGCACCCAAAAACGAAGATTACAGGCGGCGTACTTGAAGATGAATGCGCAGCCATAATAAGGGAGTTCTTTTCAAAAAAGAGGTGATGGGTAACACGTTCCGTTTCAAGCAGTTCACCGTCCGTCAGGAACGCTGTGCCATGAAAGTGGGTACAGACGGAGTGCTGCTCGGCGCGTGGGCCGACCTCTCCGGCAGCAGCCGCCTGCTCGACATTGGCACAGGCACAGGGCTAATCGCCCTCATGTGTGCGCAGCGCACCGCCCCCGCCGTCCGCATCGATGCGGTAGAGATTGACGGTGAGGCCGCCGCTCAGGCCGCAGAAAACATAGCCGCATCGCCGTTCGCGGAACGTATCGCGGTCTACCGCACCGCGTTGCAGCAGTTCCGCCCCAGTGAGCCATACGGTCACATACTTTGCAACCCGCCCTATTTCACCGCGTCGCTGAAATGTCCCGACAGCCGCCGCTCCACAGCGCGGCACAACGACTCGCTGCCTTTCTCTGACTTGGCGCGGTGCGTTGCCGGTATGCTCACGCCCGACGGCTGTTTCAGCACGGTACTGCCTGTCAATGAAGGCGAGACATTCATAGGCATCGCCCGCACATACGGCTTATGTCCGGTGCGTCAGACTCTCGTCCACCCTACCCCGGCCGCAGGCGCGAAGCGCGTGCTGCTCACTTTCGCCATGCACGCCGCTCCCCCAGTAGCGGCGGACACCCTGACCATAGAACTCGCGCCGGGCATATACACAGAAGAATACATCGCGCTCACACGCGACTTTTACCTTAAAATGTAACAGTTTAATTATGAAACGATATACAGCCATAATCCTGCTCGCCGCCGCGTTCACGTTCAGCGGATGCGGCATAACAAGACAGATAACCGATGCGCGTGCGCTCGCACGATGCGAGTACAGCCTGCACTCCATCTCCGACCTGAACATCTCGGGGATAGACCTCTCCGGGGGCATGAACCTGCTGAAAGCAGCCATGCTCGGCGAAGCTCTCTCTTCTCCGGACGGCGAACCGCTGCCCATATCGTTCAACATCAACCTCAATGTACATAATCTCGGCGAACGTACGGCGGCAATAGACAGCGTGAGCTACACCGTCTTCATTGACAGCATGGAGTGCGCCGCCGGGGGCAGCCGCGAACCGTTCTCCGTTGACGGCGGCGACACGGAAGTGCTCCCCTTGCGCCTCACCGCCGACCTCACGCTGCTTGGCGACAACCGCGCCGCCGAGGCGGTGAAACGGCTGGCCATGAACGTGATAGGCCGAGGCAAAACGCCCTCCGAACTGAAAATCAAGATGAAACCTTACATAACGGTAGGTCAGATAAGCGTCCCGTGCGCCACAGTACCCATCAACTTCACTGTCGGCAGGGACGCGGAATAATCAGCGTCAAACAGCCACATAACTGCACGGGAAGAATGAAACGGGCTGGAGGAAAAGGCATTGTCTCCTGTCCCAAAACAAAAGGGGCTGTGTCAAAATGGTAAATTTTGGCGCAACCCCTAAGGTGTGTTAGAATTGATAAAATGCAAGGCATTGAGGGTGAGGGCGACAGGAGTTTACTTTAGTAAATGACTTAGCCCGAATCCCGATAATAACGCAGCAGTTTGCAATTATGACACACCGTCAAAACAAAACCGCCGTGCGTCACATCACGTGACACACGGCGGCAAACACCTATTTTTACAAACCTCTTTTACCTCTACAATATGTAAGACTGACCTACTTGTCCCCTTTCACCTCTCGGACTACCCAGATAAGGCTCGGGAAGTGGTCGCTGTAACCGTTAGTCCACACACCACTGGAATGGGTACGCAGCGGGTATCCCTTATACCGCCCTTCCTGCTGTTTGAGAAAACTGCGGTTGAATATCTCCGATTTCCAGTAATGCAACCCTCCGATGCTCTCGTCAATCAGGGCGTGCGACACCATGACCTGGTCAAACAGATTCCACTCGTCCTGATAGCCGAGCGAGCCTATACCTTTCTTATACAGGGTATAGCATGGGTTGTACAACTGTCCCGGCTGTGTCTCCTCCTTTTTGTTTTTCGCGCCGAGATGCTTGACCACGCTGTCGTCTACCGGGTCATCATTGAGGTCGCCCATAACGACAATCTTGGCCTGCGGGTTGAGTGCGTACAGCGAATCGCATATCGCCTTTGTAGTCAATGCGGCATCGCGTCTGCGCGGAGCGGAGCGTTTCTCCCCGCCGCCTCGTGAAGGCCAGTGCAGCACTACGATGCTTATCTCCTCCCCGGCCAACAGCCCCGTCACACAGAGCTGGTCGCGTGTGCGGAAACTCTCGTCGCCCTCGGTGCGTATGCGTGTCGAGGTGACATTGGTCGGGATAAAATAGCGAGGGTTATATATTAAGCCCACATCGATACCGCGCGCGTCGTTCCCCTCCACGAGTATGGGCTTGAAACTGCGGTCGGCAATCTCGTCCTGTAGCACAAGGTCTTCAAGCACACCTATATTTTCCGCCTCCGCCACACCGAGTATGGCGAGGTTGCGCGGCATCCGGCTTATGGCGTATGCGAGTTTCGAGAGCTTGCTTTCATATTTGAGAGCGCTCCATCCGTAGTCGCCGCCGGGCAGGAACTGTTCGTCGTTCCTGTCGGGGTCATCGATTGTGTCGAACAGATTTTCAAGATTGTAAAACCCTATGACGTATGCTTCCATCTGCTTCTTTTCCTGCGCAAGGCACGGGAAAACTGCAAGCACGGCCAACAGGGCTAACGCGATTTTTTTCATATTACTGAGTTTTTGTTGTGAGTCACTCTTCACTTTCTGAACAGCACGGCCGCCGATGTGGCAGGCACTGTGATTTCGCCCGTGACGCTGCCGAGGCCGTCAAGGCCGATTTTCCCGTCGAAGCAGGCTTTCTCCCATGTTCCGTCAATGCGGGTGGTGAGCGGGAGGCTGTCCCCGTTGTATATCACACGTATCTCGCTCCACTCGTCGCCCGCCGCACTGCCGTCGATGGTGAACATCACGGTGTTGGCGGGTGCGCCGTCGGCAAATCGTATGCTCTCCGCTATCATCTCCGCGTCGCTCATGCGGAAAGCGGGATGAGCCTTACGCATGGCGATAAGACCCTGATTGTAGGCGAACACATCGGAGTAAACCTTCTTGTTGTGCCAGTCTATGGCGTTTACCGAGTCGGGCGACTGGTACGAGTTATGCACACCCTTCTTGTCTCGCAGTATCTCCTCCCCTGCGAAGATGAACGGCACGCCCTGCGATGTGAACACTATGGTCTGCGCGAGCTTGTCCATACGTATCAGCTCATCGGTCGTGGCCTCCGGGCGCACGGCTTTCAGCTTGTCCAGCAGACATGGGTCATCGTGGCACGACGCATAGTTTATCGCCTGCGCCGCCGTGGCGGCGTATGCCCCTTTGCTGTGGACTATCTTGGTCTGGTCTACCTGCGGGTGCGCTGTCGCGCCGACTACGCCGAACTTCACGGACTCCTCAAATCCGTTGGCCGCCACGAAACCGCCTTTGTCGCCCTCTACCCAGTTGCCGCGTATCGCGTCGCGTATGTCATCGCTGAACACCGCGATGGGGGCGAACTGGCGGGCGTTCTCCTTCAACGCCCTCTGAGCGGCGGGCAGCGGGGAATCAGCTGCCGCCCAGCCTTCGCCGTGCATGGATATGGTCGGGTCTATCTCGTCAAGCGCGGCGCGTATGGCACGCATGGTCTCTATGTCGTGTATGGCCATGAGGTCGAAGCGGAAGCCGTCTATGTGGAACTCCTTGACCCAGTACGAGGCCGACTCTATCATGTAGCGGCGCATCATTGGACGCTCCGATGCCGTCTCATTGCCGCAGCCGGAAGCGTTGCTCCACGTGCCGTCTTCGTTGATGCGGTAGAAGTATCCCGGCACCATGAGGTTCAGGTGCGACTCCTCCCCCACGTATGTATGGTTGTAGACCACATCCATGATGACGCGGAAACCGGCCTCATGCAGACGCATGACCATCTCTTTCATCTCGCGTATGCGTGTGGCCGGAGTGTATGGGTCTGTCGAATAGCCCCCCTCGACGGCGTTGTAGTTTTTCGGGTCGTAGCCCCAGTTGTATCTGTTCTCGTCAAGGCGCGTCTCGTCAATCGAGCCGTAGTCGTACGATGGCAGTATCTGTATGTGCGTCACGCCCAGTTCCTTCAGGTGGTCAAGCCCGGTTTTCAGTCCGTCGGGACTCACCGTCCCGCTCTCGCAGAGACCGAGGAACTTTCCGGGATACGCGCTGCCTGACGACGGGTGTACGGTGAAGTCGCGCATATGTACCTCGTAGATGACCGCATCGGTAAACGACTTCATCGGCGGGCGCACGTCATTCTCCCAGCCTTCGGGGTCGGTCGTGGTCATGTCGATGACGGCGGCGCGGTCGCCGTTCACGCCCACAGCCTTAGTCCACGGGCCGGGAGTCTCGCCGAGCCATTCGCCCTCCTGCATAATCTGGAAGGTATAAAACTTGCCATTGAGGTCGCCCTCGACGGTTGTCTCCCACGTTCCCTGCTCTCCGGGCTTCATGTCTATGACCTCTGCCGCCTCGCCGCCGCGACCCTCGTCATAGAGGTTGAGCCTCACCTCTTCCGCCGCCGGACTCCACACCTTGAACGTTGATTTTTCAGGCATGTATGTCAGGCCGAGGTCCGAACCCGTATATTCGGGATACTCGTCGAAAGAGCCGTATGCGGGCTTGCCGGTACAGCGCAGCATGATAGGCATAAACGCGATTAGAGGTACGAATAATAGAATCAGACGTTTTATGTTCATGGGCATCACTTGGTTTTATGGCTGTTGGACATATCTGTCATCTCCGTCTGTTGTTTCCGAGGATACGGAACCCGAGCGAGACGGTGAAGGCGTTGTTCGGTGAGGTATTGAGCTTCTCTCCGTTTGCTTCGTATTTGTAGAGGTCGCCTATGAGGTTATAGCGCACATCTAATGTCAGCCGCCACACATCGATGCCGAGGCCGGTGTCAAGCCCTACCTGCACCGGCTTGGCCGATGCCTTTACGCCGTCCTGCTCCGCGACTTTCGTCGAGCCGCAGTTGAAACGGAACTTCGGGCCTACCATCACCCTCAGCTTGAACATATTGGTGTTGATTATCGAGTAGCCGAGCAGCACTGGCACATCGAACGTGCTGGCCTTGATTTCAGTGTACGGTCCATCGGTATTCCACTCTCCGGAACTCAGTTTCTGGCGGTATATGTCGAGATTGTAGAGCAGCTCCGGCTGCACATAGAGGCTGCGGCCTATGCGGGCGTATAGCCCCACATGGAAGCCGTTCGCCATATCGTTTTGCAGGTTTATCGACGATGAGTTGAAGTTCCAGTTGTTGTCGAAGCCGAGCGATGTGTTATACCCCGCCTTGACCCCGAACGAGAACTGGGCGGATGCCGCCGCTGATACAACGAACGCAGCGAGCAGCAATAGTGTCTTTTTCATTTTTCCAAGTATATGTTTTGTCATCAATCCATCGCGCCGCGCCGCAGGGGCGCACGCACATATTCCATGCCGCAAAAATACATATTTTGCCCCACAACTGAAAGCGCACGGACGGCAATATAGCCCCGTGATGCTTTTTTAACTGTTCATGCAATGTTTTTGTGATGCTCAGCTGATGATGCAGGCGGAGGTGCGGCGCGGCGCGATGTGTAAAACAGGCAATGGCGCAACAGGGTTTCATTTCTGATCGATTCTGATGCAAAAATGCACAAATGCAACGAACCTCTAAGGAGAGGATAGCGGCAAGATAGCTGACGGCTAACGGCACGATAGCTACAAACCCTGAATATCAATACATTACAGAGCCAACAGCGTACACACTGACAATAAGCATCCGACAAAGGATGTATTTTATGGGAACTGCCGATGTGTCAAGCGGAATGTCTCTACGTCATAGGCCAATATGCCAATGTCAATGCCGGAAACAGCACTGGTTATCGGCGGGAGAACAGAAGACGGGCAAGAGACGGCCATACACATCAGTCTCGCATCACCGTGCAAGGGGGCAGAGAACAGAGCCAACTACCTTATCCTTAAATGATTAGAATGGTATTATCTGTTTAATAAAAGAGAAATCTCTTCGCAAGAGACGGTGATACCCGTGCAAAGATACGCATAATATTGATAAACAGCGAATGTATGGAGCAGTGTAATCCGGGCTGACAGAGGCTTTAATGCTTTTTCTCAGCAAATGAGTGCAAATATGCCGCTGTCAGTCAAAATCTTAGCCTGCGCCACCGTCTCTTGCGAAGAGACATTCACAGAAGCACTGTCCGCAAGGGAATTTCTAATCGTAAAAATTTGGATATATGGCTACAAGCAATCAGCAGCGGCAGGAGCTGCACAAGACCATTTGGGCTGTGGCAGAGGACCTGCGCAACAGCGTGGACGGCTGGGACTTCAAGCAATATGTGCTTGGCATACTGTTCTACCGCTTCATTTCGGAGAACATCTCCAACTACATCGACAGCCTTCAGCACGCTGCCGGATATGAGGATTTCGACTACGCCTCGTTCCCTGACGAGGAGGCGGAAAGCGCACGGGAACAGATGGTTGTGGAGAAGGGCTTCTTCATCCTGCCATCCGAGCTGTTCTGCAATGTACGGAAACGGGCGAAGACGGATGCCAACCTGAACGAGACCCTGCAACGGGTGTTCACCAACATAGAGGCTTCGGCCAAGGGGACGGAGAGCGAGGACGACCTGCGCGGGCTGTTCGACGACATCGACGTGAACAGTAACAAGCTGGGAGCGACGGTGACGAAGCGCAACGAGACGCTGTGCAAGATACTGGACAAGATAGGCACTCTCGACCTGAAAGGCGACTACGCGGACAACCAGATCGATGTGTTCGGCGACGCATACGAGTTCCTGATGACGATGTACGCGAGCAACGCCGGTAAGTCGGGCGGCGAGTTCTTCACACCGCAGGAGGTGAGCAACCTGCTGGCACGCATCGTCACCGTGGGCAAGACGGAGGTGCGCAAGGTGTACGACCCCGCCTGCGGTTCGGGTTCGCTGCTGCTGCAGTTCGCCAAGCTGCTGGGCAAGGAGAATGTGCGTGTGGGCTTCTTCGGGCAGGAAATAAACATCACGACCTACAACCTCTGCCGCATCAATATGTTCCTGCACGACATCAACTACAACAAGTTCGACATACATCGCGGCAACACACTCACCGAACCTTACCACTGGGACGACGAGCCGTTCGACGCAATAGTCAGCAACCCGCCATACAGCACGAAGTGGGAGGGCGACGCAAGCCCCACGCTCATCAACGACCCGCGTTTTGCGCCCGCCGGTGTGCTTGCACCGAAAACGAAGTCGGATCTGGCGTTCACGATGCATATGCTCTCGTGGCTATCAACGGACGGGACGGCGGCCATTGTCGAGTTTCCCGGAGTGCTGTACCGGGGAGGGGCGGAGCAGAAGATTCGCAAGTACCTCGTGGACAACAACTATGTGGATACGGTCATCCAGCTGCCGCAGAACCTCTTCTTCGGGGTGACGATAGCGACCTGCATCATCGTACTGCGCAAGAACAAGCGCGAGAACAGGACGCTCTTCATCGACGCATCGGCGGAGTTCGTGCATGAGGGCAACAAGAACAAACTCTCGCCGGAGAACATCGCGCACATCGTGGAGGAATACACGGAGCGCAAGGCCGTGGCGCACTTCTCGGCCGTGGTAGACAACGCCGCCATTGCGGAGAATGACTATAACCTGTCGGTAAGCAGCTATGTGGAGGCGGAGGACACGCGCCCGCAGACGGACATCCGCGAGCTGAACGAGCGCATACGCCGCATAGTGGCACACGAGAACGAGCTGCGGGCGGAGATTGACCGCATTATAGCCGACTTGGAGGGGGAGGACGTGGCATGAACAGGATAGAGCGAATGTTGCAGGAGCTTTGCCCGGAGGGGGTGGAATACAAAACGATACAAGAAACAGTAGGTGTAAATAGAGGTAGAAGATTAACCAAAAGTCAACTGTCTGATGAGGGTAAATATGAAGTTTATCATGGCAGTAAAGACAGCATTCTTGGTAAATTCAATCAATTTAATGCTCCCGCTAATACCGTTATCGTAATAAATACCGGAGGCATTGGTGGTGTTAAATTTTTAGACAAACCGTTTTGGTGTTCAGATGGTAGCTTTTGGTTGGGTCAGATAGATTATATCAATAGCAAATTTCTTTATTATTACCTGTCTGGATTTGAAGATTACTTCTATTCTCAAAAACGAATTGGAGGTGTACCAACAATAGATAGAAGTGTTGTTGAAAAATTTGAAATCCCCCTTCCTCCTCTCCCCATCCAAGAGGAGATAGTCCGCATACTCGACCGCTTCACCGGGCTTACAACGGAGCTGCAGGCGGAGCTGCAGGCGCGACAGGAACAATATGAGTACTACCGGAATAAACTGTTAACATTCAATAAAATAGGGGGGGGGTACTCAACAAGTAACTTGGATGAGAATGAGTGAGATAGGTAATCTGCAACGGGGGAAAGTATATTCAAAAGAATATTTGCGTGATAACCAAGGAAATTATCCCGTCTATTCTTCTCAAACTATGAATAATGGAGAGTTAGGTCGTATTAGTACATACGATTTTGATGGTACCTACTTGACTTGGACAACCGATGGTGCTTATGCCGGAACTATATTCAAAAGAAAAGGAAGGTTCAGTATCACAAATGTATGTGGCATAATCAGTATGAAATCAAACCTGATAACCTTGGACTTCTTGTACTACTGGCTCTCATTAAAAGCCAAAGAATATGTTTACGCTGGTATGGGAAATCCAAAGCTAATGAGTAACCAAGTTGAAAAAATCGAAGTCCCTATCCCCCCTCTCCCCGAACAGCAACGCATCGTGACCATCCTCGACAAATTCGAGACATTGGTCAATGACTTGTCACAAGGACTTCCAGCAGAAATTGCCGCTGTACAAGAACAATACGAGTATTATAGAAATAAGTTACTTACGTTTAACCGAATAAATTGAACAAATATGCCAGTAATTAATTTTGAGACATTTAAAGAACAGGTTTCCATACTACCCAAGGAAATATTCAGTATAAAAGGGAAGAGGTATCAATTAATCATAATAGAAGATAGCCAATTGCATTTCTTGCGAATAGATAGAAGAAAACAGGAGAATGTGTCAAAAGTAGAAAAACTCGATTTGCACAAACTGCACAAATTTTATGAGCAAGCAAGTCGATATACAACGACAGAGGCTAAAGAAAAGAAATATGGATTGGGAGGTAAACAATCACCAGCTGTAGCAGTTATTCTTGCTTTATCTAAAAATAAGTAGATAGAAACTTATGTCAGAACAGTACCGAATGGTGGCGGAGAACCCGCTCAGCACAGTGGTCGCGGACTTCGAACCCGCCTACCGCAAGTCCACGCAATATCAGAGCGAGGCGGAGATGGAGCGCGACTTCATCGGCCAACTCGAGAAACAGGGCTATGAGTATCTGCCCATCAAGACGGAAGTGGAACTCACCGCCAACCTGCGCCGACAGCTTGAACACCTGAACGGCTACCGGTTTACCGACAGGGAATGGCAGTCGTTCTTCGCCGACAAGATCGCGAACCGCAACTACGGCATAGCGGAAAAGACCGCCATCGTGCAGGAGGACCACATCCAGCTGCTGACCCGCGAGGACGGCACGGTGAAGAACATCTATCTGATGGACAAGGAGAACATCCACAACAACTCCCTACAGGTCATCAACCAATATACGCCCGAGGGCGGCACAAGGGAAAACCGTTACGACGTGACGATACTCGTGAACGGCCTGCCTCTCGTCCACGTGGAGCTGAAACGCCGGGGCGTGGACATCAAGGAGGCGTTCAACCAGATAAACCGCTACAGCCGCGAGAGTTTCTGGGCGGGCAGCGGACTGTTCGAGTACGTGCAGTTGTTCGTCATCAGCAACGGCACTCTGACCAAGTACTACAGCAACACGACCCGCTCCGCGCACATTGCCGAAGCCGCGAAGCACAGTCATAAACAGGGCAAGCAGCAGACGAGCAACAGTTTCGAGTTCACGAGTTTCTGGGCATCGAGGGACAACAGGATTATCAGCGACCTCGTGGACTTCACCGCCACGTTCTTTGCCCGGAACACGCTGCTCAACATCCTGACGAAGTACTGCGTGCTCACCTCGGAAAAGCTGCTGCTTGCGATGCGCCCATACCAGATAGCCGCGACGGAGAGCATCCTGCAACAGATACGCATCTCGACCAACTACAGGAAGTACGGCACGATAGAGGGAGGCGGCTATGTGTGGCACACCACTGGGAGCGGCAAGACGCTCACCTCGTTCAAGACGGCACGCCTCGCAAGCCGCATGGAGGACATCGACAAGGTGCTGTTCGTCGTGGACCGCAAGGATCTGGACTACCAGACCATGAAGGAGTACGACCGCTTCGAGAAAGGGGCGGCCAACAGCAACACCAGTACCGCCGTGCTGAAACGCCAGCTTGAAGACCCGCAGGCGCGCATCATCATCACCACCATACAGAAGCTGTCCGTATTCATCGGGAAAAACCGTTCGCACGAGGTCTATGACAAGCATATCGTGTTCATCTTCGACGAGTGCCACCGCAGCCAGTTCGGCGATATGCACACGGCCATCGTAAAGAAGTTCAGGCGGTATCACCTCTTCGGCTTCACCGGGACACCTATATTCCCGGCAAATGCGGGGACGGGAGGCAAGTTCGACATAAAGACCACGGAGCAGGCTTTCGGCAGACAGCTGCACATCTACACCATCGTGGATGCCATTGCCG
>JADIMV010000069.1 GCA_017694515.1 Candidatus Aphodosoma intestinipullorum
GGGTTAAATATTCTTTACCGCAATCTTTTTCATTACCGCTGGTTCGTCTCTCCTCTCCCCCCTATGCTTCTTTTTCCGACCTCTCCATTCAGCCCCGCCAGCCCCATCTTCTATCAGTTAATTTGGGTTAAAAACACGTATTCTCGCCGAAGCCCTCCCGAAGGCCCTCCGAAGACTCAGGCCGGAGCAACGCCTGTTTTTCCCCGTGCTCTCTGACCCTCCGCTAAAGAAAAATCGTCCCGTTTCGCCCTACAATCGGAATTTTTCCCTAAATTTGCACGGTTAAACCGATAGTGCGCATAGCCGTGCCAATGTGTGTGGCAGTTCTCTGCCGCTGCTGGCTGTGCGTGCGTTGCCGTAAATGGCAATAATTTATTAATCAATAACAAGGTATTCGATTATGAGTTTGAAAATTGTAGTTCTTGCAAAGCAAGTGCCTGACACACGCAATGTAGGAAAGGACGCAATGAAGGCCGATGGGACGGTGAACCGTGCCGCGCTGCCCGCCATCTACAATCCCGAAGATTTGAACGCATTGGAACAGGCCCTGCGCCTGAAAGATAAGCACGAGGGTACGACAGTCCATGTGCTCACCATGGGGCCAGCCCGCGCGGCCGACATCATCCGCGAAAGCATGTTCCGTGGTGCCGACGGCGGCTATCTCCTCAGCGGACGCGAGTTCGCCGGCTCTGACACACTCGCCACGTCCTACGCCCTCTCTTGCGCTATACGCAAACTCGGCAAAGTGGACATCATCATCTGCGGCCGTCAGGCCATCGACGGCGACACGGCTCAGGTTGGCCCGCAGGTAGCCGAGAAACTCGGCTTGCCGCAAGTGACCTACGCCGAAGAGATACTCGACGTGGAGGACGGCGCAATAACAGTGAAACGCCGTCTGGAGCGCGGTGTCGAGACCGTAAAAGGCAAGCTTCCCATGCTTGTGACCGTCAACGGCTCAGCCGCACCATGCCGCCCGCGCCACGCTAAGCTGACCCTGAAATACAAATTCGCCAAGACAGCCACCGAGGCACAGGAGGCCGGCGAGGACTATGCCGAAAGGTTCTGCTGCCGTCCCTATCTGAAGATAGAGGAATGGGGTGTGAACGACATAGAGCACGACCCGAAGTGGCTAGGCATGAGCGGTTCGCCCACCAAGGTGAAACAGATTGAGAGTGTGGTATTCACGGCCAAGGAGAGCCGCCGCCTCACCCCCGCCGACGCGGAGATTGACGCGCTGATGAAAGAACTCATCACCAACCACACCATAGGATAACAGGCAGATTTTATTAACCGATAAAAAAGACTACTTCGATGAACAATATATTTGTATATCTGGAAATAGAAGATGGGCATGTGGCTGATGTCAGCCTCGAACTGCTGACCAAAGGCCGCACACTCGCCAATCAGCTCGGCTGCAAACTCGAAGCCGTAGGCATCGGCTGCGGACTTGACGGTGTCGGCGCACAAGTGTTCCCCTACGGCGTAGACCGCCTGCATTTGGCTGACGACAAGCGTATTAAATACTACACCTCGCTGCCTCACACCAGTATTGTGGTGAAACTCTTCAAGGAGGAGAAGCCGCAGATAGCCCTGCTCGGGGCGACATCCACCGGCCGCGACCTCGGCCCGCGTGTCTCCTCTGCCCTCTTCAGCGGCCTCACCGCCGACTGCACCATGCTCGAGATAGGCAGCTACGAGGACAAGAAGAACAACAAGACCTATGACAATCTCCTCTATCAGATACGCCCGGCCTTCGGCGGCAACATCGTAGCCACGATTGTGAACCCGGAGTGTCGTCCGCAGATGGCCACTGTCCGCGAGGGCGTGATGAAAAAAGAGGTGTTCGACCCCGCTTACAAGGGCGAGACCGTGAAGCTCGACGTCTCCAAATATGTCTCTGACGAGGACTTTGTGATAGAGGTCATAGACCGTCAGATGGAGAAATCGAAGCTCAACATCAAGTCAGCTCCCATCATCGTTGCCGGAGGCTACGGCATGGGCAGCGCGGAGAACTTCCAGATGCTCTATGAGCTGGCCGAGGTGCTTGGCGGTGAGGTAGGCGCGTCGCGTGCGGCTGTCGATGCCGGTTTCTGCGAACACGAGCGCCAGATAGGGCAGACCGGTGTCACTGTCCGCCCGAAGCTCTACATCGCCTGCGGCATATCCGGACAGATACAGCACATCGCTGGTATGCAGGACAGCTCCATCATCATCGCGGTGAACAACGATGAGAACGCCCCGATTAACACCATAGCCGATTATGTGATTACAGGCAATGTGGAGGACGTGGTGCCGAAACTCATCAAATACTATAAAGCAAACACGAAGTAAAAACATCTAATTCATCATATCCTATGAACTTCTATAAAGAAAATCCGGCGTTGAAATTCCAGTTGTCACATCCGCTGATGCACAAGATAGTGGATTTGAAGGAACAGGGCTATGCCGACAAGGATAAATATGACTACGCCCCTCAGGATTTCGAGGACGCGATAGACAGCTATGACAGGATTCTTGAGATAGTAGGCGAGATATGTGGCGAAATCATCGCCCCTAATGCTGAGGACGTTGACCATGAGGGCCCTCAGGTCATAAATAACCGTGTAAAATATGCGCGTGGCACTCAGGAGAACCACGATGCGCTGGCTAAGGCGGGGCTTTACGGAATGTCCTTGCCGCGCCAGTACGGCGGCCTGAACTTCTCGATGGTGCCATACGTCATGGCAGCTGAGCTTGTGAGCCGTGCCGATGCAGGTTTCGCCAATATATGGGGCTTGCAGGACTGCGCCGAGACCATTGCCGAGTTTGCCGATGAGGACATAAAGGCCGAGTTCCTTCCTCGCGTATGTAAGGGTGAGACCTGCTCTATGGACCTAACTGAGCCGGACGCAGGGTCTGACCTTCAGGCCGTGCAGTTGAAGGCTACATACAATGAGGCTGACGGTCTATGGTATCTCAACGGAGTCAAACGTTTTATCACCAACGGCGATGCGCATATCAAGCTCGTGCTGGCACGCTCCGAGGCCGGGACTAACGATGGCCGTGGCCTCTCATACTTCGTGTGTGACAATCTCCACGATGACCGTATCAAGGTGCGCCGCATAGAGAACAAACTGGGTATCAAGGGGTCGCCCACTTGCGAACTCGTCTTCACCAATGCCCCCGCCAAGCTGGTCGGCACACGCCGCATGGGACTTATCAAATATGTGATGTCGCTCATGAACGGTGCGCGTCTCGGTGTCGGCGCACAGTCGGTCGGCCTCTCTGCCGCTGCTTATGAGGAGGCGTTGGCATACGCCAAGGACCGTCGCCAGTTCGGCAAGGCCATAATAGAGTTCCCGGCCGTATATGAGATGGTTTCCATGATAAAGGCGAAGCTCGATGCATCGCGTGCCCTGCTCTACGAGTGTACCCGTTTCGTGGATGTCTACAAGGCGTATGAGATGCTTGAGCAGTCGCGCAAGCTCACACCTGAGGAGAAAGCCGAATATAAGGAGTATCAGAAGCTTGCCGATGCGTTCACCCCGCTGTTGAAGATGTTCGCCAGCGAGTATGCCAACCAGAACGCATACGACTGCATACAGGTGCACGGCGGTTCGGGCTTCATGAAAGACTATGCGTGCGAACGCCTCTACCGCGATGCCCGCATCCTGACCATATACGAGGGTACTTCGCAGCTCCAGACGGTTGCGGCCATTCGTCACGTCACCACGGGTTCATACCTCAAGCAGATACGCGCTTATGAAGCTATGGAGATTAATCCTGAGTTCTCCGCGCTGAAAGAGCGTCTCGTCAAGATGACCGAACTCTATGAAAAGGCGGTCAATGCAGTGCATGAGGCCAAGGATCAGGAACTTCTCGACTTCGTGGCACGCCGTCTGGTCGAGATGGCTGGACACATCATCATGGGCTATCTGCTAATCATCGATGCCACACGTGATAATATGTTCCGCAAGTCTGCGTTCATATACCTCAACTATGGCGAGGCCGAAGTCAAGAAACACGCCGAGTTCATCTCGACATTCAATCGTGACAATATAGACTTGTACAAATAATTGTTTCCATAATTGTAATTTTTAATGATGGTTGAGCGGATGTCGAAGAGATTCGGCATCCGCTTTTTGTGTGTATGGTATTAGCCGCTTTCTTAGAACTGGAAGTAGATGAACGCCTGGAGGTCGGCCGTGATGAACTGGTAGATGACGAATACAGCCACTACTACTGACAGTGCTATCACAGGGATTGGCAGCAGGGCGAAGTTGACCCTGTACCACCGTTTCCAACGTTCCGGCAGCCAATGGATTATCATGCCTAACAGGAAGACGGTGAAGATGCGGCGGTATTCCCAACAGATGTCGGGAATGACACCCAAGTTCCATGCCGAACCCATCTGATGTACCATGTTCTTGGCTGTGTTCCATGCCGTTTCGTTGGCTATCGCCGGGTCGAGGTTAGAGCCGGAGCGGAAAAAGAGTCGTGTGAAGCTGACGAACATGAAAGTCTGGAATATGCCCCACACCATGCCTATTTTCTCAAAAGGATATTTACACCGCGTCAGGCCGTATATCCATCTTATGAGTGTTCC
The DNA here is from genome assembly GCA_017694515.1 of Candidatus Aphodosoma intestinipullorum. Taxonomy (GTDB): domain Bacteria; phylum Bacteroidota; class Bacteroidia; order Bacteroidales; family Paludibacteraceae; genus Aphodosoma; species Aphodosoma intestinipullorum. The sequence goes on from JADIMV010000069.1 coordinate 4,586, forward strand.
TGTCAGTGTAATGGCGAACCATACGAAAAGCACGTTCCAGACGGGTGCGGGCATGAGGCGCACTGCCGCATAGAGCAGGGCGGTGACGGCGGCGGTCATGACGAACCGCACTGTCGGAGACCACCCTTTCCACATCTTGTAAACCACGATGCCTATGCCGTTCAGCCCGCCCCAAATCATGAAGTTCCAGCTTGCGCCGTGCCATAGGCCACCGAGCAGCATTGTGACCATAGTATTGAGGTACGTGATGATTTTCAGCCTTTTGGCAGGCATGAGCATAGCCCATACGGCTATGAAGATGGTGATGCCGGCCACGATGGCAGCTGCCCACCATGAGCCGGAGAGGATAACCCCGATGATGGCTATCAGCGTAATCCAGAAGAATGTGCCGAACGATGCGTTGCGGTTGCCGCCGAGGGGTATATAGAGATAGTCCTGAAGCCATTTGGATAGCGATATGTGCCACCGTTTCCAGAAGTTGGCCGCGTTCTGCGCCTTGTAGGGCGAATTGAAGTTCTGCGGAAGATAGAAGCCCATGAGCATGGCCACGCCGATGGCTATGTCTGTATAGCCGGAAAAGTCGGCGTAGACTTGCAGCGAGTATGTCAGCAGTGCCATGAGGTTTTCAAATCCGGAGAAGAGCATCGGGTTCTCGAACACGCGGTCTATAAAGTTGACGGCCAGGTAGTCGCTGAGTATTATTTTCTTGGCCAAGCCGTTCAGTATCCAGAAGACGGCTATGCCGAACTGCCGCCGTCCGAGGAAAAAGGGTTTGTACAGTTGCGGGACGAACTCGCTTGCCCGCACTATCGGCCCTGCGACGAGCTGCGGAAAGAAGCTCACGTAGAAGCCGAAATCGAGTATGTTTTTCACCGGCTCAATCCTGCGGCGGTAGACGTCGACCGAGTATGATATGGTCTGGAACGTGTAGAACGATATGCCGACCGGCAATATGATTTGGTCCACATTGAAGCGGTTTGTGCCGGTGATGGCATTCCCGGCTGCCGCGAACACGTCGTATATCTCGAACGATGCGCCGAACAGATTGTTTACCAAGTCTGTGAAGAAATAGGCATATTTGAAGTACGACAGCACGCTGAGGTTTACCACGACGCTCAATATCATCCACGCCTTGCGTCCCCATTCATGACGGGAGCGGTGTATCAGCTTGGCAATGAAGAAGTCGGACACCGTGGAGAAGAGCAGTATCAGCACGAACAGCCCGCTTGTCTTGTAATAGAAGAAAAGGCTTACGAAGAACAGGAACGTATTGCGCAGCAGCCTGCGGCTGTGTATGGCGGAAAAGACGAGATAGACAATGGCGAAGAACGCCCAGAAATAGAACTGCGTGAACAGCAGCGGCGAACTGTCGTCAAACGCGAATGTCTTTGTCAGAAATGGCAGTATGGACTCCATACGAATAGTTTGGCTGTCGGTGTTATAGCGTGTTATATAGTTGAGATGTTATGTCTCTGTCTTACTCCTGCCGGGGGTGCTGGCCGTGTCAGTCTGCACTGCTGTTTCTCTTCGGTCATACGCATCTTCACACTGTCACAATTTGTAACGGTGTGATTTCCCTCGTCAGTCAGATGTCTCTTTAAGGCGCGCCGATATATCTGTGGATTGGCACTACCTGTCAGTACACCTGCCGCATCGACAATGGGGAAATACCATTTCTCCTCATCGTTGTTCCGGACAGCGTACTCCCTTTCGCCGTCAGACAGCTCCATCCCCTCTTTTCTTGTCATGGTACTATTTATACAGGTAGTCCAACACTATGGCGTTGTACAGCATATCGCCCAGCAACTCATAACCCGCCGGGGTGAAATGCACCTTGTCGGGGCGGGCCAGTCCCGCTTTCTGCCACAGGCTCATTGAGCCGAGACCGCCCATGATGTCAAACATATTCCACACCGCCCCTCCGTGTTCGCGGGCAATCGAGAAGAACGCCTTTTCCACGAGCGGGCCGTTTTTGTTGGGGATGCGCGAGCGGCGGCTGACGCGGTAGCAGCAGTCGTTGTTTGTGATGAAAAGCAGGGCGCACCCCGGCGATACGCGTTCTATGCGTTCTATGAGGTCGTTATAGTTGTTCTTGAAGGCTGTTGTGTCAAACTGTCCGTATGGCACGTTCGCATCGTTGATGCCTATGCCGAAGATTACGAGGTCGGGCTTTACGAGATTTAGTTCCTTCTCGAAATTGCCGCAGCGTAGCCATGAAGGCACTGCCGCACCGTTCACCCCCACAGAGTGGTAAGTGATGCCGGTGAGGTCATTCTCCGGTATCAGAGCCGACAGGCGGAAGGTCACACTCTCCTTTTTCAGCCCTTGGAACTCGATGTGTACAGAGTCGGTATATGCAGGAAGATGATAGATGTAGCATTCTTCAGACGGTAGATACTCACCTCCGACATGTTCGCCCTCCACCGTGAGTTGCGGGACGAACGCGCTGTCCGTGCAGCTTCCAACTATGCGCAGCGTGTTGAACTGCCAGAACCCGGCTATGTCCTTGTTGAGTTTGACGGATAGCGATGCCAGAGGGTCGTCCGTAGTGGCTATGTAGCCCGTCAGGCCGAGGGCGCATCCGTCTTCGCGTCCCACATTTTTGCGGGTCTCCCACTGCCCGGTGTATGCTATGCGGTAGCTCCCAGGCCCGTTGGTTCGTGCCATGCGGTATGGAAACAGCACTCCGCGCTCCGCACCGTTGCCGGGACCGAGCGTCGCGAGGTTCATTCTCATCCTATTGGAAAACACGTCCGCCTGCACGTGCGACCCCCCTATGTGCAGCACCGATATGTTGCCCTGTCCGAACACCATCAGCGAGTCCAGTTTGCTGTACAGCCGTTCCATGCGTGCGCTGTCGCCCGGATAGACTATGCGGTTTTTGCTGTAGTCTATGAACGGGTGTTGCGGCAGCTGCCTGAGCAGTGTCTGTGCCGCGCACTGCACATGGCAAAGCACCATTATGAGCAGCACTGCTATGTATGCCTGTAGGTTCTCTTTTCTCATTTCCATCGCGTTGCGCACTCGCGCTACATCCTGCAAAAATACATCTATTTTTCCGAATACGCGATAGTTGCAGATAGAGTTTTATCCCCATATTGTCTACTCTCGCACCCTGTGGCGAAGCCGCTCTCTCCCCGCTCTTTTGCTGCACAATGCTCGAGGCCATTTGCTCCTTCCTGCCCATCTTACTATCCTTCTGCTGGTGTGAATTTAGGTTAAAAACACGTACTCTCGCCGAAGCTCCTCCGAAGCCTCTCCCAAGCGGCAGGATAGCCTGAGGGTAGCACGAGAGTACGTGTTTCGTATGGAGAAGCCCCGCATCCCTTCCGGTCGCCCGTCTCCTGACCGACTGGGTTGGCCGGCCTCTCCCTGTCTTGTGCGTTAGCATAAATATATGTACTTTTGCTGTGCTTGCGCGGGTCGTGATACGGTGCGGCAGCGAGCCTTTGCCTGTTTTGATAATCAATGGATTATATGTAGTATGAAACCATATCAGATAGCTGTTTTTATAATGGTGACAATGGCGGTTGTCGTGCTGTTGGCTTTTGTCTATCCGAAGGAGGGCATCGATGTCGGCGGAGTGACACTGAAATTCGCCGATGCGGAGGAGGTTCTTGCACCCGACGAAGAGCCGGCCTACGACGCTTCCGGCGATGCGGACAAGATACGCCGTTACATCGCGGCGCAGCAGATGAATGAGGATATGAAACGCCGCTATGCGGTGTTGAACCGTCCCGGTGCGATAGCTTTTCCCGGCGATATGCCTGAATGGATGGACGGGGTCTTTGCCGCGCTCGACAATGCGCGGAGAGAGCCGGTACGCATACTGCATTACGGCGACTCGCAGATAGAGGAGGACCGCATCACAGGGCGTATGCGTACTGACATACAGGAGCTTTTCGGCGGTTACGGTGCGGGTATGGTGCCTGCATATCAGAGCGTCCCGACATCCGCCGTAGGGCAGAAGTGCGATGTGGAGCTGCCGCGCAGTCTCGTCTACGGCACTCCGGAACAGAAGCACCCGCAGCGCAACTACGGGCCGTCGGGACAGATGGCCACGCTGGATGGTACGGCGACTACATCGTTCTACCGTATAAACCTGAAATCTACCGGAGACAACACGAAGATGTTCAGTCTCCTGACCGTTATGCTCGCAAATGACAGCACTGACGTGGAGATAAGTGTCAATGCGGACGGATATTCCGACAGGAAGACAGTCCCGGCGGGCGGGGGCATGAAGTTCGTATCATTCCGCTTGCCCGACAGCAATGTACGTGCAGCGGTCACCATATCCGGCGCGGCGGAGCTTTATGGTTATATGCTTGATTCCAAAGAGGGTGGGGTAGCGGTTGACAATATCCCGATGCGCGGCTGTTCCGGCACTGTGTTCACCAGTATGGGGCGCAGTACGTTAGAGCCGTTTTTCGCCTCATACAGAGTGCCGCTTATCATATTGCAGTACGGGGGCAACAGTGTTCCGTATCTGAAAAAGGGAGAGGCAGTAGGGGGCTATTGTGCATCGTTGCGCCGTCAGATAGCGTACCTTAGGAGTGTTGCCCCGCAGAGCCGTATTCTTTTCATCGGCCCGTCGGACATGACTACCAAGGCGGGCGGCAAGCTTGCGACATACCCTGTGTTACCGGAACTCAATGACAGTCTGCGCACCATGTGCCTTTCCAGTGATGTCGCCTATTGGGATATGTTCCGTGCCATGGGCGGCGAGGGCGCAATGCAGCGTTGGGTTGAGTCTGACCCGCCGCTGGCCGGGGCTGACTATGTGCATTTCACACCGCTCGGCTCACAGAAAATCGGGGATATGCTGTTCGATGCCATAAAGTCGGCATACGATTACTACCTTTACCGTCAGGAGAATGGGTCGGACTATGTGCCGCCTGCCCCTGACACAGCCGATAGCATTCCTGAAAGCATAATGTAAGGCACAATATATAAGAAAGGCCGCTCTTTATCGGGCGGCCTTTCTTGTGTGTATCAGCGGTATATCTTTATCTTCTGTCCTATCTGAAGCATATCGGAGCGCAGGTGGTTCCACTTTTTGAGCTGCGCCACGGTTACATTGTTCCTCATGGCTATATGGCCGAGGGTGTCGCCCGCCTTGACTTTATAAATCTTCGCGTTATTTTCTGCCGCCCTCGCTTTGGCTATCATCTCCTGCCTGCGCTTTTCGGCGGCCATGATAGAGTCCTGTTCCGCCTTTGCCGCGACAGTCAGAGAGTCCGCACACATTGAGAAGCGGGCGGTAAGCGCCTCCGGAAGATAGATGTCGAATGTCGGTTTCAGATATTTTGCGGTCGGCCTTATAGCCGGGTTGTACATAAGAAAACTGTCGCGGCACAAGCCTACCGACTCGCATACGGCACTGAGTTTCAGCGGTATCTCCAATGATATGCGTTCCGTGTGCAGTGTCGGTTGTGCAGTGCATTCTCCTTTGCCGCATAGGTCGGCCGTCTGCATCAGGGCCACCATGCGTGTCACGATGTCTACATTCTCTACCATCCTGCGGCTGTATATCTCCCATACGGAACATGGTTTCCCTCCGTTTCTTGCGATAGCATCGTTCAGTTCGGCTGGCGAGTTGGCAAAAGCCAGGATCGTGTACCAGAAATCGCCGTTGTATTCTTGGTAAAGGTCTGACAGATACTCTATTGCGGCAACTGACGATTTCTGTGGGTCAAACCGTTCGTCATAGCCGTCGGCATCTGCCCGCAGGCCGTAATGGCGGGCTACCGGGAGGGTCAGTCCCCACACTCCGGCGTTGTATTCCGATGCGTATCCCCTGTCAAGTGTGGTCATCGCGAACGGCAGAAACGCATACTCTTCCGGCAGTCCGTATGATTTCAGCGCATGGGCTATGGTGTCGTGCTGGTTGGCCATGAAGTCTCCAAGCGCATCGTCCCACGGGATGAGTCTGCTCATGTCTGCCGCAGTGTAGTCGGTAATCTCTGCCGGGCGGACATCGGAGACGGCATTTTCCGCCTTGTGTCGTTTGCCCGGCCTTTCATCGGCGGCGTTCGTCCCGGTGGCTATGCACGCAGCGGCTAATATGGTTAAATATAGTTTCCTGTACATGGTGTAGCTCTTTTTCATTGTTGTTTTATATCGCGTTTGGGATTTCTTGGAAACCATCCTTTCTCTACCCGTTTGACTTGTTCTTCCACTTCATGGATGCTCCAGAAAGAGGAGAATGACACGACTGCCGACAGCGACTGTGCCAGTATCCCGTCTGTCATGAGGGACACCGCGAGCATGACAAGCCCGAGAGCGAGGAAGAGGTATTTGCATTTTGAACCGATGTAATATTCTCCCTTAATGACCAGCGGGTGGAAAAGCCCTATGGTGATGAACGTGGACGCTCCGATTATTATTCCTGTAAGGTTGTGGGTTTCAATAAATTCCATGTCATGATACGGATGCTGCGGCAATACCTGCCTATGCTGCAAATTTAGTAAAAACATATTGGCCGTACAAGTGTGTGCGGCGTATCCTTATGACAGTGGCACGCTATTACATGGGGTCAACGTCTACGTTGATGATGAGCGGTTTGTATTCGCGGCATGATGTGACCTGTCCTGCAATGTCCATTAGTATCCGCTTGGCGCGGTCTATCGGGGCGGAGTTTTCTATCTTTAGAAGTATATGTTTGATATATAGGTTCTGTATCTTCCCGACGGCAGGTGTGTCAGGCCCGAGCACCCTTGCACCGAAGCTCTTTCGCAGCGCGTCGGCGAACAGTGCGGTCGCAGCGTCGAGTTTATGCTGGTCGCGGTGCTTGACCGTCAGTCTGATGAGCCTGAAATAGGGCGGGTATCTGAACGCTTCTCGCTCTGCCATCTGCTGGCTGAAAAAAGTCCAGTAGTCGTTCCGGACTATCTGCTGCATCAGCGGATGGTCGGCCGATGAAGTCTGTATCAGTACTTTGCCGCGCCTCATTGTGCGTCCGGCGCGTCCGCCAACCTGTACAAGCATTTGGAAGGCACGTTCGTGGGCGCGGAAATCGGGGTAGTTCATAAGGTTGTCCGCGTTGAGTATGCCGACAAGCCCTACGTTGGCAAAGTCAAGCCCTTTGGTTATCATCTGTGTCCCGATGAGTATGTCTATCTCCTTGTTCTCAAACGAGTTTAACAACCGGTTGAAATTCTCCTTGCCCCGTGTGGTGTCAAGGTCCATGCGTGCCGTGCGTGCTTCCGGAAACAGTGCCGCCGCCTCGTTCTCCACCTGTTCTGTGCCGAATCCGCGTGTGTCGAGCCTGTCGCATCCGCACTCCGGGCACACCGACGGCATGGGTATCGTGTGGCCGCAATAGTGGCACGTCAGTTTGTTGAATGCCTTATGGTATGTCAGGCTGACATCGCAGTTCGGGCATCGCGGCACATGGGCGCACTGCGTACACTCAACGAATGTGGCGTATCCACGCCTGTTCTGGAACAGTATGACCTGTTCCCCCTGTCCCAGTGCCTCACGTATGGCGTTGATGAGCGGATAGGTGAAATGCCCGCGCAACATACGTTTTCTGTAAGCCTCACGCATATCGATGATTTTCATCTCAGGCGGGTCTATGCTGCCGTAGCGTTCGGTCAGCGCGGCATAGCCGTAACGTTTCGTGAGGCAGTTGCTGTACGTCTCGACAGAAGGAGTGGCCGAGCCGAGCAGCGTGGGGCAGCCGCATTGGCGTGCCAACATGAGAGCCACGTGCTTGCCGTTGTAGCGCGGCGCGGGGTCGCTCTGCTTATAGCCGCTGTCGTCCTCCTCATCCACAATGACAAGCCCGAGGTCATGAAACGGCAGAAATACCGATGCGCGTGTGCCGAGCACCACATCGAAACGGCGGTTGCGCAGCATATCGTTCCATACCTCTGCGCGCTCATGGTCAGAGTGCCGCGAATGAAATACCCCGAGGCGTGCTCCGAACACGCGCCTCAGCCGCTGCGCCAGCTGTGTGGTCAGGCTGATTTCCGGCACGAGCATCAGCGCGGTCTTGCCTTCGGCTATTGTCTTGCGTATCAGTTGTATGTATATCTCCGTCTTGCCGGACGACGCGACCCCGTGAAGCAGCACAGTCTGTTTGCCGCTCTCCAGTTCGCCTGTGATTTTGGCGTATGCCGCCGTCTGTGCTTCGGTCAGGGTGTGAAAACCCTCCGTTGCCTTGCCGTAGTCTATGCGGTCTGTCCGGACAGTGACGGGGTGCAGCATCTCTTTCTCGACGAGTTGGTTGTACACGGCCGATGTGCAGTCCGCACGGTCAAGCAGTTCTTTCTTTGTGATTTGCGTTTCGCCGTATGAGGTGTGCCTTTCCTCGGCGATTTCCACGAACGTTATGAGCAGATGTTGCTGCCTTTTTGCGCGGCCAAGGCTATCTATGGCATCGGACAATGCAGTCCCGTCTGACGCGAGACGTTCGTGCAGCCGCACATACTCTGTGTATTTTGGCTTATATCCGTCGGCCAGCAGCTCTTTCATGCGGACGGAGTTCTTTTCTATAAGTCGGCCTATGGCGGGCAACGGGTTCTTTATCCCCGTATTGGTAGTTATCTCGTTGATGGTGTGTGGCTTGCCGTCGCTTACAGAGTCGAGTATCTTCATCTCGTTCCGTGTCAGGCCGGATTCTGTCCCCGTATCCTCTCTGTTGTTCCTGATTATGACGCTTTCGCTTTCGAGACGCAGCCCGCCGGGTACTGCGGCCTTATAAACCTCGCCAAGCGGGCAGCAGTAGTAGTCGGCCACTGTACGCCACAGCCTTAGCTGTGCGTCGGTCACAATCGGAGCTGTGTCGATGAGCAGAGATATCGGCTTGACGCTCTCCTCCGGCATATCGCACCTGTCGGTCAGGCGGTAAACTATGCCGGTATACAGTTTCCTCGCGCCGAAATTGACTATCGCCCTCATGCCCACGGCAATGTCGCGGGCAAACGTCTCCGGCACAGCGTATGTGAAGAGGCGTTTCAGAGGCAGGGGCAATATAAGTTCGGCATATGTCATTGGCTTGGATTAACGTCAGTCCGGTATAAAACTAATGCCTGCATTCCGGCATTTTTTATATGTATATTTACAAGGTGTTTAATACACTCTCTTCCTTTCGTCTACCATTCTCGATGTGTCTGCGCTACGCCTGTAACTTATTGTAATATAGGGTGTCCAGTTATCATCTCCCTATCTCTCAGCTATCTCCTCCCAATCCTCTCCTTAGCGATTCGACATTTTTGCGTCAAAGTTGTGCAAAAACGTTCAAATCGTAAACCTCATCGTCACAGTGCATATTATACCTATTCTTCAAATCCCGTGCTCATCCGTGGATAGCCGCAGGCTTATGTCGGGCTCACGTTGAATAGTGTCTAAAAAGATAGGAGGAAACTCCGTCGGTTCTCCTCCTATCCATCATATTATCGTGTGCTGATGTTATTTTTCAACACGTATGCGGGCATCGACAGCTACGACAGCAGCCGATGTGCCGAGCAGCGGGTTGAGGTCCATTTCGGCTATCTCGGGTGCGGCCTGCACGAGTGCAGACACACGGGAAACCGTCTCTGCGAACAGCTCTTCGTTCACAGGTTCTTGTCCGCGCACGCCCTTGATAATCTTGTATCCGCGCAGGCGGTGTATCATGTCGAGAGCCTCGTCCTTGCTTACCGGCGCGAGCGATGACTGCACGTCTTTCAGTACCTCGATGAATATGCCGCCGAGACCGCAGAGTACCTGATGGCCGAACTTGGCCTCCCTACTGCTGCCGATGAATATCTCCGTTCCCTTGTACATCGGGCATATCTCCACGGCATAAGTCTCCGGAATTACGATAAGACGCTCAAACTCACGCGCCACGGTCTCCTCATCGCGCACATTGAGCACTACGCCGCCCACGTCCGACTTGTGTACCGGGCCGCACACTTTCATCACGAGCGGGAAGCCCATCTCGCGTGCTACGCGCAGCGCATCGGCTTTCGTCTTCACTTCGGCGTTCTTTTTGCGGTCGATGCCGGCAGCATCGAGCAGACGGTTTATCTCGTCAAGCGAAAGGTATCCGTTCTGGCAGTGGTCTATCACATCGCGGATGGCCTTTACGTCGATTTCGGGCATATCTGGCACTTCGGGCTGTGGGGCGGGGGTATTCATAATCTTAGCGAGAGCCGCGCCGAACACGCACTCTTCGTTGAACGCTATGCGGTGCTTGTTGTTGATGAAGTCCTCTATCTCCTCTTTCACGTTCACTATGGACGGCAGTATGGGGAATATCGGTTTCTTGCATACTTTCATCTTCTCGTCCAGCACCTTGTACACCTCCCAGTTGCGGAACAGGCCGGGGCTGCCGAAGATGACGGCCATAGCGTCTATATTGTCGAAATCATTTTCGCAGGCATCTATTATGTGGCCAAGCTGCTCTGCCGTCCCGGTTGCGAGGAAGTCTATCGGGTTGGCGACAGACGATCCCGCGTACAGTTTTGCCAGCAGCTCATCAGCTTTCGGCCCTTTGATTGCGGGTACTTCCATACCGTTGTTGGAAAGTACGTCGGTCAGCATCACGGCAGGGCCGCCCGCATGTGTGATTATCGCCATCCGCTTGCCTTTCAGCTCCGGGTGCATGAAGATGGAACATACCGTGATGAGTTCCTGCCTGTTGTGGCAACGCACGATGCCCGCCTTGCGGAACAATGCCTCTACTGCCACATCGCTTGTGGCCAGTGCGCCTGTGTGGCTTGATGCCGCACGGCTCCCGGCCGCAGAGCCTCCAGCCTTGATAGCCGCTATCTTGCAGCCCTTGCGTATGAGCGACGAGGCGTGCTTCAGCAGCCTTTGCGGGTCGCGCACGCTCTCCATGTATATCATTTTTACCCGTGACGACTTGCCCTCGATGTACATCTCGTCCCAGTATTCGAGTACATCCTCAATGCCGAGCTGTGCCGAGTTGCCTACTGCCCACACACTGTGGAACGACAGACCCGTTGTCATGCCTATCTCCTTGATGAACACCGCAGTCGCGCCTGAGCCGGTGACGAAATCCACACCCTCATCGCTCAATGCCGGTATCGGGGCATCGAATGCGCCGGTATAGTTGACATTGAGGAAGCCCGTGCAGTTCGGGCCTATAAGGCTGCCGCCCGTCCTGTTTATAGTGTCTACGATATGTCTTTCTATCTCAGCACCTTCGTGGTTTTCCTCCGAGAAGCCGGCCGAGATTATAACAAAACCGCCGGTCTTCTTTTCGTTGGCAAGCACATCGACAGTGTGCGGGCAGTATTTTGCCGCTATCGCTATCAGCGCACAGTCCACTTCCGGCAGATCCTCTACCTTCGAGTGGCACTTTATGCCTTGGATTTCAGTCTCTTTGGGGTTTACCACATAGACCTCGCCGTTAAAACGGCTGTCCAACAGGTTCTTGAGCAGTTTACCTCCCGGTTTGGTGACATCGTTCGATGCACCCACTACTACGATGCTCTTCGGATTGAGCAATTTTGGGTTAATCATATTTGTTATATCAGTTTAAAGTTATAGTCATCGTATATTCTTCCGGCATTTCTTTGTGCCTCCTATGGTCTACAAAGATATTGCAAACCGAAAGCAGAACCTCCAGAACTTGTTCATGGAGTTATGCTGAGGTGCAGCTTACGGATACAAAGATACTGCTTTTTATCCAATATACCATCCTCCTCCGGGGCATTCTCTCCGCAGTACGTCTCCATGCCCCGTTTTAATCCCAAACGGTCATTAGAACGCATACATGCCAGAGGAGGAGAATAGACTTGCAATGATAGCTGTTGTATATATGCTTTTTGATGGTTTGCGCCTCCTGCCGCCGTATAAGCCTCCGCTATTGACGGGACATAGCTCGATATGCCCCGTCAATAGCGGGAGACTGATCCGGCTGGCATAAAGACACAAACCATTGCAAAATCTAATGACCGATTCGGGTTTAATGTGGAACAACAGTATATTCTTTTTGAGCTGCATTGAAAAGATGCCCGTATTTTTCAAATAGGTTGGTGAAAGCGGAATGTGTCGGTAGTGTCGTCAGTAAAAAAGCAGCGGTTGCAGGAAAAGTTCCTGCAACCGCCACTGTTGTTACATATTGCTGTCTCTCAGCCGTTGGCTGTCGGACATATCATTACTCCCACGACTGGTTCGCCATGCGTTTGTAGCTCCTGTAACGCCACTTTGCATTCTCCTCCGCAGCGGCGAACAGTTCGGCCGCTTCCGCAGGATACTGCTTCATGACAGATGCGTAGCGCACCTCGCCTTTGAGGAAATTCTGGAACTCAGCCCAGTCAGGCTCTTTGCTGTCAAGTGTGAACGGGTTCTTGCCCTCTGCTTCCAAAGCGGGGTTGAAACGCCACAGATGCCAGTAGCCGCACTTCACTGCTGCCTCTTCCTCGGCCTGACTCTTGCCCATTCCGGCTTTAAGACCGTGGTTGATGCAAGGCGCATAGGCTATGATGATTGACGGGCCGTTGTATGCCTCCGCCTCGCGGATGGCTTTCAGACACTGCGCCTGATCCGCACCCATAGCTACCTGAGCCACGTATACATAGCCATAAGTAGTTGCAATCATTCCGAGGTCTTTCTTGCGTATGCGCTTGCCCGCTGCGGCGAACTTCGCTATCGCGCCCACCGGAGTGGCTTTCGATGCCTGACCGCCGGTGTTGGAATAGACCTCAGTGTCGAGGACAAGTATGTTTACGTCACGGCCAGATGCAATCACATGGTCGAGTCCGCCGTAGCCTATGTCGTACGATGCGCCGTCGCCGCCTATAATCCACTGTGAACGTTTCACGAGGTAGTGGTCAAGTCCGGCTATCTGGCGGCAGATGTCGCATCCGCAGGCACGTACCATCGGTGCAATCTTGTCGGCCAGCTCACGGCTCTTGTCCGCATCCTCGCGGTTTTCAATCCACTCGCGGAACAGCCCTTTAAGCTCATCAGTGCAGCAGGTGCAGCCCTGTGCCTCCTCCATGAGTTTCACGAGACGCAGACGCATCTTCTCGTTAGCGAGGGTCATACCCATGCCGAACTCGCAGAAGTCCTCAAACAGGGAGTTCGCCCACGCCGGGCCGCGCCCGTTCTCGTCCGTTGTATAGGGAGTCGACGGCACAGAGCCTGAATATATCGATGAGCAGCCCGTGGCGTTCGACACGATTTCGCGGTCGCCGAAGAGCTGCGATATGAGTTTCACATACGGGGTTTCGCCGCAGCCCGAACAAGCGCCCGAGAACTCGAACAGCGGAGTGGCGAACTGTGAGTTCTTCACATTCGACTTGATGTCCACGAGGTTCTGCTTGCTCTTCACATTCTTCACGAGATAATCCCAGTTGGCTGCTTCGGGCAGTTCGCTTTCGAGCGGTACCATCGTGAGAGCCTTTCCTGTCTTCGGGTTGCCGGGGCATACATCCGCGCAATTGCCGCAGCCGAGGCAGTCCATCACACCCACCTGCATACGGAAACGCATACCTTTCATTGCCGCCGGGGCTTTCATTTCAAGCGTTTCGGCCTTGAAGCCTTTAATTTCGTCCTCATCGAGAACGAACGGACGGATGCAGGCGTGAGGACATACATAAGCGCACTTGTTACACTGGATACAGTTCTCCGCAGTCCATTTCGGCACGAACGCAGCCACACCGCGCTTCTCGTATTTAGCAGTACCCTGATGCCATGTACCGTCCTCAATGCCACGGAACGCGGATACTTTCAAGTCGTCGCCGTTCTGCGCGTTGATGGGGCGCACTACCTCGTTGATGAATGCCGGGTCGTCATTGGCTGCCACTTCGTCGTCTGGCAGGTTTGCCCATGCCGGGTCTATGGCGAGCTGCCTGTACTCCACGCCACGGTCGACAGCGGCGTAGTTCTTGTTCACCACATCCTCGCCCTTTTTGCCGTAGGATTTCATGATGAACTTCTTCATCTGCTCCACGGCCAAATCTACGGGGATGACCTCAGTGATGCGGAAGAATGCCGACTGGAGTATGGTGTTTGTCCTGTTGCCGAGACCTATCTCCTGTGCTATCTGAGTGGCGTTGATGTAGTAGACCTTTATATTATTCTTCGCGAAATAGCGTTTTACGTTGTTCGGCAGGTGCTTGGCCAGTTCATCCTCGCTCCATATCGTGTTGAGCAGGAACGTACCGTTCTTGCGCAGACCTTTCGTCACATCGTACATACGCAGGTACGCCTGCACGTGGCAAGCTACGAAGTTAGGCGTATTTACGAGGTATGTCGAGCGTATCGGGGTATCGCCGAAGCGCAGGTGAGAGCAGGTGAAACCGCCCGACTTCTTGGAGTCGTAGGAGAAATATGCCTGACAGTGCTTGTTCGTGTTGTCGCCGATGATTTTCACAGAGTTCTTGTTCGCGCCGACAGTGCCGTCCGCGCCGAGGCCGTAGAACTTTGCCTCGAACATGCCTTCGCCGTCCAACTCTATCTCCTCTTTCTTCGGCAACGAAGTGAATGTCACATCGTCCTCTATGCCGATAGTGAAGCGGTTCTTGGGCTCTGCGAGGCTGAGGTTCTCGTAGACGGAGAATATCTGCGCCGGAGTGGTGTCCTTCGAGCCGAGGCCGTAGCGTCCGCCGACTACGAGTGGTGCATCCGCCTGACCGTAAAGTACATCCTTTACATCGAGATAGAGCGGTTCTCCGTTTGCTCCCGGCTCTTTCGTGCGGTCGAGCACGGCTATGCGTTTTGCAGTCTTCGGCAGTGCCGCAAGGAAATGCTTCGCCGAGAACGGACGGTAGAGGTGTACGGCTACGAGACCGACTTTCTCGCCTTTCCCTCTCAGGTAGTCCACAGTCTCGCGGATAGCCTCTGTCACAGAACCCATCGCTATGATGACGCGCTCCGCCTCCGGGTCTCCGTAGTAGTCGAACAGGCCGTATTTCCTGCCCGTTATCTTTGAAATCTCGGTCATGTACTCCTCGACGATTGCCGGCACTTCATCATAGAAACGGTTGGTCGCCTCGCGGTGCTGGAAGAAGTGGTCGGGGTTCTCCGCCATGCCCCTTGCTACGGGGTGTTCCGGGGTGAGTGCCCTTGCGCGGAACTCCGAAAGGGCTTTCTGGTCTATCAGCCCGGCGAGGTCTTCATTCTCTAATGCCTCAATCTTCTGTATCTCGTGCGATGTGCGGAATCCGTCGAAGAAGTTCAGGAACGGCACACGGCTCTTTATCGTTGCCAGATGAGCCACGCCCGCGAGATCCATCACCTCCTGTACCGACCCCTCGGCCAGCATGGCGAAACCTGTCTGACGGCACGCCATAACGTCCTGATGGTCACCGAATATGCTCAGTGCATGGCTTGCCAGTGCGCGTGCCGACACATGGAACACGCATGGCAGCAGCTCACCCGCTATCTTGTACATATTTGGTATCATGAGCAGAAGCCCCTGCGAGGCCGTGAACGTTGTGGTCAGTGCGCCTGCCTGCAAAGAGCCGTGCACCGCGCCAGCCGCGCCGCCCTCGCTCTGCATCTCCTGCACAAGAACCGTTTCGCCGAAAATGTTCTTGCGGCCTGCCGCAGCCCAGTCGTCCACATACTCCGCCATAGTCGAAGAAGGCGTGATGGGGTAGATCGCGGCGACCTCCGAGAACATATAAGCTATATGCGCTGCCGCCTGATTACCGTCACACGTAATAAATCTTTTTTCCTTAGCCATGATTGTTGTTATCTTAGAAATTAGTTAAGCAGTCATTCCGTTGATTTCTGAGGGAGCTCCGGCCGGGCTTCCTCCCGCCGCCGTGCGGCACGAAAATCGGCGCAAAGTTACACAAAAACGGCGGTATGGCAAAATGCCATTTCTGTCACTTCTTCAGTCCGGCCTTCCAAGAACATCCTCCCTCTCTTTTTCTCGACGTGGTCTGCTATGCCTCCGAAAAAGTACGGGAAACCTGCACACCATTAAATCCGGAAATTGGCATAATGTCAAATGACCTATTGGAGTTAAAAACACGTACTCTCGACCTATCCTCTCCTTAGGTGCGCCTTAGGGTGAGGGTAGCCTGAACCTAAGACGAGAGTACGTATTTTTAACCTTTATTTATAGAATGGATTTACGGAATGACGGGCTTTGCAATGAGGGAAGATAGTGTTACCTTTGTAGAAGATAAGCTGCGCCTCGGCAGAGACAAATCAGTGAACAAGTTCACATTTGTCTCTGCACTCGACTTGCATTATCTTTGTAAGCCCAGCATACAAGACAGGATGACAGTAATGAGACATAGACATGACACGCACGCCGGTCTGCGGGGGCTGGAGGCTGAGTTCAAGGGGGAGATACACACCGACCTGCTCACGCGCACGGCATACGCCACGGATGCCTCGGCATACATGGAGATGCCCGAGGCTGTCGTATATCCTGAGGATGAGGCCGATGTGCGTGCGCTCGTACGCTACGCCGCACGGCACGGCAAGAGCGTCATACCGCGCTGCGCGGGGACATCCATCGCCGGACAGGTTGTAGGCGCGGGGATAGTGGCTGACGTGTCGCGCCGCATGAACGGCATACTGGAAGTCAACGCCACGGAGCGGTGGGTGCGCGTGCAGCCCGGCGTGGTGCTGGACGAACTGAACATCGCGCTGCGCCCATACGGCCTGTTCTTCGCGCCGGAAGCATCGACATCGAACCGCTGCTGCATAGGCGGCATGGCGGGCAACAACGCCTGCGGGGCGCACTCGCTACGCTACGGCTCTACGCGGGACCACATCATCGCTATGCGTACGGTGCTGGCGTACGGCTCTGTGGCCGTATTCTCCGGAATGGATGCGGAGACCGTACGCCGTAAGGCCGCCGAACCTACGCTCGAAGGGAGGATATACAAAGGCATAATAGACTTGCTTTCATCACCCCATGTGCGCGACACGCTGCGCCACGAGGCTCCCGACATATCGCTGCGCCGCCGCAATAACGGCTACGCGCTTGACCTGCTGACGTACTGCGGCCTCTTTGACCCCGCATCGACCGGACGGCTGAACCTCTGCAAGCTGCTGGCCGGGAGCGAGGGCACGCTGGCGTTCGCCACGGAGCTTACCCTTCATCTCGAACCTCTGCCTCCGGCGGAACAGGGCGTGGTCTGTGTCCACTGCCGCTCGCTTGACGAGGCGTTCCGCGCCAACCTCATCGCCCTGCGCCACAATCCCACGGCTGTGGAACTGATGGACAACAATATCATCTCACTCAGCCGCAGGAATATAACACAGCGTGCGAACAGCATGTTTGTCGTCGGCGACCCGGCCGCCATACTCATAGTGGAGTTTGCCGAGGCGACCCCCGAAGCCTTGGCCGCCAAGGCCGATGCGCTGCAAAGGGAGATGGAGAGCAACGGCTACGGCTATGCGTTTCCCCTCTTGCGGGGAGAGGAGAGCCGCCGCGTGTGGAGCTTGCGCAAGGCTGGGCTGGGGCTGCTATCGAATATGCCGGGCGACGCGAAGCCCGTCTCCGTCATAGAGGACACAGCCGTGCCGCCGGAAAGGCTTCCCGACTACATGAACGAGTTCCGCGCCATGCTTTCGTCTATGGGGCTGTCGTGCGTTTACCACGCGCACATCGGCACAGGCGAACTTCACACGCGCCCCGTCATCAACATGAAGAGCGACGAGGGAAGGCGGCTTTTCCGCCGTGTGGCGACAGAGACTGCCCGCCTCGTGAAAAAATACCGTGGCTCACTGAGCGGCGAACACGGCGACGGACGGCTGCGCGGCGAGTTCATCCCGATGATGTTCGGAGAGGAGGTGTACGGCTGGTTCCGAGACATCAAACGGCTCTTCGACCCACGGGGCACTCTCAATCCCGGAAAAATCACCGACACACCGCCCATGGATAGCGCGTTGCGCTATGTCCAATCCGCATTGCCTTCCGGCACGGAGACCTATTTCGATTTCTCAGGGCAGGAATGGATTCAGGCAGTGGAGCAGTGCAGCGGCGCGGCCGACTGCCGCAAGTCGCGCCTTTTCAGCGGGGCAATGTGTCCGGCCTACCGCGCCACGGGCGATGAGCTTTTCTCCACACGCGCACGAGCCAACATCATGCGGGCTGTGCTGCACGGGTCAGACCCCGGCATATTCAACGACAGGGGGCTGCTGCGCCTGCTCTCCGAATGCCTGTCGTGCAAGGCGTGCGCAAGCGAATGCCCCTCCGGGGTAGATATGGCGCGGCTCAAAGCCGAGTACCTGCAACACCATTACGACGCGCACGGCACCCCACTCGCTGCACGTCTTACGGCATCGCTGCCCGGACTGCTCAGAGTGGCGGCAAAGACCCCGCACCTCTATAATCTCATGGCATCCAATGACCTGACATCCACACTTATAAAGCTGGCTGCGGGGTTTGCACATGAGCGCACATTGCCGCGTATGGCAGGGATTACGCTGCGCCGATGGTTCGCTGCGCAGCCCCCGCGTACATCGGTGCGAAAAGTACATCTCTTTGTCGATGAGTTTACTGATCATACGGATGTGGCGGCCGGACAGGATTTCATCCGTCTGCTGTGGGCTCTCGGTTACGAGGTGATACTGCCGTCGCACGTTGAGAGCGGGCGTACGGCCGTCAGTGCCGGTATGCTGAAGAAGGCACGCGAGACGGCGCGGCGTAACATAGCCTTGCTTTCCGGCAGGATAACGTCCGATGCGCCCCTTGTCGGGCTTGAGCCGGGCGCACTTCTCACGCTGCGCGACGAGTATCCCGCCCTTGCAGGCAGCGAATGGCGCGGACGCGCCGAAAGCCTTGCGTCCAACACGTTGCTCTACGATGAGTTCATCATGCGTGAGGCGCACGCCGGGCGCATCGCCCCGGAGCAGTTCACTGACCGCGAATGCCACATATTGCTCCACGGCCATTGCCATCAGCGCAGCCTCGCGTCGGTCCGTCCGTCGCAGGAGATGCTTTCCCTGCCCGTGAACTACCATTGTACGATGATGGACACCGGCTGTTGCGGCATGGCGGGTGCATTCGGCTATCAGAAAAGCCACTACAGACTCTCGATGGAGATAGGCCGTCCGCTTTTCGACCGCATAAACGCCGCCGACAGCCGCACCCTTATAGCCGCTACCGGCACAAGCTGCCGTCAACAGATTAAGGACGGCACAGGGCGCACCGCTCTCCATCCCGTGCAGATATTGTATGACGCATTAGACCCAAAACGGTCATTAGAACTCATACCATTCCAAAGGAGGAGAATAGACTTGCAATGATAGCTGTTGTGTATATGCTTTTTGATGGTTTGCGCCTTCTGCCGCCGTATAAGCCTCCGCTATTTCGGGACATAGCCCGCTATGCCCCGTCAATAGCGGGAGACTGATACGGCTGGCATAAAGACACAAACCATTGCAAAATCTAATGACCGATTCGGGTTAAAGGACAAGACGTTATGAATATAGAACAATTCCGTGACTTTTGCCTCTCCTTTCATGGGACGACAGAGCGTTTCCCGTTTGACGATACCGCACTCGTGTTCGAAGTGGGCGGCAGAATGTTCGCCATGGTTGCACTCGACAGAGCAGAATTCGTCAACCTCAAATGCGACCCCGACCGCGCCGTAGAGCTTCGCGAACGCTACGCAGGCATACGTCCCGGCTGGCACATGAACAAACGCCATTGGAACTCTGTTTATCTCGACAGCGACGTTCCTGACGGCATGATATGCGAACTCGTGCGCCATTCGCGCTCATGCGTGATTGCCAAACTCCCGAAATCTGTAAGAGAACTCTATGATAAGGAATAAGACCATCGAACTGCTGTCGCCGGCCAAGGATGCGGATACCGGCATAGCCGCCGTAGGACACGGCGCAGACGCAGTCTATATCGGTGCTCCGAAGTTCGGCGCACGCGCAGCGGCGGGCAACAGTGTGGCCGACATTGCGCGGCTGGTGGAGTATGCCCACAGGTACTATGCGCGGGTTTATGTGACGCTCAACACCATACTCTACGACAATGAGCTGGAAGAGGCGCAGCGGATAGCGCAGCAGATGTACGACATAGGGGTAGACGCACTTATCATTCAGGATATGGGGCTGCTCTCCATCGACCTGCCTCCCATACCGCTGCACGCCAGTACGCAATGCGACAACCGTACGGTAGAAAAGGTAAAGTTCCTCGAGCGGTGCGGGTTCCGTCAGGTGGTTCTTGCCCGCGAGACCCCGATAAGCCTTATGCGCGAGATTGCCGCCAATACAACGGTTGCCCTCGAGGCGTTTGTCCACGGCGCACTCTGTGTGTCGTACAGCGGGCAGTGCTACATGAGCGCAGCTGTCACGGGGCGCAGCGCGAACCGTGGCGAGTGCGCACAGATGTGCCGCCTGCCCTACACGCTGACCGACGCAGAGGGGCGGGTAGTGCTCCGCGACACGCATCTGCTGTCGCTCAAAGACTTCGACGCGTCAGCGCATCTGCGTGAGATGATAGATGCGGGCATCTCGTCGTTCAAAATCGAAGGGCGGCTGAAAGATGTCCAGTATGTGAAAAACATAACGGCGTATTACCGTCAGCGGCTCGACGCGCTGTTAGGCAGCGATGTGCGCCGCCCGTCGTCATCCGGCACTACGCGCCTGTTCTTCACTCCAAACCCGCAGAAAACGTTCTACCGTGGGGCGACAGACTATTTCCTCGCGGGGCGGCACAGGGGAATGTCATCGCCCGATACGCCCAAGTCGCTTGGAGAGCCGGTGGGCACTGTGGCAGGCATTGCAGCCAATTCGCTGACCGTGAGTACGGACAAGGCGTTCGCCAACGGCGACGGCCTGTGCTTCTTCGACCGCGACGGGCATTTCTCCGGCTTCCGGGTGAACCGCGCCGAGGGCAACCGCCTGTTCCCGCTGAAGATGCCCGCCGTGACCCGTGGAACACGGCTGTTCCGCAATGCCGACATGGCTTTTGAACACGTACTCTCAGGCAAGACATCAGACCGCCGCATAGCGGTCAGCATTACGCTGTCGGAGACTCCGGAGGGCTTCTGCCTTTCGGTGACGGACGAGGACGGCATCAGCGCAAGTGTCTGTGCGGCGGAGGATAAAGCTGTGGCCTCCAATCCCGACCGCGCCATGTTATCGTACCGCGAACAGCTGTCCCGTCTCGGCGACACACCGTTTGCGGCACGGGAGATAAACATCAGTTTCAGCACTCCGTGGTTCATACCAATATCTAAAATTGGCCGATGGCGGCGGGAGCTTGCCGATGCGCTCATAGCCGAGCGCGAGGCGCGCAGGCCGAGACAGTCGGCGGGACGCGCAGAATGCGATATGCCGTTTCCGTCGCAGTCGGCACATCTCGACTATCGCGCGAACTGCGCTAACCGCGCATCGGAGCAGTTTTACCTGCGCCACGGCATAGAGTCGGTCAGCCCGGCATTCGAGATTGTCCCGACGGCTGATGCCGAACTGATGCGTACGAAGTACTGTCTGCGCTACGAACTCGGTGCCTGCCTGAAAGAGGGCGGCGGGACGCGCTGCAAAGAGCCACTGTACATAACAAACGGTGGAGTGCGCTTCCGCCTTGCGTTCGACTGCACGAGGTGCGAGATGACCGTGCGCCGTGCAAAATAGCGTGGCGGGCGGCTACGGATTTCGGATTATTATTCGTATCTTTGTACCTGACGGTACAAGATAGGAGACATATAACTAAAATTGAGATAACTATGGAGGACAAGACACCGACACCCCACATCGGGGCGAAATACGGGGAGATTGCCGAGACGGTCATCATGGCAGGCGACCCGCTACGCGCCAAGTTCATGGCGGAGAAATATCTGGAAAACCCAGTGCTGTATAACAATGTGCGCGGAATGCTCGGCTATACGGGTACTTACCACGGCAAGCGCGTGTCTGTACAGGGACACGGCATGGGCATACCGTCGATAGGCATATATACCCACGAACTGTTCAATTTCTATGGAGTGAAGGCTATCATACGTGTAGGTTCGGCTGGGGCAATCGACCCGGAGCTGAAGATAGGCGACATTGTGATAGGCATGGGCGCATGTACGAACAGCCGGTTCGCTGACCAGTTCCAGTTGCCCGGCACATTCGCGCCGATAGCCGATTTCGGGCTGGCGCGTAAAGCCGTAGAGGAGGCGGAACGCCTTGGCATCAGGTATAAGGTGGGTAACCTCTTTTCGAGCGACACGTTCTATGACGACTCGCAGAGTACAACCGTATGGCAGAAGATGGGCGTGCTGGCAGTCGAGATGGAAGCGCCCGCGCTGTACATGAACGCCGCAAGGAGCGGCAACCGCGCACTCGTGATATGCACCATCTCGGACAACATAGTGACGGGAGAGGCTGTCTCGGCGGAACAGCGCCAGACGGGCTTCACCAATATGATGGAGGTGGCTCTCGGCATTATCTGACGGTATGTGCGGCGGGCGGCTGTCCGTTTTGTGCAGTTATACCATGTAGGGATTAAGGCGGTGCGCCATGC
>JADIMV010000070.1 GCA_017694515.1 Candidatus Aphodosoma intestinipullorum
GACAGCAGTTTGTCAGATAAGTCCCTATGAATCATAAGCGTAGTCTCCTTGAGTGTTGTTTCTTTGCAAATTTACGATGAAAAAACGGATTTGCAAAGAGCATCGCAAGGGAAAAGCATGGCCGAAAACAAACCCCTATCGTTTATAAGGTGGGCAGGAACGTGATATGGCTACGCACTTCTCAGCGAGAGGATGGCTAGAAGGTGGCCGGGAGTCGGCTCGAGAGTACGTGTTTTTAACCTAAATTAATATCAAGGGGAAGGGGAGGACTGAGCTGCTATTTTTCAAAAGAGAAAGAAGGAACGAGAATATGGAATGGAAAAAACATCTTTTTCTGTTTCCTATATGGGAACTATTCTGTAAATTTGCATATCAATATCCAAAGTTTTATGGAGAGGAAAGCACGGTTTAGAATAGTATATTCCAAGGAGGCTATAGATTTCCTTGAATCACTAGACGAAAGGGCAAGGGAAAAAATAGCCTACAATATAAGCAAGGCGATGTATGTCGTGGATAAGGAACTTTTCAAGAAACTGGAAGGTTCTGACATCTGGGAGTTCAGGACTCTCTATAACGGCACGGCCTACAGGCTGCTCGCTTTCTGGGATTCGGACTCGGAAACCTTAGTTATAGCAACTCACGGCTTCATAAAGAAAAAACAGAAGACACCAGAGAAGGAGATAGCAAAAGCCGAACGCATAAGGGAGATGTATTTCAACACTAAAAAATATCATTATGAAAACGATAGGCACAATGGAATTCTACACGCATGACGAGATGCTGGACAGGGTGGTAGGAGAAAAAGGTACACCGCAGAGAGAAAGGCTTGAGCGAGATGTGGACAATTTCCTTATCGGTGAGGCTATCCGGCGGACACGCGAGGCCAAAAGCCTCACGCAGGAACAGCTCGGAGAGCTGATGGGCGTAAAGCGTGCGCAAATATCGAAGATAGAAAGCGGGAAGAGTATCACGTTCAACACCATAGTCAGAGCGTTCAAGGCAATGGGAGCAAAGACAGCAACGCTTGACCTCGGTGCAATGGGGAAGGTTGCCCTCTGGTGAGAGAGAGACCATACGATATGGAGGCAGAGAGTGTTTATGAAGAGGGAATGGATATACCCCAAGGAGTGGTTGGAGATACACCCGTACACGGCCACGAATGGCATTGACCTGTACTATACTGAGCTGGCAAACCGCCTTTACGGAGAGTGCCGCACGGCGGGCATCGATGACCATACGCTGCGCAAGGTGTGTCTCTACGCGGCAGCGTACATGGAGGATACGGTGTCAGAGGGCGGGCTGTGGTGTGCTTTCACGGAGGAGAACCGCAGGCTGTACGGACGAACGCTGCCATTCTACACGACAGGAGACGACTATATGGCCGGAGAGGTGAACGAGGAGGATGTGCGTTTCATAGTGTGGAATACGCTGTGTCTCCACGCACGGGAAGAAAAGGGTCACGGCGCGTATGTCAATCCGATGGAAGAGAGGGTGTCGGACATCGCAGGGGAGATATACGCCACGCTGGCGGAGGAGTATGAGACCGCGCCCGAGAATGGGAGGATGAGCGAAGTCTTCAACGGATACCGCGACGCGGCCGAGGCGGAACGAAAACTAACGTGGCTCGCGGCACACACATACCTGACGGAGCCGTCGATGAGCCCATACGTGGACAGGATGTCGCCGCAGGACAAGTATATCATGCCGACAGGGCCGCACGCACTTTTCCTGCACGAGTGGATAGACTTGCTACGCGGAGGGGACGGCGGGGAGTGGCGCAATGTGGAGGGGCTATATTTCACACAACCCCAGCCGGACGAGGGGACACGGGAGCAGTGCAGAAGGATGTATGAGAAGTTCATTGCCGGGACGGAAGGACGTACAATACACTATATCGACGGCTACGAGGGGCTGCGGGGATTCCTGACAAAGACGATGGGATGGCCGGACGACGATGACCATACACTGCCGCAACTGAGGGCATACCGCGACTTCGCACTGATGGCAGAGCCGGAAAAGGGAATGCTGATAGCGAGGGATGTGTGCCGCTACATTGCCGACCCTGAGAACCCGCTATATAACAAAGAGGAAGCCGCCACTGGGGCGTTCAGAATGCTCACAGTGCCGATGGCCTGCCCACCTGACCTGCTGACGCGCTGCATCAAGGAGGGATGGCTGCCCGACGCGGCGTTTCCCGACGGAGAGGGACGGGAGACGGTGCAGAGGGACTTGGACTTTATAGCCCGCCACGCGCTGCTGTATTATTATCGTGGGGACTGAGAGAGAGGGATGAGGAGACAATAAGAAAGTGCGGCTATATCGGAAACAATATAACCGCACTTCTTTTATAGTGTCAGCGGAGCAGCGTTATTTTGTCACGCGCTCAAGCCATTTGACCATTCCGAGCATCACGCCCATAGATATGAGACATACCACCATGAATACTGTCCAGCATTGCCATATAGGCAGCTTCGCATAGAGCAGAGGCCCAATCCACAGCAGGAGATTGCCGACCGCCGTCGCGCCAAGCCACAGACCCTGGCAGAGACCGAGCATGGTCTTCGGCGCAACTTTCGATACGAACGAAAGTCCCAGCGGGGAAATGAACAGCTCTGCCGCAGTGAGGAAGAAATATATCACGATGAGTACCCACCATCCGGATTTCTGTGCAGCCTGTTCCTCAACGGGCAGTTCCTTGAACGCGTCTGCCGAAGGATAACCCTGTACGGCAGAGAATATCGTGAGGAAAAGATAGGCACACGCCGCGATGCCCATACCGATGGCTATCTTGCGCGGTGTGGAAATCACTTTCCCCTTATTCGCCAGCGAACTGAATATAGCTATGATGACAGGCGTAAGCGTTATGACAAAGAAAGGATTGACGGCCTGCCATACCTCAGGCGGGATAGTGGTAGAGGTTACGAAATCACGCGCGAACAGCGAGAGCGACATGCCGTTCTGATGGAATGAGAACCAGAAGAAGATGGCTATGCCCAGCACCGCAAAGAGAGCGTACATGCGCTGCTTGATTTCAGCCGCCATAGCCTGTTTCTCCTCAGCAGTGTACTCCACAACCTCGGCAGCAGCCTTCTTGGCGGGAGTGGGGAAGCCTTTCTTATATATCATGAAGATAATGAGCGAAATGGCCATAGCAGCCACAGAGGCGATGAATGAGTAGTGCACTCCTTCGTTGAATATCTTCAGATAGTTCTCGCAAGAAGCCATCATGTTGTTTATGTCGCCACCGGCAGCGGCCATAAGCGTGTTGAGGTTAGTCATCTGCTCGCCTATGGTGCCGTTGATGAACTTATGGCAAAGCTCAGGCAGACCAGCATCGTAGACCAGCCCGTTGGCTTTCAGCCAGAAACTGCGGAGAGCGGGAGCTACGAACGGAGCTATCAGGCCGCCGATGTTGATGAATACGTAGAATATCTGGAAACCAAGGTCGCGCTTGCTTTTCGCTATACGGAGAGCCTCCTCACCATCTTTGGCCGCCTCGGCCTCGAGGTTGTCGTACATCTGACCCACCACAGCCTGCAAGTTACCTTTGAAGAGACCGTTGCCGAAGGCTATCAGGAAGAGGGCGAGACAAGTGACCGAGAGAAGCCATGAGGAGTTTTCCGGCGTGGCAAGCACGGGAATAGAAAGGATGATATACCCGGCCGCCATGACCACAAGACCCGTGGCGATAGTGCCTTTATAGTTCTGTGTCCGGTCGGCTATGATACCGCCCACAAGGCTCAGGATATAGATGCCCGCATAGAAGATGGAATAGATGATGCCCGCCTTGTCGCCGTCCAGGCCGAACTTAGAGCAAAGGAAAAGCACCAGTACAGCATTCATAATATAGTAGCCGAAACGCTCACCCATATTACTGAGGGCTGCTGCAATTAGCCCCTTAGGATGTCCTTTGAACATAATTAGAATAACGTTTTTGGTATTAATAAATTAGATATTTGTTTCTCTCCATGTTATGTTTTTCATGCCGGGCAGTCCGGCAAAAACGTCAGAACCCATCGGTGCGCCGCGCTATCATATATCGCCTGTCACAGACAGTTTGTTTATAAGCGGGTTGGCATACATCTCCAGCAGCTTGCGGCGCAGGAAAGGCTCATCGCGCCCCGGCATCTCTATCATGGCGAGGCGGGAAGCGAGATAGTCCTCGGCAGTGTGCCGTTCCTCCGCCGTGCAGCGGCCGGCAAAACGTCTGACACCGAGCAGACGGTCGTATGCGACACAGTTTATCGGGTAAATCCGGTATGCGCCGAATATCTGACGGTCACACAACTCGCACACGGCGCGTATCTGCCCTTTGCGGTCGCCGTGATGCTCATGCACGATGCGCTCCAACTCCCCGTTTATGCAGGGCGTATATGCGTAGTGCACACGTCCCTTGCAGCCAAGTATTCCAGTCTGCATGGAGCGCATATCGTCATCCGCGCCCTTGCGGAACGACGGATTGTCACGCTTCTGCTGCAACTCCATAGCTTTAAGATAGTCGCACGGGTCATACTCGT
>JADIMV010000071.1 GCA_017694515.1 Candidatus Aphodosoma intestinipullorum
GCGAAGGAGGCCGGAGTCAGCGAACCGTCGATAACGGAGATACGCATCGTGCGCCGCTCGATAGACGCACGCGGCAGGCAGCCGAAAGTGCAGCTGCGCGTAGAGGCATATATAGGCGAAAAGCCCGTGTACAGATATGAGAACGACTTCCGGTACGACAATGTGTCCGGCGGGCGGGAAGTGCTAATAGTCGGCGCGGGGCCGGCGGGGCTGTTCGCCGCGCTGAGACTGATAGAGGCGGGGCTGAAGCCCGTCATACTGGAACGCGGCAAGGATGTCGGCGAAAGGAAAAAAGACATAGCCCTGCTGAACCGCAACGTGAGCCTCGACACCGACAGCAACTACTGCTACGGCGAAGGGGGCGCGGGGGCGTTCTCCGACGGCAAGCTCTTCACGCGGTCGAAGAAGAGAGGCAACACGAGGCGCATATTAGAGATACTGCACCGCCACGGCGCACAGGACGAGATACTCTACGAAGCGCACCCGCACATAGGCACAGATCGGCTGCCAACAGTGATAAGGAACATACGCGAGACCATCACCGGCTGCGGCGGCGAGATACATTTCGGCAGCCGAGTCACAGAACTGATGACAGAGGGCAATGCCGTAAAAGGAGTAAGGTGCGCGAACGGCGACACATACGAGGCGGACAACATAATTCTCGCGTGCGGGCACTCGGCGCGTGACATATACCGTATGCTCGTCAGGCAGGGCATACGCGTGGAGGCCAAGGGCTTCGCCATGGGTGTGCGCGTGGAGCACCCACAGGAGCTGATAGACAGAATACAGTACCACAGCCGCGTGCGCGACAAATATCTGCCGGCGGCGGCGTACAGCCTCGTGACGCAGGTGGACGGGCGCGGGGTCTATTCGTTCTGCATGTGTCCGGGCGGGCATATAGTGCCGTCGGCCACGGGCGAAAAGCAGATAGTGGTCAACGGCATGAGCGCGTCGCACCGCAATTCGCCATACGCCAACTCGGGCATCGTTGTGGAACTTCATCCGGAAGACCTGAGCGAATACAGCGAGTACGGCGAACTGTGCGGGCTGCAATTCCAAGAAGAGCTGGAACGGCTGGCCTACACGAACAATGGAGGAGGAGTGCAGACAGCCCCGGCACAGCGGCTGGCCGACTTCGTCAGGGGACGGCTCTCTCCTACCCTGCCCGACTGCTCGTATCTGCCGGGCGTGATATCCTCGCCGCTGCACTTCTGGCTACCGGAACGCATAGGCAAAAGACTGCGCGAGGGTTTTACGGCATTCGACAAGAAGATGCGCGGCTTCGTGACGAACGAGGCCATAGCGGTCGGCGTGGAGAGCCGTTCGTCATCGCCAGTGCGCATACCGCGCGACACGGAGAGCATGGAGCATGTGCAGATTTCAGGCCTCTACCCATGCGGCGAGGGGTCGGGCTACGCAGGCGGCATCACATCAAGCGCGATGGACGGCGAGAACTGCGCCGTTATGATAGCGCGCAAATGCGGCGCAGGAGCGTGAGGCGTACATACGGTCAAGGCAAGGGGAAGATAAGGCGAGAGTACGTGTTTCGGAATGCTGCGGACGGCCTGCCGATAGCTCGAGAGTACGTGTTTCGAGGCCGGGAGATAGCCTGTAGGCAGGGTGAGAGTACGTGTTATGAGCCTGGTTGATTGAATCACATTAATTATAAGGAGGGGAAAAAGATGGGCAAAGAGAATTGGGCAGGAAAGCTGATGAGGCGCTGCGGATGGAGAACGGAAGAAAGGGTGGAACTGCCGGAGAGGTGCGTGGTGTGCGTTGCGCCCCACACGTCGAACTGGGATTTCATCTTGGGAATGCTGTACAAGGTAAGCCGCAAGATAGAGGCTAATTTCTTCATGAAAAAGGAGTGGTTCAGATTTCCGCTCGGCGGGCTGATGAGGCGGCTTGGCGGTGTGGCCGTGGACAGGAGCAAGAACACATCGCTCACCGACCAGATGGCTGAGGAGTTCGGGCGGCACAGGACATTCCGCATCGCGGTCACGCCGGAAGGCACGCGCAAGGGCAATGCGGAGTGGAAAAAAGGGTTCTACTTCATAGCGTTGAAAGCCAGTGTGCCGATAATCCTCGCCTACATAGACTACAGGCGCAAAGTCATTGGACTCGGCCAGAGCATCGTGCCATCGGGCGACTATGACGCGGACATAACGGCAATCAAGGAGTTCTACCGCGGAGTGACAGCCAAGTACCCCGAAAAGTTCATGGTATGAGAGACAGACAAATATGCCGTTCGCGGCATAAAGCCGTTGCTACGGCAGCATTGGTATGCCTGCTGGTAATATCGGTAACGGATGTATATGCCATCAAGCAGGACAGGAAATACATACGCCGTCCGCAGAATATAGGACTTATATACAAGGACCTGAACGTAAAAACAGAAGACGGGTACAGGATAGAGACTTGGTTCTTCCCGGCACAGGCCATGCCGGACAGCTCAGCGGCAAGCGACACGCCACTGCCTTACGCTACCATAGACACCCAACGCCGCCCGACAGTAGTCATCTGTAACGGCGACGCGGGCAATATGTCGTACATTCAGCTCTTCATGGCAATGGTCTATACGGCCAACGGCCTGAACGTCGTGACATTCGACTGGCGCGGATTCGGAGAGAGCGATGAGTTTCCAATGGACAGCAACTATCTATGCTACACTGAAATGCTGTCGTATTATGAAGCAGTAATCGAAGCAGTGGCGGCACAGCCAGAAGTGGACACGGAGAGTATATACCTTCTTGGATGGTCGACTGGGGCATACCTTTCCATGATGACGGCCGGGACTGGTGACAATGTACGCGGCTGCATACTGCGCGGCACTCCGTCATCGTTTACCGATGCCATACCTCTCCTCATGAGCGTGAAAGGCAAGGGGAAAGATAACCTGCTCGTCCCCGCCGACTTTCCAGTAGAGCGTATGCCGCTGAACCTTGCCCCTGATTTCCATAAAGCCATAATGCTGATAGCAGGTTCGGAGGACGAACGCACCCCGCAGTGGATGTCGGAGAGGATATATGAGGCACTGCCTGACGATGCGTTCAAACGTCTGTTGGTCGTACACGGGGCAAAGCACGGCGGTATGGACGCTCCCGAAATAGTGGCTCAGGAGGAATTTTTCAACCGCACACTGGATTTCATCCATGATGCACAAAAACATAGACAATGAAAAAAGCACTGAAAATCATTGCGGCACTGCTTGTCGTACTGGCAGTGGTCTACGCATTCCTGCCGCGCTATGCGCAGCGGGCGTTGATATACTGGTACCCTAAAATCACTGACCTGCATCTTTTCGAGAGGGACACAGTGGCCGCCCCAGTGGAGAAATGGGAGTGGGCCGTTGCCGAGGACTACAACAGCTATGTACTTGACGCAGAGGACGAAGCGTATATAGACAGCCTGCGCACTGTGTCGTTCCTCGTCATACAGAGGGACAGTATTGTCTTTGAAAGCTACCGCGACAACTGGAACGACACGCTGACCTCCAACCTCTATTCCAGCACGAAGAGCATAGTCGGCCTCCTCGCCGGATGCGCACTCGACGAGGGTAAGATTAGAAGTCTGGATGACCCAGTGTCGCGCTATATACCATCGTACACGAAAGGGATGCAGAAAGAGGTCACCGTGCGCGACCTGCTCACCATGAGCAGCGGCATGGCATGGGACGAGGCATACAGCTCACTGTTCTCATTGACTACGCACGGCTACTACGGAGATGACCTCTACGCGCTCGTGACCTCTCTCGAAGTCACTGAAAAGCCGGGCGTGCAGTTCTCATACAGAAGCGGCGAGACACAACTGCTGGCGTTTGTCATCGAGGCGGCCACAGGCAAAAGCATAAGCGAATACGCCGAGGAGAAACTATGGAGGCCGATGGGTGCGGAGCGCAACGCCTATTGGCTGCTTGACAAGGAAAACGGAGACGAAAAGGCGTTCTGTTGCTTCCACACGACTGCGCGTGACGCGGCACGTTTCGGCAGACTGATGCTCAACCACGGCAATTGGAACGGCCGGCAGCTTGTCTCAGAGAAATATATGGACGAGGCTATGTCGCCGGCCGCATACCTGCTTGACGAGGAAGGCGATGCACCATTGGACTACTACGGTTTCCAACTGTGGATCATGCACTATCGCGGCATGACAAACCCATTCATGAAAGGTATGCTGGGGCAATACGTGATAGCCTTTCCTGAGCGCGACGCCATACTGGTGCGGCTCGGGCACAGGCGTTCGGATGTCTATATCGGAGAAAACCCGTCAGACCTCTACCGCTTCACGGACATAGCCCTGAAAATACTCGACAGCCGCGAGTGACTATGGACGGATATAGGACAGAAGAACATATTGCCTCCATCGCGACAGCCGACTATGTAAGGCGATACCGCGACACGGAGCGTTTCCTCAGTTATTGCCGTGAATGCCGGATGTACGGCAACTACTGGACTTGCCCGCCGTTCAGCTTTGATGCGGACGCTGTCGTCAGACAATACAGACATACGCTCATCATAGTGACCAAGGTGATTCCGGAAACGGAAGGAATACCGCAGAATGATGTGTGTGTGACTGTAGAGAGACTCATACGTGACTGTCGCCAGACGCTTGACAGCCGTCTGCTCGCACTCGAAAACCGATACGGCGGCCGGGCGTTCTTCGCGGGCAACTGCAAGCTATGCTACACTGCCCCGTGCAGCCGCACGCAAGGCGAACGGTGTATTCATGCGGATATGGCGCGGCCTTCGCTCGAGTCATTCGGCTTCGACCTCATGCGCACGACGCAGGAGCTTTGCGGAGTAAAGATGCTGTGGAGCGACGGTAAGTCATTGCCGCCATACATTACGCTCGTGAGCGGTTTCATGCACAATACGGAGGGGGAGATAATATGGTGAAAGCGATATTCAATTGGAGCGGGGGCAAGGATTCCGCACTTGCATTGACCCGTGCGCTGGAATGCGGGGAATATGAGATAGTTGCCCTGCTGACCACGGTCAATCGGGAAAGCGGCCTCTCATCAATGCACAACATCCCGCAGAAAGTACTTATGCGACAGGCGGAAAGCATAGGCATACCATTATACACAGTGGGTCTCACCCCCAAAGGGGACATGGCAGACTATGCAGAGGCCATGCGCGAAGCAGTGCTGCATTTCAAGGAGCAGGGGGTATCGCATTTCATATTCAGCGACATATACCTCCACGATGTACGCCAGTACAGGGAAAGGCAGTTGTCTCCATACGGTATCATGGTTGTAGAGCCGCTTTGGGGCTTATCGTCCCACGAAATCATGGAGCAGTTTCTTGCATCAGGCATTGAGTGCAGGATAGTAACTACCGATGCTTCGGTGCTTGGCTGCGAATATATAGGCAGAAAAATAGACAGGCAACTGACCGACTCCCTGCCGTCTGGGGTGGACGTATGTGGGGAAAACGGTGAATATCACACTGTATGCCTCAATGCACCTTGCTTTTCCCGGCGCATCAGCATACAGATAAGCAAGCCTTTCAGCCGTACCTATTCCATACGTAACGACGACGGCAGCACGCACGACTATACCTATTGGTTCTCATCGCTGGACTGACCGTCGGTTGTGTTCTCACCCCCGCCGTTACTATCCTTAGTGACGATGTAATATATCAGCACGAGTATAAACAGAAGTACCGACAGGACAAGACGCTTGACCCATTCGCCCCACTCCACCGCAAAATTTATGATGAGCGCGGTAATAACGAATACGGCGAACAGTATGAAAGCGGCCGCTGATTGTTTATTGTTCATATACCATCATTTATATAGCTTGTTTTCAACGATGTACCGTTCTACCGACACAGGCAGCATATCTGCCACGGGCTTTCCTTGCCGTATCATGGCGCGTATCTCAGTCGATGAGTATGGGAACAGCGGAGCTCCTGAAAGCACACGCATCTGAGGATACTGAACACGGAGCGGACTGCCGCTGCGCGGATATACATAGACTGTGTGATGACGGAGTATATCCTCATAGTTGCGCCAACGGTCGAAAACGGCCATGTTGTCCGCCCCAATGAGCAATGAGAAAGTGTGTTCGGGGTATTCCCGCGCCAGCGCGGCAAGGGTGTCCGCCGTATAGTTAGGCTTCGGCAATGTAAATTCGATGTCCGAGACAAGGACGTGCGGCATATCTGCCACGGCCATTCGCGCCATTTCCAGCCGTGCGCTGTCATCAATAAGGCCATCGGTCGCTTTCAGCGGATTGCGCGGGGTGACCACGAACCACAGTTCGTCAGTGTCTGTGTGGCTCAGCACATACGCGGCAAGGCGTATATGGCCGTTATGTATCGGATTGAATGATCCCCCGTATATGGTTATTCTCATCGTCTGTATAATATGAACGGCTCTTTTCTGTCGGAGAAGAGCTTGACGAATTTGCGCGAGGCCATCATATATTTCAGACCGCCCCATCGGCGTGCGTGTTTCGGGCAGATGTGGATGCAATGCGCACACGATATGCATTTCGCCACGTCCGTATGCGACGGGTTGTCCGGGTCTATGGCGTGCGCAGGACACTCTTTCGCGCACGCTCCGCACTTGTCGCATCTGCGGGTTCTCGGGATTAAGGGTATGGCTTTCGCCTCTTTGTACGGATAATTGCCCGGCACTGGGAACTGGCGAGAGCAGACATTGTACGCATCTGCGGCAAGCTCCATGCTCCTGCGTCCGAACTCCCGCATCGCCTGTATGTCCACATCGTCAGGACGACCCGCCGCCAGTTTGGGGAATATCGAATGCTGCGCTATGAATGCCGCTGCCGATACAGGCAGGAAGCCTTGCCTATCGGCTATGGATTTCAGCTCAAGGAGAGCATCGTCATAATCACGGTTGCCGTACACGCACACCACCACGGCTGGAGTCCCCACTCCTTTCACCTTCATCAGCGCATCCGCCATTATTGCCGGTATCCGTCCGGCATAGACTGGCGCAGCGAACAGAGCCACTTCGTTATCCGGGATACGCAGTTCGGCATCCGCGCCACGTGTCAGGTTGTGCATCTTTACATTAGGCACTCTACCTCCTTCCGCTATTGTCTTTGCTGTTTTCAGTGTAGTACCTGTGGCACTGAAGTATATTATATGGATTGTGTTTATTGCCATCTCTGCCATACACGCCTACTTTCCAAGAAATTTCCGCACTACCCTTTCCGTCTCGGCCTGCGCCTCTTCCAGACGGTCATTCACTATGACCACATCGAATTTCGGCGCGAACTCAAGTTCCCACACCGCTTTGGCCACGCGTTTCTCTATCATTTCCGGCGAGTCTGTGGCGCGTTTCTCCAAACGCTCGCGCAATGCCTCTATGCTTGGCGGCTTTACGAATACAGCCAATGCCCTCTCGCCATAGAACTTCTTGATATTCAAGCCTCCGACGACATCGACATCGAAAAGCATATCGTATCCGGCGTTCAGCTTGTTCTCTATCTCGCTTTTCAAAGTGCCGTAGAAGCAGTCAGGATAGACCTCCTCGTACTCTATGAACTCGCCCGCCGTTATCTTCTCGCGGAACTCGTCCGGCGTAAGGAAATAGTACTCCACCCCGTCGCGTTCCGTACCGCGCGGCTTACGGCTTGTGGCCGACACGGAAAACTTGAAGTCAAGCCCTCTGTCTATCAGATATTTCACTATAGTGCTTTTCCCAGAACCGGACGGGGCTGAGAATATGATGAGTTTACCTGGCATATTTATGTGCGTATTTGTTTTTTTGTCCCGAAGGAGGGTCACTTCCTCTGCCACTCCATATAGTTCTGCAAGATTATTGTCGCGCTTATCTGGTCAACAAGAGCCTTGTTCTGTCTCGCCTTACGGCCAATGCCGCTCTCTATCATGGTCTGGAACGCCATCTTTGACGTGAACCTTTCGTCTATAGTCTCGATTTCCACATCGGGCAACGCCTTGCGCAGCCGTCCGATGAACGGGTTTATCAGGGCAGTAACCGCCGCAGGCTCATTGCGCAGCGTCTTGGGGTAGCCGACCACTATCGTTTCTACATCTTCCTTGGCACAATAGTCCACGATGAACTTTTCCACATTGGCAGTACTGACTGTCGTCAGCCCGTTGGCTATTATCTTCATCGGGTCTGACACGGCTATGCCGCACCGCTTCTCCCCGTAGTCCACTGCCAGTATCCTTGCCATTGCGCGGTAGACTTACAGTTTTCTGTAACGTATCGATGCTGCCCCGCTTGCGTCCTTCGTAAGGTTGTTTATAGTCCCGCGCAGAACCACATCGGCCGAACCCGATGCATTGACCAGAGCGTTCTTAATCGAGACGTGATTAAACCTGACATCGGAGCTGCCGCTCACATCGGCATCTATCTCATTGCCTGAAAGTTCATTGACTATTATGTCTGAGCTTCCGCTTGCCTTAAGGCTTGCGCTCTTCACCTTGGCACTTTTCCTTATGTTCAAATCCGACGCCCCGCTTGCCTTTATTTCAAGTTCGTCGCACACTACTGTCCCCAGCACCGCATCGCTCGCTCCGGATATCTCTATGCTGAAGCTACTTACATCAAGGCTCTCGTCCGTATAGAAGTCCGATGCCCCGCTGCATTCTATTCCTTCGAGGGTAGGCGCGGTGACGGTTATTTTCCATGCCGCCTTGTCGTTCTTCTCCTCATCTCCGAACAGCCCGAATTTCTTGGTCGGACGTATCTCCAGCACTCCATCGCCAGTCACTCTCGTCTCGGTGCATTCCATACACTGCTCCTCCTCCCCTTCTATCACGACCTTATACTTGTCGCCCTGCACATATTTCACATCGTATGCGCTTGTCACTCTGATTTTTGTAAACTTGTCCAGATCGCGTTCCAGACGCTTTGCACTTACTGGCAGCAGCGCAGCAAGCATAACTGCACCAGCCATGACCATTTTCATTCTCATAAGCAGCTGTTCAAAATTAATTGTATATCTCTTGCCCTCTATTTTGTGGCTATTTTTAATGTCAGTCCAATATAAAGCTCACGCCTGCATTCCGGCATTATTTCATACATACCATCACCGTGTCCAATACACATTCTTTCTTTCGACCACCATTTTCGGTGTGTCCTCCTCTCGTCTGTAATCTATTGTAATACAGAGAATCCCGCTATCCTCTCCTTAGCTCTCAGCTATCCCCTCCCTATCCTCTCCTTAGCGATTCGGTATTCTTGCACCAAAATCACGCAAAAACGTTCAAATCGTAAACCTCATCGTCACGATACATATTATACCCATCCGTCAAACCCCGCGCTCATCTGTGTAGAGCCGTGACGCTACCACTGCCGGGATACCTCCTATCTTCGTGGAACAAAGATAGCGAAAGTCGAATACAAAAGCGGCAAACTCGTTTGACGACTTTTGTTAAGACGCATCCTATCTTGTATCGTCAGATACAAAGGTACGGAAAAACACCGATACAGCCTAACCAAAACCCCTAAATCTGCGTTGCCGATGTTCGCACGCTGCGGTTGTACACATACAGCACTACCGCACCGGTCGCCGCCATCACCGCCCCTATTGCAGGCGCATAGCGCACACCGAGACCGCTTTCTATCGGCAGCCCGCCCCAAAAAGCGCCGAGCGCATTGCCCAGATTGAACGCCAGCTGCACCATCGCGCCGCCCATCATCTCCCCTCCGGCGGAATGCCGCAGCAGTAGCAGCTGCTGCGGCGATGACACGGCAAACAGGCAGGCCGTGCAGAAACACATGAACACGATGGAACACAGCGCATATTGAGCCGTAAGGAATATCGCTGACAATACGATGAACATCAGTCCCTGCGTACACATGGCCACCTTCTCCGGCGTATACCGGTCCGAAAGCCGCCCGCCGAGATAGTTGCCCATGCACATGCTGCCGCCCGCAAGCAGCATGATGAACGGCATTGTGCCGACATCCAGCCCTGCCACATCTGTCATGATAGGGTTGACATAGCTGTACCAGCAGAACACGCCGCCGTTGCCAAGCATTGTGGCAATTATCAGCAGCCACGGCTCCCGCCGCCTGAGGAAACGGAACTGCCCCGACATGCTCCCCTTCGGCAATGCGGGCAGCTCCGGCACCCAGCTGCGCAAGGCACATATCGTGGCGCATCCGCACACGGCTGCAAAGGCGAAGATGAGCCTCCATGATAGCAAGTGGCCTATCATGCTCCCCATGGGTACACCCGCAAGATTGGCGATTGTCATCCCCATTATCATGATTGCCACGGCCGATGTGCTTTTGCCCTTCTCCGCCAGACTGTTGGCTATGATGGACCCCGCCCCGAAAAACGCCCCGTGCGGCAGTCCCGATATGAACCGCGCGACGAGGGCTACATGGTATTGCGGCGACACTGCCATGAGCAGGTTACCTGCCATCTGGACCGCCATCAGGAATATAGGCACGGAGCGGAGCTTCCAGCCCCTCGTGATGAACACCGTCAGCGGTGCGCCGACACAGACCCCTATCGCGTATGCCGAGATGAGGTGTCCCGTCTCCGCTATCGACACCCCGAAATCATCCGCCACATCCGGCAGTATGCTCATCATCGAAAATTCCGCTATGCCGAGACCGAACGTCCCGAACGCCAGTGCATAAAGTCCCTTGTTCTTCATCCCTTAGAAACTGTCATTACCATATCATGCTCCATCCCCTGAAACACGTACTCTCGAGCCATCTTCTCCTAATTCTCACTAAGGATTCGGTTTCCATACTCCCCTACTTAGGGGAGATGCCCGTCAGGGCAAAGGGGTATAGAAAGATGTTCTAACCGTTTTTCTTTTCCGCCATTACGGATGTGACCCATATTTACAGCGAAAAACGGTGCAAGCCGAATGCAGAGCCAAACGCAGTTTGAGCTAGGCTGAGGCGTAGCCGATAATCACGAACAGCGTAACGGAGTCTGGCGGCGGCTCTCTTTGGTTACTTTCTCCAGCTGTTGGGAGAAAGTGACTGGGGTATGGGGTAAAGCCCCATGAATTCACCCTCACGAAACACGTACTCTCGCCTTATCTCCGCCCTGTCTCACAGCAGCTTCTCCGCCCGTGCCAGTGCCACATTGATGTTCGGGCAGATATTCTCCTCGCCCACCATTTCCCGGAATCCCGCTTTCTCCAGTGACGTGCGTACATCCGGATTGACCCCCGACAGCACTATCTCTATACCCTCTTTCTTGGCTTTCTCGCAGAGCGTCTGTAGGTTATGTATCCCTGTCGAATCCATGAACGGCACTTTCCTCATCCGTATCACCCTCACCTTAGGCCTGTCGCCCACTTGGTTCATTATCTCGTCGAACTTATTGGCTATCCCGAAGAAATACGGGCCGTCTATCTCGTAAACCTCTATCCCTTTCGCTATCTTCAGCCTCTCCTCGTGCAGGTTGATGTCCACTTCGGCGTTCGGGTCTATCTCGTTCTTGAACTGCCGCACCTGCACGGCCTCGCTCGTCCTCTTCAGGAACAGCACCACGGCCAGCAGCAGGCCTACCTCTATCGCCACGGTCAGGTCAAACACGACAGTCAGTACAAACGTGACCATCAGCACTATAAAGTCGCTCTTCGGGTTCTTCGATATCGCTATGAACGACCTCCACCCGCTCATGTTATACGCCACCATTATCAGAACCGCCGCGAGGCACGGCATCGGTATATACCCCACCAGCGGCCCCAATACAAGCAGCACCAGCAGAAGCACAGCTGAATGTACAATGCCCGCTACAGGAGTCCGTCCGCCATTGTTGATGTTCGTCATCGTCCGCGCTATCGCCCCCGTCGCCGGTATCCCGCCGAAAAACGGCACAACCATATTCGCCAGACCTTGCCCTATCAGCTCCGTGTTCGAGTTATGCCTGTCCCCAGTCACGCCGTCTGCCACCATAGCCGACAGCAGCGACTCTATCGCCCCGAGCATCGCTATCGTGAATGCCGCCGGGAAAAGCATCCTCACCACGTCCCACAGGTTCTGCCCCTCTTCCATCCTCACCTCCGGCACATGCGGCGCGGGCAGTCCCGTCGGCAGCGCATACCGGTCTCCGATGGTCTCTATCCCTTCAATCCCCGCAAAACGCTCCAGCAGCCATACTCCGAGCGTCACTGTCACTATCGCCAGCAGCGACCCCGGCACTTTCGGCGCAATCTTCGGCGCAATTATGATGATTATCAGACTGACCGCCCCCACTGCTATCGCGGGCAGACTCGCCTCGCTCCAATGGCCGAAATAGCATATCCACTTGTCCACGAAGTCCGCCGGGACATTCTCTATCCCCAGCCCGAAGAAATCGTTCATCTGTGTCGAGAATATCGTCACCGCTATACCGCCCGTGAAACCCACTATTACAGGGTACGGCACGAACTTTATCACAGAGCCCATCCGTGCCATGCCCATCACCACTAGCATGATGCCCGCCATCAGCGTCGCTATCATCAGCCCGCCCGTCCCGAACTGCTGTATGATGCCGTAGACTATCACTATAAACGCCCCTGTCGGGCCACCTATCTGCACCTTCGAGCCGCCTAATGCCGATATGATAAACCCTGCGATAATTGCCGTCACGAGACCCTCCGTCGGCCCCACGCCGCTTGCTATGCCGAACGCTATCGCCAGCGGTATCGCCACGATGCCCGTTATCACTCCCGCCATCACGTCCGCCGGCAGCTGCCTCCTCTCATAACCCTTGATGCACGTAAACAACTTGGGGCTGAACACCCCCTCCATCGAAAACTTCATAACTCTTCTATATCGAAAAACTAATGTGACAGCCGCCCTCATGCGGCAGAAAATAAAAACGGCTGCAAAGTTAATCAAAAAACGTACACCACAGCCCCAGATGCCAACGCCTTCCATAAACATCATGGCTTGAGCTCTATACCGTGCTGTTTTTTTCCTTTTGCCTGTCCCGCAAATTAAGACACCTCCGCAGTAATTTTGCACCAACATCTGAAACCGGACAGGCAAAAATATAGTAAAATGAAGACAATAGATGGATATGACGTGAAGATATTCACTGACAATATCGAAGACAATGCGATGGAGCAGCTCATACGTTTGCTCTCGATAGACGTATTCTCGGACAAGAAGATTCGCATAATGCCCGATGTTCATGCCGGGGTCGGATGCGTCATAGACTTTACTGGAGACCTTGGAGACAAAGTGATACCTGACATAGTTGGGGTAGATATAGGCTGCGGCATGAGGGTATTAAAACTCGGCAATATTAGCGGAATCGACTTCCACGCTTTCCACACACTGTCCGTATCATTACCAGCATATCGACCATATATGCTCCTCCACCACTTCACTCCCCCATATTCAGAAACCTGTTCATCCGTTCGATGCACCTCCTTTTCTGGCCAATGTCGGGATGGACATACAGGTTCAGTGTAGTCGCCACATTTGAATGCCCGAGTATTGCGCTCACAGTTTTATAGTCACACTGGCTCTCTATGCATCTCGTGGCAAAAGTATGTCTAAGTCCGTGAAATACAGTCTTAGGTATACCCAGACGTTTCAGCAGCCGGGTATAATAATCCCTGTACGCCCGTGGCTCTTTCGTGTTGACGGCATTTCCTACAACGTATGGCGACTCTGATTTACTACGCACCGCCTTCAGCAGACGCATCAGCTGACCGGATATGGGTATCTCCCTGCATGACTTGCGCGTTTTCGGAGTTGAGTAGATTATATCGGTTGACTTCCGCTCGCAGTTGTACACTCGTCCTACTGTATGCCTTACCGTGATAATCCTTTGCACCATATCCACATCCTCCCACCTCAGCGCACATACCTCACCTATGCGCATCCCGGTACTGACGGCCAGCATAATGCCTATGTTCTGTCGTGTAGGGTTCTCTGTGAGATACCGCATCAGTTTTTTCTGGTCTCCCATTGCCAGTATCGGCAACCTACGCATTTCCGTGTCTGTTGGATACTCTACATTCCACTCCTCAAATGGATATGTCGCATATTTATTGCCGTACCTGACCACAGACTTCAATATGGCCACCATGTCCCTCACTGTCTTTTTAGCCAGTCCCGATTTAAGTTTTTCCAGAGCAAACCGTTGCACATCAGCTTCTCCGATAGATGTCATATCCCCGAATCGCGGTAGCAGGTGAGTTTGTAACGTCAGATTATAGGCACACATGGTAGAGTGCTTTACTATTGGCCGTTTGGCTTCTCGTCACATGATGGCCACTTCCCTAAACGATTTTCTTGTATACATATTCTGAAAGAGTTGGTGACCGCTCATAATATCTCCTCCAAAATGCCATAGACCGCCGTTCAGGCCGCAAACGCAACGGTATTCCTCTACCTGTTCCCCTTTGTCCGGTTATGCGTCTTGCACAGCATCTCACAGTTCTCCGCCGTAGTCGCCCCGCCTTTGCTCCATGCTGTCACATGGTCTGCATCCATCTCCGGATATTTGTATATACGTGTCTTGTTGGCGTTCTCACCCGCAGCGCACAGCGGGCAGTTCGACACTCCCCTCTCCTCGGCGTCCTTCGTCTGGCGCATATATGCCGCCCTCTTCGTAGGCTCTTCGAACATCCGTATGTCCAGCAGCTTCTTGTCCTCTTCCCCGCCGAGCACATACTCATATATGTTGCGCGGGCATCTGATGCTCCCGTCCGCCTGTAGTGCGCGTACACGTTCTGTCACATGGTCCACACTGTAAGGTCTCCCGTGGTACGTCTCGTACAGCCGTCCCCATTCCAGTCCGCACATATCCCTTTCCACCATTGTGAATATGGCCGAAACCCAATCTATCACAGAGCGGAAATAGTTCTCGAGTTCGTTTATGGCGTTGTCCCTGCGGTGCATGCTCATATACGCGTCAATGCTCATCCCCTTGCTTTCGCACACCCATTTCAGGGCTTCTGCCAGCAGTTCCTGCCTCTTGACGTCGCCTTTCACATAGTGGCTCCACTTCTGTACCTCCGCGTTCTGCGAATTGCTGAACACCCTCTTCGCCGCATTGACAAACGAGCCTGAATATATTGCGTTCCTCAGCTCCTGTTCGTTCAGCGGTATGCCTGCGATATTGATGGTCTTGAACCACTCCTTGATTTCCTTCTCCTCCCCTTCGCACTCGTATATCAGCAGCTGCGAACGCATTATCTTCTCCTGCGCCTCCTCCGGCAGGCCGGAAAAGTACTGCACGTTCCCTTCCGCATCCCTTATGGCGAATTTCCCCGTTACAAACCGTCCGAACGATGTGATTCTCTGCTGCCCGTCCAGCACCTCATACCGTCCGTCCGCCGTCCTGTTGAAGTATATCAGCCCTATCGGATAGTCCTTCAGCAGCGATTCTATCACGGCCACATCCCTCTTCCCGTCGTTGTATATGTAGTGTCTCTGATACTCCGGCTGTATCGTCAGCCGTCCGTCAAGCCCGAACAGCCCTTTGCCTTCCAGTTCATTGTATGTGAACCCCTTGCAGATATCCGCCACAGTCCACTCCGTATGCAGTGTCGTTTTCATATGATTATCCTTTATTCCACTTCTGTACTGTCGTTCCCGTCTTGTCTCCTCACCCTTCTCACCGTATGTTTTATTTTGCCCACAAGGAAATTTATCTCAAGGCTCGATTCCGTCTCGGCCGTCTCCAGATCGGGCATCACTATGTTCGATAGCATCTCCCCGAAGTGGTGCATGCGTGACTGCTGCATCTCTTTGTCCTTCTCCTCGTGCAGGGCGCGTAGTTCCCGTTTCAACTGACGCACAGAAGCAAAGGTCTCTATTATGGCAATAGTAGCCTGTGTAGCCCGTCGGCTTTTCAGTATGGTGGCCAGCATATACCGTCCCTTCTCGGTGAATGCCTTGGGAAATGCCCGTGAC
The DNA here is from genome assembly GCA_017694515.1 of Candidatus Aphodosoma intestinipullorum. GTDB lineage: Bacteria > Bacteroidota > Bacteroidia > Bacteroidales > Paludibacteraceae > Aphodosoma > Aphodosoma intestinipullorum. The sequence continues at coordinate 15,832 of JADIMV010000071.1, forward strand.
ATAGGCGATATGTTTGTGGTCAAAAATTTTGACCGCAAATATGCAACTTCTTCTTTGTCAAGTTCAAAAACATACCCTGTTGGAAATTTATCCGGATTGTTGCGTACAGCCTGATTGACTTCTTTTGTTTCCACTCCGTACAGTTCCGCCACATCAGCGTCCAGTATCACTTGGCTGCCTCTTATGGCCACAATCTTTTGCCGCACCTGTCCGAAAAGGTCTGCATCGCGTCCCGGTATTCCTCCGGCTCTTTTGTTTAAGCTGTTGTCTTTGTTCATATTCTGTATATTTATTATATCGTTAGTCGAGATCTTAGGTTGCAACAGAGGCATAAACCAAGACCCTTATGGCATCTATGGCAGAAGTTCATATATTCATGGTAACGAAGTATTCAAACGTTTATTCATTCGTAGAACTTACTCGAGATCTTAGGGATAGACCGTTATGTTTCAGACAACCCTAAACCCGGCAAACGCTTCACAGTGAATAGTCATGAGATTTATGCAAGAGTACTTATTAAACACGTCTTATGAATATGCGTTTATACACTTTAGATGCGCCGACAAGTGGTTGGGCTATGCGGCTTTCTGATTTCCACAACCCGTTGGAAAAGCCTTTGCCCTCGCTTTCTGTAGCCCCTAAGATCTTGAATTGCTCCGGGCAATACTTAAATAAAAAAGAAATAGGCACACCCATAATCCCATCATAATCAGACGGTATAGCGTCAGTGAACGGCACTTCTATGGCATCGTAATTATCGTAATGCTCATATCCTTTGTCGCGTATCTCCTTATGCTTGGAATAACGCACATTATCCGCCATAGTCATCAATGGGATAGGCTCATGTCTGCGTCCATGCTCGATACTTGTAAACCAACAGGAATTGCCAAGCCTCGTATAATTACCGACATAACCCAATCTCGCTGCTTTTTGCCTGTCCTTATCATCGACTTTAGTCCCTTCTGGAACTCCGAACACCATATCATTGCCGTTCCCTGTTGCGCCAAGCCATATTTTATTGGCTTTGATTAGAGGGAATACTTCCTTATATGTGATGGCGTTCATGTTACCTATTACAGCAAACCTCTTTTCCCCCTCCATAATCCATGCCAGAAACTCCCTGAACATGGAAAATGGCGGGTTAGTGATTATGAAATCCGCTTCGTCCCGCAGCCGCGTAACCTCCGCGCTCCTGAAATCCCCGTCCCCTTCCATATACGTCCATTCGAGGTCATCTATATTGATGCGCCCGTCTCCGCTCATGTCCTTGTCCAGCACGAATATCTTTCCCTTTATGTTCGTCTTATTCGGGTCGAACTGCGGCGCGCCCTGCTCGAACAGCGACGGCTGATATGCCGTGCCGTACCTCTTGCTGTCCGGCGCATAACTTGTCGATATCAGTTTCTTCAGCCCCAGCTCGTCAAACTTGGCCGCGAAATACCTCGTGAAGTTGCTCCACTCCGGGTCATCGCACGGCAGCAGCACCGTCTTTCCCCTGAACACATCCGGGTCATACTCAATATACGCGTTCATCTCCGCCTCTATGTCGTGGAACTGCGTATAAAATCATCGTTCTTGGCCGCTTTCGCCTCCTTCAGATTACTGTTTGCCATATTCCCTCTCTTATGTCGTTATTAGATATCATAGTTAAAACGTTTTACGAAACACGTACTCTCGAGCTATCGGCACGCCATCCTGCCGTCCACGTAACACGTACTCTCGCCCTATCCTCTCCCTATTTCTGCACTGTGTAACACAAGGCCCACCCTCACGGAAACCATATCTCACCCCCTCACCATCCTTTCAGTACCCCGTACAGCCTCTGCACCGGCAGCCCCATCACATTATAGTACGACCCCTCTATCCGCTCCACGCCTATATACCCTATCCACTCCTGCACGCCGTAGCTGCCCGCCTTGTCCATCGGGCGGTACTTCCTGACGTAATACTCTATCTCCTCCTCCGTTAGCCTCGCGAACGTCACCTGTGTCGTCGCCGTGAATGCCTCCTCGCACCCCGCGCCCCGCACGCACACTCCTGTAATCACCTCGTGCGTCCTGCCCGACAGGCTGCGCAGCATCTCCCGCGCTTCCTCCTCCGTGTGCGGCTTGCCGTACATCCTCCCGTCAAGCCACACTATCGTGTCCGCCGTGATGACCAGTGTCCGCCCGTCCATCATCCCGTTGTATGCGTCAGCTTTCTGCCGGGCGAGGAACAGCGGTATCTCCTTTCCCGCAAGCCCTTCGGGAAACACTTCCTCTCCCGTCAGCACCAATGTCTCGAACTCAATGTCCAATCCCGCGAGCAGTTCCCGCCTCCGTGGCGACTGCGAACCCAGTATGACCCTGTAACCCTCCAGCATATCACGCTATATTGAACAGTCCGAAGAATGTCAGGCCGCACGCCTTCGCCACCTGATAATAGTTCACCACCGTATAGAGGTATCCCGCCATCATGATGAAATATATGAACCCCGTAGCGTTCTTGTATCCCGTACATGCCCCCTTCCACACGAAGTACGTGCTGCACGCCGCAGGAAGTACGATGCCAACAATGAAATACCTCACGGCCACCGCCTCGTTCATCACTCCGAACACGACCCAGCACATCAGCCCCAAAGTAACCGCCGTCATGACGGACACAGCCGTCCGCGCTTTCATCTCGCCCATGACCACCGGCAGCGTGTGGCACTCCATCTCCCTGTCGCCGTCCACGTCGCGCAGGTCTTTCAGCACCTCGGCGATGAACGCCCACAGCAATGTGAACACCGCATATCCGCACACCCATGTGTACAGCGTGACCAGAACAGGAGTCCTCTGTATCAGCTCTCCGTACTCATGTTGCAGCAGCCCGCTCTCCGCCACGAGCGGCATCATCGGCACAAGCGCGTATGCCACCGCCGCTATCACATTGCCTATCAGCAGCTGCCGCTTGTAGCTTGCCGAGCAGAACCACAGCATGCCCGGCACTATCACGAAGATAAGCCCCAGCGTCATGCTTTTCAGTGCCACCGCCGTCGCCACTCCGGCCAAAGCCCCCGCCGCCGTCAGTGTCTGGTACAGCCTCATCACCGTGCGCTTCTCTATCACCTCGCCCGCTATCACCTCGTCCGGCCTGTTTATCCGGTCTATCTTTATGTCGAAATAGTCGTTTACCGCGTATCCTCCTGCGGCTATCAGCACAGTCGCGCCCGCTATCGTCCATACTGCCCATGTCGGCAATGTCACGTTCACGCCGTACATCTGCAACATTGGCACTATCAGCGCGTAGTACACCAGCAGCTGCCCCGCTGCTATCGCTATCAGGTTCTTATACCTTACAAGTCTCAATATGTTCATAACCAATATGTTTATCCACCTATTATCTATCCGTTCCTACCAGCCGAACGCCTCCCGGTCGGCCATCCACCTCCCTTGTGCCTTCAGCACCTGTTCTATCACGTCGCGCCCGCATCCCATGCCGCCCCGCCGGTCCGACACATAGTGCGCTATTGCCTTTATCTCCGGTGCCGCGTCGGCCGGACACGTCGCCAATCCCGCCATGCGCATCACGTCGTAGTCCGGTATGTCGTCGCCCATATACAGCACCTCCTCTGCCGTCAGCCCGTATTTCCCGATAAACTCGCCGAACTGTACCGTTTTCGTATGTGCGCCGAGGTATATCTCCTTGATGCCTAATGCCGCGAACCTTCTCCTGACGGCCTCCGTCCTGCCCCCGGTGATTATCGCCACCGGGTAGCCCAGCTTCACGGCGAGATTGAGCGCATAGCCGTCTTTTATGTTCACCATTCTCATAGGGTCTCCGCTCTCCGACAGCGGTATGCAGTCGCTTGATAGCACTCCGTCCACGTCAAACGCGAACGCCTTTATTTTCTGTAAGTACTCTTTGAAATTAATGTCCATCGTGTCTATGATAAATCAGTTCCGTTATATCTTTGTATATCCTTTGCCACTCCGGCTGCTCTTCCAGCATGGCTATATGCCGCTCTACTACAGTGAGGTCGCCTCTCGCCGCCGGTCCTGTCTGTGCCGCGTCAGGCCCTATGGCCATCGCCTTGTCCAGTGTCTCCGCTATCAGCGGCTGCATGACTTCAAACGGCACACCGCTCTTCTGCAATATCTCCGAGGCTATGCCCCACAGCATATTAGCGAAGTTGCAGGCCATCACTGCCGCGAGGTGCAGCCGCCGCCGCCCCTCCGAGTCGATGCTGTACACTTTTGGCGTGATTGTCCGGCACAGTTCCCTCAGCACACTCTCCGTCCCCTCCGAATTGCCCTCGTAGAACACGGGTATCTCTCTGAAATCCACCCGTTTTTCCTTTGAGAACGTCTGTAGCGGGTACACCGAGCCGTACCTCTCCCGTTGCCCGGCGAATATCTCGATCCCCACGCTGCCTGCCGTATGCACATGAACCCCGCTCCGTGCGTGTACGCCCTTGATGACTGTCGGCAGTACATCGTCGCTCACGGCGTAGATGTACACATCCGCGCCGTCTCTCACGTCGCCCGTGTCGTTTGTCCACGCCGCCCCGGCCTCTTCCGCCAGCGTCCGTGCCGTCTCCGGGTGACGGCTGTACACCTGCACAACCCGGTGTCCCGCCCAGCGCAGTGCGCGTGACAGGTGCGTCGCCAGCCGTCCCGCGCCTATCATGACAACCTCAGAACCGCCCCCTGTGTATTTTCTCATACATCAGCTTCTCCTCGTCGTATGGCTTGCGCTCTTCGTTCTTGTAGCCTAACGTAATGATGTTAAGCACTTCCAGCCCTTCGGGAATGCCGAGCAGCCCCTTCACATACTCCCCTGCCGTCTCTGTCTCGGTGTGCATTCTCTTGTACACCTGCACCCAGCAGCTCCCTATACCGAGATCCGCCGCCGCCAGCTGTATGATTATCGCCGCTATCGATGCGTCCTCGAACCACACGTCGCTCTTCGCCGGGTCAGCGCAAACCACTATCGCCATCGGCGCGTCCCCAACGAATTTGCTCCCCATCTCACGGCACTCCGACAACCTCTTCAGCGTCTCGCGGTCATCTACCGTAACGAACTCCCATCCGTTTGTCCTCTTCGATGCCGGCGACATCAGTGCCGCACGCAGTATCGCATCCACTTTCTCACTCTCTACCGGCCTGTCCTCATACTTCCTTATCGACCTCCGGTTCTTCACAAGCTCATAAAAACTGTTCATATTGCTATCCTTTAATGTTAAACCCAAATCGGTCATTAGACTTTGCTCTGATTTCTGTGTTTCTGGCGAGTAGATTTATACGCGCTTTCCCGAAGGCATAGCGGGCTATGTCGAGGGAAAATGCGTATAAAGATAGTGCAAGGTGAGCGCAACGACAATCAAACCTGTTTGTTGTCATTGCCGAACCGCAGCCTATCTTATCCAAAAGATGCCGCCAGAAACCTGAAAGCAGCCAAAGAGTTTGGTAAGACATACATTTTCTAAGCTCAAAATGTCCTGTTACATATAAAAAGGTTATCTGGTAAAACAACTGGCTTTCGAAATGTTCCCGAAACGTTCTAATGACCGTTTGGGGTTCAAATAATCCTCAAACACGTACTCTCAAGCTATCCGCAGGCCATCCGCAACCCGCCAAACACGTACTCTCGCCCTACCTTCTCCCTATTTTCGAGAAACAAAGATATCGAAAATCGAGTGCAGAGACAAACGGGAAATCATTCTCAGTTTGGCTATGCCGAGACCAAGCTGTCTTGCGTGAGCAGCAACAAAGATAGCCATTTATACAACTATAGCCAAACGGAAGACTCCCTTTCCGTTTGGCTATACTCTCTTTCTCCGTCCGCTCGCGCTATCCCATATCCACCCATGCCCTTACTATCGGCACTCGTATCGTCTTGTGGAACGGTATGAAGCACGACACCACCCCTATCGCCACAGCCGCTATCAGCAAGTATCCGAACATCGTCTTCATGCTCAGCAGCAGTGCCTGCTGATACAGCTCGTTGTACAGACCCGATGTCGCTATGTTCACCGCATCCGCGTAGCCGTAGCCGCTCATCGCCCCGCTCAGTTTCTGCGCGTACTCTGCCGCCGCAGTCGGGTCTGTAAGCGTCATGTTCACGCACAGCCGCTCCATGCCCCTCATCTGTAGCCGGTAGATTAGGTTGCTGTACAGCGAGTAGGCCGCCACCGGTGCTATCAGCGAACGTATGGTGACCATATAGAACGTGTTGGAAATAAGATATTTCTGCGGCATATCCTCCGCCGTGAACACACCGAACGCTATGACGAGTATCATCATCGCCAGCCCTCTGAAGAACATCGGCAGGAACAGTGTCTCGTACCTCCCCTCCGGGTGTATGTTGAAGTATATGATGCCGAAGTATATCGCATAGCAGAACATCGCCGCGCCTATCAGGTATCTGAACCTCCACCGTTGCAGCCTGAACCACCAGAATGAGATGATGCCGCCGACTACGAACCCCGGCAGCAGCCACAGGCACAGCGCATTGGAGTGTATGCTGTCAAGCCCGAGTATGTTGTTTACGTATATGTTCACCACTGTGGTCGTGGTGCTGAACCCCATGCAGATGAACATGAACAGGTAGCCTAAGAGCGGCTTCCATTGCCGCAGCGGATACAGGTATATGTACGGCTGTTTCAGGTCTCTCTGGTGTACGAGGAATGCCGCGCCGAGCACTACCGCTGCGACTGCGCACACCCGTAGCACAGGTGAGCTGAACCAGTCCAGCGTCTTGCCGTATATCAGCACGTAGATTATCAGCATATACGACACTCCTATCGTAAGTATGCTCCTGAAATTCACGTCCTTGAATGGGAACTCCACGGGTCGCTCCGCCTTGCGGAAGAAAAGTATGACGAACACCATCGCCACGAGCAGCAGCCCCATGACGAAGTAGTAGGTGTATTGCCAGCGGTAGTTGTATGCCATCTCCGCCGTCAGTATCATCGACAGCTGACCGCCGCCGAACACCATCGGGTAGAAATATGCGTACCATTCGCTCCTCACTTTCTCCGGACTGAAGAACCACATCATTATCATGATGAACTCGGTCGTGAGGGCCACTTTCATTATGCCCATGATGAAACTGCATATCGTTATGATAAGCATACTCCCCGTATGTGCGCATATCATGCAGAATACGGCCTGCATCGCGAGGTCGAACAGGAATATTGTTTTCGACGTGGTGACTTTGCGCACTTTGTGGGTCATCGGGTTGCCTACTATCATGCCTACTGTCGAGGCATAGAACGCCATCATCACGTCCTCTGTCTGAGTGCCGAGTTCCCCGGACAGGTCGAGGCTGCTCCCGATGTATGTCCCGTTGAGCAGTATGACCGACAGCAGCACTACGAACATCGTCACTACTCCCAGCCACTTCGGCACCCACGGCCTCGTCGGCAGTTCTACTTTGTCTATTCCTCTCGCCTCGCCTTTCATCTTCTGGTTCGTAAGTAGCTGTTCAAAATTAATTGTATTCTTGTGAACTATTTGACCGCTTCCACCTCTACCATCATGCCCGCTCTCAGGGCGTTCATCTCCTCTTCGCTAACGCTGTCTAGCTCTATCCTTACGGGTATTCTCTGCTGTATCTTGACGAAGTTGCCCGCCGAGTTGTCCGTCGGCACAAGGGCGTATTTCGACCCCGTGGCCTCCGATATGGCCGACACATGACCGTGGTACACTTTCCCTTTGTATGCGTCCACCCTTATCCTCACCTCCTGACCGACGTATATGTTGGCTATCTGCGTCTCTTTATAGTTGGCGGTTATCCATTTCCCGTTGTTCCTCACGAGGTATGAGATGGCCTGTCCCGCCTGCACATACTGTCCTTTTTCGAGTGTCCGCCGCCCCATAACTCCGTCGTATGGTGCGGTGACCACAGTGTACGACAGGTTCAGCCGCGCCATGTTCAGTGCCGCTTCGCACTGCATGACGCTTGCCTCCGCTCCCGCCGTGCGTTTCGTGTTCTCGGTGTACTGCGACTGCGCGGCGTGTTTCTGTTCCATCAGTGCCTGATACCGTGCCTGCGCGGCCTCATACTCCGCCTTCACCTGCTCATATTGCTGCTCCGGCACCGACTCCTCTTCCAGCAGGTTCTTGTACCGCTTGTAGTCCTGCTCCAGCTGCCACATCTTGGCTTTCGCCTCGGCTATGTTGGCTTCCTGCACCGCTATCTGCGCGTGTGCGGTCTCCACTCCCGAGGACAATGCCTCTTTTGCGCTCACGGCGTTCATCAGTGCCGCCTCAGCCTCCTGCACCTTTATCTCGTATTCCCTCTTGTCCAATACGAGGAGCGTATCGCCCATGCGCACTTTCTGGTGTTCTTTGAAACGCACGCTCTCTATATATCCCGATGCCCTTATGTTCAGCGGAACTACATACTGATCCACATACGCGTCGTTCGTTATCTCGTAGTTGATGTACCTCCAGAAGTACCTCCCCACTAATGCTATGCCCGCGCACACCACTGCCGCGCTGATGGTGTTGAATATCACGTTCCTCACCCTCAGCCTCCTGAGCTTGTCTTTCTTATGTTCGAGTTCTGACATATCTTTCTCTATTTCCTGTATCTCATTTCCGCGCAACGGCAATTTCCGGCCATCACTCATGGCAGCAATTTCCGTCCTCATGGCCGCGCATGAGGCCAATGTATTATATGTTGCCGCACGCTTTCTGCAATTCGTAGTATGTGTAAATCACCCTTGTCTGTGCTGTGGTCAGCAGCAGCTCCGCTTCTAACCGCACATTCTCCGCGTCCAGCAGGTCGGTGAGTGTCGTCAGTTGTGACAGGTATCGGTTCTGCATTATCCGGTAATTCTCCTCGGCCTGTTTAACTGACAGCCGCAGTGCATCCACCTGCTTCACGGCCTCCGAATGCCTGATGTACGCGCTCCTTATCCCGACTCTCACCTCCTGTTTGTACTGCTCTTCCATGTTCTTGCGCAACAGCACGTTGCGTTTCTTTTCGCTCACCCCGTCCCTGTTCTTATACAATGACGACAGCGGGTAGCTGATATTCACCCCCACGTTCCAGGTGTTGCTGAACTTATCCTCCATTGTCCTCGTTATCGGCCTTGCCAGCGCGTCTCCGACGTACAGGTCAATGTCGGGCATATACCCTGCCCGCTCTATCTTCACGTCCGCTTCCGCCATCTCGGTCTCCTTTGCCAGCATCTTTATGTCGGGGTTGCCGTCGTATGCCTGTTGCAGGTACTCCTCGTAGCTCCCCGTGATGTAGCTCCGCGCGAGTAGTGTTGTGTCGGGTGCGATGAGCAGCCCTTCGTCCAGCCCGAGAAGCACGTCTATCTGGTGCGACACGAGGGCTATGCTGTTTTCCGTCTCGTCCAGTTGCAGGCGATCGTTCGTCAGTTGCAGTTCGCTCCTGAGTACATCGTTGTTGGTTATAAGCCCCTCCCGCTTCATCCGCTTTATGTCCTCCAGCCGTCTCTCGCTCTCCGCTATGCTCCGCGTCAGCACATCCCGCTGTTTGTACAGGCTGAACAGGTCGAGATAATGCTGCATCAGCCCTAATTTCAGCGCATCGCCGTCGCTTTCCGCTTGCAGTTCGGCTATGGTCTGCGCAATGGTAGCCCGCTTCACTGCGTAATGTATCTTTCCCCCGTGGAATATCGGTTGCGTGAAGTCCACTGCGTAGTCCTGCATCCAGTCCGGCGCATCCGGATAAGTCGGCCGCGTCAGCCCCTGTTCGAACACTATGGGCTGCCCCATATATCCCGCCCTCGCGCTGACAGTCAGCTCAGGGCTGCGTTCTGCCGCCGCACTGCGTCTCCTGTCCTTGGCCATCTGCACCTCCATCGTGTCGGCCTTCAGTTTCAGGTTGTTCTCCATCCCCATCCGCAGAAGTTCCTCCACAGTCAGGCGCAGCGTGTCGCCCTGTGCCGTGGCCATAGCCGCCCACAGGAGCACAGCCCCCAATGCGCTACATACTCTCCAGCACCTCATACATCCTGTTCAGATATTCGATACATAGCTCCGTCTCCTTTTCGCAGCCCATTCTGCTGTGTATTTCCTCATACACTCTGTCTATCACCGGCTTGAATGTTTCTGCCAGCCGTTCCCCCTCTTCGCTGAGGTACAGCCTCTTGTTCCTGCGGTCCTCCTCGTCCCCCGTGCGTGTCACGAGGCCGCCGCGCTCTAATTTGTTGACAAGGCTCGTGATGCTCGACTTGTCCCTCACTGTCATCTCCGCCAGCCCCTGCTGTGTAATGCCCGGGGTCTGCCTCACGCGGTTCAGCACCTGTAGCGTCTCGAAATTCATCTCCACGCCCTCTCCGCGCAGTTCCCGCATGATAACCTGCCTCAGCCCCATCCTCACCTTCAGCAGATGGCGGAACAGATCCTGTATCCTGTTTTCCTTGTTTCCCATTATGTTCATTATGACCGGATTTCCCGTATGACCGCCCTTGTCGCTGATGCTATTGCGTCACATCCTCGCCTCATCATGCCGCCATACACTCATCCCCATTTTTGAGGCCGCAAAGGTACTAATAAAATCCGAATTAGTTTGACTTCAAACCTTATTTTAACC
>JADIMV010000072.1 GCA_017694515.1 Candidatus Aphodosoma intestinipullorum
AGAAAGGAGTTGGTAGTTCGAAGAACGGTCGTGAGTCAGAAAGCAAACGACTCGGAGTGAAGATATTCGGCGGTCAGTTCGCAAAGGCGGGCAACATCATCGTCCGCCAGCGCGGCACAGTACACAATCCCGGTGAGAATGTCGGTCTCGGCAGAGACCACACGCTGTTTGCACTCATCGACGGCATTGTTGTATTCCGCAAGAAGCGCAACAACAAATCGTTCGTGTCGATACAGCCTGTCGCAGAGAACTGATTTTTGTCGTTACGCACAGACGAACCATTGAGGCATTGGGTTTTACGCAACGTAAGACCCAATGCTTTTTGCATTGACCCTATTGTAACACAATATGTACGTATATAATACCACTTTCCTTGTCAAGAACTCCCGCTTCGAGCAGTGGAGAGAATTCATTGACAGAGAACTCACCCCATTGTTCACAGACGAGCTTGGATTTTCCGAACCTACGCTCATGCGCATCCACTGTCCGACGGAAGAGGGTCACACATCGTTTGCTTACCAGATAAAGGCTCAGAACATGAGGCAGATAGAGCGGTGGCAGACACTTTATGAGACACCTTTCAAGAACCGCCTGTTCCAGATTTTCGGGGAAGAGGCTCTACCGTTCAGTACCATAATGGAAATCATCTGACCAGATGGAGAAAATCATAATGGGCATAGACCCGGGAACAACCTATATGGGCTACGGAGTGCTCCGCGCCGAGGGGAGCAAGGCTTCGCTCATCACATTGGGAGTCATCGACTTGCACAAAATAAAAGACCCTTACCTGACACTCCGCGAAGTGTTCAGCAGCGTCACCCGCCTCATAGAGGAGCATCTGCCCGATGAACTCGCCATAGAAGCTCCGTTTTTCGGCAAGAATGTGCAGTCCATGCTCAAGCTGGGGCGTGCGCAGGGAGTGGCAATCACAGCCGCGCTGCTGCGCGACATACCCATATCCGAATATGCTCCGCTGAAAATAAAGATGGCTATCACAGGCAATGGTTCGGCCTCGAAAGAACAGGTAGCTGATATGCTCCGCCGCATACTGCATATACCGCACGGCCTTATACCTCAGCACCTTGACGCAACCGACGGCCTCGCCGCCGCATACTGCCACTTCCTGCAAGGCCGCTCGCCAGTCGCGGAGGTAAAATACCACGGCTGGAAAGACTTCCTGAGCAAAAACCCGGATAAGATTTCTGAACGCAAGCGATGACCGCAAGCAAATAAGGCATGATGCCCATTAGATAAGCACCATGCCTGAAACGTTCCGTAACCTTACGGTTTACAGTCTGAGATACTCTTTCAGAGCATCCACATAGTCAGCAAACGCACGTCTTCCTGCATCGGTCATGCGGCACGAAGTACGCGGCTTCTTGCCAACAAACTCTTTTCTCGTCTCGATATAGCCTGCCTGCGCAAGCTTATCGAGCTGCACACTGAGATTACCTGCCGTCGCACCGGTGGCCTCGCGCAGATAGACAAAATCTGCCTCATCCGCACCAATCAGTATTGACACTATGGCAAGCCGCAACTCAGAGTGCAGCAGAGGATTCAGCTCTCTCATATCCGCACCTCCCTACGGTCGGCACGGCACATAATAATCCCGGGAAGCATGATGTCCAGTACCACTATGCCTGCCGACAGCAATATGGTATCGACACCAGAGACCACTACGGCCATCAGAGGCACAAACAGACATATTGTCAGCACTCCCAAGACCATCACAAGCCATCGCTTGAGCATCATACCCGTAACCGTGGTCGCGAAACCCAACAACAGAGTGATGCAGACATTTATCGGCAATGACGTAACGCCCAGCGCATAGAGTGCGGCAAACACCATACACGAAGCCCCGAACACAAACCAGACCCATCCGACTGTCTCTGTCACATAATCGCGGACATTCTCCGTATGCCGTTTCGCCCATATCCAATGTATGGGAAACCCTATCAGCAACAAAAACCAGAGATTGTACCACGCTGCATTGCCAGTGAATTTAACACCTGCCCAAACCGCAATGCCAATAAGCGCCGCAGCCACGCCCCACAGCACGAGAGGCCAACCGGCCTGCCTTTCAAGCCTCACCCTACTCTTTGTAATCATCTGAGAAATAAGTTCCAAACTCTCTTTCTCCGTCATTTTTCTTTCTTCCATAATGTATAAGTATTAATAGTTAAACAACAGTGCCATATTATGCTTTGCAAGGCTACATAAATAGGTTTATTTTATAAACCGGCAGGGTAAAAATAAAAGCGATGTTATCTCGCCCCCTTTGACCTCACAGGTAACGTTCTGTTTACACTGCAAAGGTAGAGTAGTTTATTTTATAAACCAACAGCCGATGAGTTAATTATTCACAAAAGAGAAAATAGACAGCGTGTGTAAAGGGAAAAGAAAGTGGTCATAACAGACATCGGAGAGATAGAGTGCGCCATAATTGACGATACGAGCGGATTAGGCTGCAAAAGAACGTTACGCTTGGGAGAGGATAAGGAGGAGATAACTGAATGATAGCTAATAGTCAGCTAATACCTATGGTTATCAATAGGTTAAAGCAAGTAATTCTTGCACACTGGAAATGTGCATTCAAAAGAGGGTGGGCATATTGGCACACGAGAATAGAGGCAACAGTATATAATGAGATAAGGACGTGGCCGCACAAGGGGGCAGCCACGTATCACTACCCAATGACGTGATTTAGCGACAGCATCACTCCAAGCGCAGTTCTGAGGCCACGGCGACGAGGTGCGCCGCCACGATGCCGGCGGTCTCGGTACGGAGACGGCTCTCCCCAAGCGACACGCCGACAAAACCGGAGGATAGGGCAAGACGCACCTCCTCTTCAGAGAAGTCACCCTCCGGGCCTACCATGACCACGGCATCGGCCACTGAAGCACACGCACGCAGCAGGTACTGCTTTTCCCCGGGATAACAATGGGCGAGGAAACGCCCGTCGGCCCGCACACCGCGCACGAAGTCGGAAAAGTCCGCAGGCGGATTCAGGCGCGGAACTTTGGCATGGAGGCTCTGCTTGGATGCGGAGAGGAGTATCTTCTCTATACGCTCAAGTTTCAGAGTCCTGCGCTCCGAATAGCGGCAGACAATTGGGGTCAGCTCATCCAGCCCTATCTCAGTGGCCTTCTCCACGAACCATTCGAAACGGTCGATGTTCTTGGTAGGCGCGACAGCCATGTGCAGGGAATAGCGGTGCGCATTGTAGCCCGCCGTAACGGAAATGACACGCACTTCAGCGCGTTTCGGATGGGCGGCTACAATCTCGGCCTCATACATTGAGCCGCGCCCGTCGATAAGGTGTATTATGTCGCCCGTCTTGTGGCGCAACACTTTGACACAATGCAACGACTCCTCTTCCGGGAGAAGAGGAGTCGTCAGAATGTCAGGCGCATAGAACAAGTTCATCGCGCACCTGTGATTTATTTGACCTCCGCGTTAGCCTTACGACAAGGTTTCTCACCCGCCTTGACACACGCGGCCTTAGCCTTGCAGCACTTCGCGCTGTCTTTCAGGCATACCCGCTCACCGGCCTTGCAACACGGCTTCTTGGCGCACACCGCACTGTCGGCCTTGCAGCATTTAGCCTTGGCACAGGCGGCACTGTCTTTCACACAGGGCTTGGGGCAGGGTTTGTCGCACGCCTTTCTGCACTCCGCCTTGCAGCACTCCTTCACAGCAAAGACACCTATCGCCTCCTCGCCCTTGTAGAACGTCACTGTCGTGCCGTCCACGGCGAAGCGGTCGGCCTCACCCATGAGCTTTACCATCTGGCTTTCAGCCTCCATCGACAGAGGGTCGCACATCATACGGGTCATGCCCGCCGCGCCGAACTTAATCATATCGCCCTCAGTCTCATAGCCTCCGAAGAAATTGTTGCAGCCGGCAGCACCGTTTACCTTATTTGCGGTGTCAAGCACCATGAACACCCCTTTCATCATGGCTTTCTGGTCGACAGACTTGCCATAAAGGCTCACGGCCTCAAGCCGCTTACCAACAAAAGCCGATGCGTCGGCCTTTTTCGCACACGAACTGAACACGGCGACTGACACAAGAGCCGCCATCAGGAAAAACACTTTTCTCATACGATACATATTTTGTTATTAAAGTATTATCTGTCTGTCACTCAACAGAGAAACCGACTCTCATCTTAGGAAGTTCTATGTCCATATCACCACAACAGGTATGGAAACTACCAGTATATACAGTATAATATTTCCCGGGCTTCAAAAAGTCAGTCTCACTATGCGGCGCACAACCTAACCTGTACTTATATGAACCATGCGGAGGTATTATATTTACACCAACGACATGAGACCTTGCCCATCCTGCACTATAAACCACATTCCCGTCCAAATCATATACTTTGCCGTAATAATTACGGTCAAAATCAGGATGGTGTACATACAATTCCGTATGGCAGAGGGTGTCGTCCCGCAAATTCTCTATCTCGAAAACCATCCCTATTGTCTCACCCGCCTTGAATGTATTACATTTCTCACCAGCCTCATTTTCAAGTCTGTAATGAAACTTCACGCGATCTTTGATATAGATATATTCGTCCACATAGACCCCGTCCCGAGAGCCACAAGCGGCAAACAGCACCGCCACTGATAAAGTGATGAACAACTTTTTCATAGCATTATATTTTAGTCTACCAACACTCCCCTCCGGCAAGACCTGCTCAAGAGAACAGCCTAACACTCATTATGTATGGCACAAAGATACGCAAAGGTGAGTGCAAAGGCAACAAACTTGTTTGATTGCCTTCGCTGAACCGCATCTTATCTTGCGAAGCAAAGATAGGAATATTTATTCAAAGAATTTGCGCTACGGGGAAAAAAGAGTAACTTTGTATCTGTAGTGATACCGGTTACGGTCTGAGGTCTCCGTCCGCCGGAGACCGGATATGGCCGTGTCCAGACAGATGTGCGAAACAGGCATTGGGACGATGGGGTTTATGTTTTGGCAGTTTTTGATGCAATTAGGCGAAAGAATAGCGATACGCTAAGGAGAGGATGGCTGAGGGATAGCTGGAAGATACGGAGAAGCTAAGGAAAGCTACTATGAGCCAAAGCATTACACTACGGGCGCAGCACACACTGACAATGGCAGTGCGGGTGCAGAGACATATTTCAACACACGCCATGTGGTATGATTTCCGACCGTGGAAGCGGAGAAAATTTAAGTGAGTTTATAAGAGAGGATATTGTCAGATTTATATTACACGTATGAATACATGGTTCGAATGTAAGGTGACCTTTGACCGCACGGGCGAGGACGGCTTGATAAAGAAAGTGACAGAGCCGTATCTTGTTGACGCGCTGTCGTTCACGGAGGCGGAGACTCGCATCTGCAAGGAGGTACAGCCTTTCGCCACAGGAGAGTTTACCGTGGCGAACATCAAGAGATGCAAGATAGCGGAGATGTTCTACAACGAGGATGGCGACAAATGGTATCGCTGCAAGGTGAACTATCTATCGGTAGATGAGGAAAAGGGTGTTGAGAAACGTATAGCCCAGACCATGATGGTGCAGGCATCAGACTTCAAGGATGCCATGGACAGACTTATCAAGGGCATGGAGGGCGCGCTCGGCGACTACGAGATAGCCAATGTGACGGAGACGGCCATACTCGATGTTTTCCAGTACGAACCGACACAGCAGTAAGGACGGTAATATGTCTATAGCAGAGAATATCAAGGAGATACGCAACCACATACCCGAGGGGGTGCAATTGGTTTGCGTGTCGAAGTTCCATCCGTGCGAGGCCATCATGGAGGCATACGCGGCAGGCGAACGCCGGTTCGGGGAGAACCGTCCGCAGGAGATGCAGCAGAAAGCCCCGCAGCTGCCGCAGGACATAGAGTGGCATTTCATAGGCAACCTACAGACGAACAAGGTGAAGACGGTAGTGCCAATTGCCACGCTGATACACAGCGTGTCCAACGAACGGCTGTTCGCCGAGATTGAGCGTTGCGCCGCAAAGGCGGGCAAGGTGCAGGACGTGCTTGTAGAACTTCATGTGGCCAGCGAGGAGACCAAACAGGGTTTCACGCCCGATGAGGCCATCGCGCTCATCACAGCCGGATTTATCTCGGCACATCCGCACACTCGCATCTGCGGAGTGATGGGCATGGCGTCAAACACCGACGACAAGGAGCGCATACGCGCGGATTTCCGTGCCATCGCGCAGACGTTCCGCCGGATGAAAGAGACACCTTTCAGCGATGCGCCGCATTTCCGTCACCTTTCGATGGGTATGTCGTCCGACTACGGGATAGCCATTGAGGAGGGTGCGACCATTGTGCGTGTGGGGAGTTCCATATTCGGCGCAAGGGACTACGGGAACAGACAGTGACATTAGGAATGTAACCAATATAAAATCTTAATTTTTAAAGAATCAATACATGGAAAAGCTTTTATTGTTAGGCGATGAGGCTATCGCCTTGGGAGCGATTGATGCCGGGCTTTCAGGCGTGTACGCCTATCCGGGAACACCATCAACCGAAATCACCGAGTACATCCAAGAGTCGAAACTGGCGAAGGAACGCGGTATCCGCAGCGAATGGTGCGCCAATGAAAAGACCGCCATGGAGGCCGCCCTCGGCATGAGCTACGCCGGCAAACGCGCCCTCTATTGCTGTAAACACGTGGGTATCAACGTTGCGGCAGACTGTTTCGTCAATTCTGCCATAACTGGCACGAATGGCGGACTCGTCTACCTCGCGGCCGATGACCCGTCGATGCACTCCAGCCAGAACGAACAGGACTCGCGTTTCTACGCCGATTTCGCGCTGATACCGGCACTCGAGCCGTCGAACCAGCAGGAGGCATACGACATGGTGCGCTACGGCTTTGAACTCTCCGAGAAGCACAAAGTGCCGGTGATGATGCGCGTCACAACCCGCATGGCACACTCCCGCGCAGGCGTGGAACGCAGGGAAATGCTGCCACAGAACGAGAAGTCGTATCCGAAGGACAAGATGCAGTATATACTCCTGCCCGCCGTGGCACGCCGCCAGTACAAGGCGTTGCTCGAAAAGCAGGCCACTCTCATAGAAGCCTCCGAGACAAGCGGCTACAACCGCTACATAGACGGCCCGGACAAGAAACTGGGTATAATCGCGTGCGGCATAGCGTTCAACTACCTCATGGAGAACTACCCCGACCGCAAATGCCCGCATCCGGTAGTGAAAATAAGCCAGTACCCGATGCCGGAGAAGATGGTCAACCGTCTCTTCGACGAATGCGACGAGGTACTCGTACTGGAAGAGGGACAGCCCCTGTATGAGCGTCTGCTTCGCGGCCTGCTCAACCGTGGCTGCAAAAAAATACACGGCCGCCTGGACGGTGCACTGCCACGCACCGGTGAGCTCAGCCCGAACCTCGTAGGCAAGGCTCTCGGTATGCCGATGCCGGAGGGCATGCCGATACCGTCGCTCGTCGCCCCGCGTCCGCCGAAACTCTGCGACGGATGTCCGCATATCGACTCATACACAGCACTCAACGAGGCAATGAAGTCATTCCCCGGCGGCCGCGTGTTCTCCGACATAGGCTGCTATACACTCGGCGCACTGCCCCCGTTCGAGGCCATCTACTCCACGGTGGACATGGGCGCGTCCATCACCATGGCGAAAGGCGCATCGGAGGCTGACCTCCTGCCGTCAGTTGCCGTGATTGGTGACTCGACGTTCACCCACAGCGGCATGACAGGTCTGCTCGACTGCTGTGTGGACAACGCCAATGTGACAATCGTCATACTCGACAATGAGATTACAGGCATGACCGGCTCGCAGAAATCGTCGGCCACAGGGCGCATAGAGAGCATCTGTCAGGGAATAGGTGTCGCGTCTGAGCATATCCGCGTCATCAATCCGCTCAAGAAATATTTCGAGGAGAACGTACAGGTGTTCAAGGAGGAGATAGGCTATAAGGGCGTATCTGTCATCATCCCGCGCCGCGAATGCATAGTCGCACTCAACAAACGCCTCAAAGCGGCCAAGAAAAACCAGACAAAGTAACAACCTTAAACTGACATCATTATGAAAATAGACATTATATTGTGCGGTGTCGGCGGTATGGGAGCACTCAGCTCGGCCGCCATCATATCAGAAGCTGCCCTCGAGATGGGCTGGTACATGAAACAGGCTGAGACTCACGGCATGAGCCAGCGCGGCGGCGACGTACAGTCGCACCTCCGCCTTAGCGATGAACCGATAGCATCGGACCTTATCCCCGAGGGGCAGTGCGACATCATACTCTCCGTAGAGCCGATGGAGGCGTTGCGCTATCTGCCTTTCCTGCACAAGGACGGTTGGGTCATCACGAATGAGAAACCTTTCGTGAACATCCCGAACTATCCCGACATTGAGGCCGTATTGGCCGAGGTGAAGAAGATACCTCACCACATACTGCTCGACGCAGACGCGATAGCCAAGGAGGTCAAGAACCCCAAGGGCGCAAACATGGTCGTGCTGGGTGCAGCGTCGAAATATCTGAAGATAGACATCGAGAAGCTCGAAAACGCAGTGCGCAGCATCTTCGGCAAGAAAGGTGACGCTGTGGTTGATGCCAACATCGCCGCACTTCGCGCAGGACGTGCCGTAGCCGACAAATAACAAGCCAATCAGGCCAAGACAAATAAGAGGGGCTGTGTCAAAATGGTAAATTTTGGCACAGCCCCTAAGGTGTGTTAGAATTGATAAAATGCAAGGCATTGAGGGTGAGGGCGACAGGAGTTTACTTTAGTAAATGACTTAG
>JADIMV010000073.1 GCA_017694515.1 Candidatus Aphodosoma intestinipullorum
CCTCCGCATATACCGGCTCTACCACGTTAAGCGTCAGCCTCACGACCACGGAGTCGCACTCCCCGCGCCCGGCGTATTTAATCCCATGCAGATGTACGCCCGCCTCAGTCAGCGGTTCGCCGTAGAAATCGAGGACATCGCCCGCGCAAATCGTCACCGCACTGTCCACAGTGTCCGTCACAGCCCACACGACATACGCTATATTTACCGTCTCGCACCCGTGCTCATCCGTCTCTTTCATCGTTATCGTATCTCCCGGCTTGAAATCGGATTCCGCGAACTCCACATAGCCGCAAAGCTCCACAGTCTCCCTCACAGTGTCATGCACAATGGCCGGAACGGCCACCCTGAACGACAGCACGTCCATGCACTCCTCATCGCCGTCGCGCATGACGGTCAGCACCGCGTCAATCGTGTCGCCCTCTGTCGGGAACAGCACCACAGGGTCTGTGTCAGTGGAGCGTCCGTACTCGCCGAAGTCCCATTCGCACTCCGTCAAAGCCTCGCGCCTCACAGTGTCGCTGCCGTCGAGGGTGTACATATAGCTGCCGTTGTGGAAAGTCATCTCGTTCTCGCACCGTTCGGAAGTCCACTCCCATGTGGCCTCAGCCTTGGGATAATGCGCCTGCGCTGAGGCGGTTATCGTGAAACTGCACTCTGGGTCTTTCTTTGAAATCACATCCACGGAATATTCTCCCCCGCCGCCCTGCGGCACATCGAACGTCCGCCCATAGCCGAGCGGAGTCTTTGCCGCATCGTCGCTGCTGTACCACAGATAGTCGAACCCCTCCGGGGCTTCAAACCTCGTAGCCTCAGTGCCGCACCCTATGCCCTCCATCCTATTATCCACGCACTCCGTCACAAAATAGGCGTATGAAACATGCGACCCTGCATCACAAGGTTTAGAAATGAGTTTCAGTTTCACAGTATCCCCCGCGTAAGGTTGAAGATTGAAACCCACAGCCTCCCAATTATTCCAAATGTATTCGCCGCGAATATTGGTTTCCGTCTCCCATGCCTGCGTATTGTCGCCCGCAGTATATTCCACCATCGCACAGGCTGAGTCTATCACCTCATCGTCAGCATCCAATATCTGTAGCGTAAACTTCGGATTCGCATCTCCGAAATGACCGGGCGACTCATGTACTATCGCATAACGCACTATCAGGCTCATATCAGCTCCCTGCGGCACTCGCATAGTGTATGTCACCGAGGCGAACTTGCCCGCCGTATATCCACCCACGCGCACCGAGTTCGGGAAACCGGGAGGTATAGTCACGAGACCTTGCACATACGGGTCTCTCTCTCCTATCTGGGTATGCACGGTGTGAAGCGACTTCTCGCTTTGCGGCCCGGAGTCCACCATCTCCGTATGCTCTACCATATCGTACATATCGATATAAGTACACACCACATCGGGCGAGGTCAAATCAGCATAGTCTATACACTCGGGGGTTGAGCCATACGCGGCGCAGGCGCACAGCAGGATTGCCAACGGCAGAAGAAAACGGCGCAGTACAGTCATGGCAGTAAAGATTATCGGGTTATACAATATGTCCGCTACATGGACATGGCCTACATCCACGCCAACATAAATTCCACATCAGGCCACAGTGCGAAGTTACTAACTATCTGACAGAAAAGCAAGCGACAGGGGAAAATATTTTTATCGGTATGTGTAGGCCGTCCATCCGGCAAAGTAAAATAGGGCACTCCGACAGGGAACAGTCGGCTCAGGACAGCCACGCGCACGGTGATTATTCTGCCGGCTCCCCGAGAACCGACAGATAAGATTTCAATGACAATACCTCAGCCTCGGCAACGAGCCGCTGGAACGGCAGAGGGTCGGTGTGCGACGTTTCAAGGGCATCGTAATATATGCGCCGCGCATCGTCCGAGCCTTTAAGGTTCACAATCGTATAGCCGTTGCGCAGCAGATAGAGGTTCATCAGTAGCCTCGATGTGCGCCCGTTGCCGTCCACAAACGGGTGTATGCGCACTAATGCCTCATGCAGGTATGCTGCTGTCAGCACAGGGTGCGTGCCTTGAGCCTCCATTTCGTGGAAACGCGACATGAACCTCTCCATCCGCTCCGCAAGCAGATACGGCTGCGGCGGCACATGGCTGCTGCCGCTTATTCTCACAGGCACAGTGCGGTAACGTCCCGCGTTATCCCTGTCTATGCCGTGCAGTATCAGGGCGTGGATTTCCTTTATCGTCCCCTCGCTTATCTCCACTCCGCTTTTCGCGAAGTCGCGTATGTAGTCTATGGCCTCCGCGTGATTGATTGCCTCCAGGTGTTCGCGCATCGACTTTCCCGCTATGATCACACCCTCATTCACCACAAGCTCCGTCTCCTGCAATGTGAGCGTATTGCCCTCGATGCGGTTACTCTCGTAGGTGTACTCTATGTTGTATGCCTCCACAATCTTTTTCAGAGCCCCTGCGGGCAATGGCCGCACTGCCGAAAGGCTGGTTTTCAGCCTTTCGCACTTCTGCAATATCTCTCTCAGTTCCTGATTCATAATGTCATGTTTGCCTCCACCTCAACGGAATCACGTGCGCCATCAATGCGCCTCTAACCAGTTGCCGCCCACGCCGACATCCACACGCAGCGGCACTTTTAGGGCGAACGCCCCTTCCATCTCCTCGCGGACTATGCGCGTCATCAGCTCCACCTCGTCCTCCGGGACATTGAAGTTCAACTCGTCATGCACCTGAAGTATCATCTCCGAGCG
Organism: Candidatus Aphodosoma intestinipullorum; assembly: GCA_017694515.1. GTDB lineage: Bacteria > Bacteroidota > Bacteroidia > Bacteroidales > Paludibacteraceae > Aphodosoma > Aphodosoma intestinipullorum. Next base: position 2,739 of record JADIMV010000073.1, read on the forward strand.
CACGCCCTCGCGCTCCATGCGATGGTCTATCCTCACCATGGCAATCTTGATTATGTCCGCCGCCGTGCCCTGTATCGGGGCGTTGATGGCGTTGCGCTCCGCGAAACCGCGCACATTGGCGTTGCGCGAATTGATGTCCGGCAGATAGCGGCGGCGGCCGAGGAGGGTCTCGACATAGCCCGTCTCACGCGCACGGGCTATGCAGCCGTCCATATACTCCTTGACCTGCGGGAACGAGGCGAAGTAGCCGTCAATCAGCTCTTTGGCCTCCGTGCGGGAGATGCTGAGACGCTCGGCGAGGCCGAAGGCCGAGATGCCGTAGATGATGCCGAAATTGGCCGTCTTGGCCTTGCGGCGCATATCGCGGGTCACCTCCTCTATCGGAAGATGGTATATCTTCGCGGCTGTGGCGGCGTGTATGTCCTGGTCGGCGCGGAACGCTTCTACCATGTGCGTGTCGCCCGACAGGTGCGCCATGATGCGCAGCTCCACCTGCGAGTAGTCCGCCGAGAGGAACCTGTACCCCGGCGAGGCTATGAATGAGCGGCGTATCTCCTTGCCCTGCTCGTCGCGCACGGGTATGTTCTGTAGGTTGGGGTTTGACGACGAGAGCCGCCCAGTGGCCGTAACTGTCTGGTTGAACGACGTGTGTATCCTCCCCGTCTGCGGGTCGATGAGCTTCGGTAGAGCGTCTATGTATGTGCTTATGAGCTTCTTCAGCCCACGGTATTCAAGTATCTTGCCGACAACCGGATGGCGGTCGCGCAGTGCTTCGAGTGTCTCCTCGTCGGTCACATACTGCCCTTTCTTGGTCTTGCGTGCGCGGTCGGCTATGTGCAGCCTGTCGAACAGCAGTTCGCCTATCTGCTTCGGCGAGCTGACATTGAACGACGTATCCCCGGCCACCTCCTGTATCTCGCGCTCTATGCGGAGCATATCGGCGGTCATGGTCTGCGATGTCTGCGCAAGGGCGAAGTCGTCTATAATCATGCCCGTGCGCTCCATCTTGGCCAGCACTCTCATGAGCGGCATCTCTATGTCGTGGAACAGCGGCATCAGCCCCTGCTCCTCTAACTGCGGCTCAAGCACACGGCGCAACTGGAGGGTCACGTCTGCATCCTCGGCGGCATAGTCGGCCACAGCGGCCACATCTACTTGGCGCATTGACTTCTGCCCCTTGCCCTTCGCGCCTATAAGCTCCTCGATGTGGATTGGTTCATAGCTGAGCAGTGTCTCCGAGAGATAGTCCATGCCGTGGCGCATCTCCGGCTGTAGCAGATAGTGCGCTATCATCGTGTCGAAGAGCCTCCCGCGCAGGGTCACGCCGTAATTGCCCAGCACCATGAGGTCATACTTGATGTTGTGTCCCGTCTTCTCTATCTTCTCGTTCTCGAGCGCGGGGCGGAACTTTTCAAGCAGTGCGCACGCCCCGACCCTCTCCGCCGGGAACGGCACATAGTACGCCTCGTGCGGCTCAAAGGCGAACGACATACCGACAAGCTCTGCGTGAAGCACATGGAGGTCTGTTGTCTCCGTGTCGAAACAGAAATGCGCGGCGGCCGCGAGCCGTGCGGCAAGCGCATCGACATCCGCGCCGTCCGTCACGCAATGGTACGTGTGGGGCGTATTCTCCACAGTAGCCAAGGAACTGTCGCGTCCGCCAGTCTCTCCGGCGGCAGTGGCGGCAACGGCCTCCGGTATCTCATCGCCGAAAAGGTTCTGCTCCGTAGCCACGGCGTTCCGGCGTTCCGGCGCATCGCCCGTCAGGCGTTTCAGATGGCTGTAGAACTCCAGTTCGCGGAACAGCCGTATAAGCTCATCCTTGTCCGGCTCTTCGCGCACGAGTGCCGCCTCGTCCATCTCTATCGGCACATCGGTCTTTATCGTCGCAAGGAAGCGCGAGAACTCTATCTGGCGGCGGTTGGCCTCCACCTTGGCTTTCAGTGCCCCCTTGAGCTTGTCCGTGTTGGCCAGCAGCCCGTCTATCGACCCGAACTCCCTCAGCAACTTGACGGCGGTCTTTTCCCCCACGCCCGGACAGCCGGGTATATTGTCCGACGCATCACCCATAAGCCCCAGGAGGTCAATCACCTGCGGGACACGCTCTATCCCCCACTTCTCCAGCACTTCCCTCACGCCCATCACCTCGAAACCGCTCTCGCCGAAGCGCGGGCGGTATATGAACGTATGCTCCGAGACCAGCTGCCCGTAGTCCTTGTCCGGGGTCATCATATACGTGTCGAACCCCTTCGCCTCCGCCTGCCGCGCCAGAGTGCCTATCACGTCGTCCGCCTCATAGCCCGGCACCTCTATGGCCGGTATGCGGTATGCACGTACAATCTCCTTGATTACAGGCACTGCCGCCCGTATATCCTCCGGAGTGGCCTCCCTGTTGGCCTTGTACTCCTCATACGCCTCGTGGCGGAACGTCGGCCCAGCAGGGTCGAACGCCACCGCTATATGCGTGGGGTTCTCCTTCTTAAGCAGCTCTTGCAGCGTATTGACAAAGCCGAACACCGCCGAGGTGTTCATCCCCTTGGAGTTTATACGGGGCATCCGCATAAAGGCATAATATGCGCGGTAAATCATCGCGTACGCGTCCAGCAAAAAAAGTCGTTTCATAAATCGTCCTGTTTACGGGGACAAAGATAGTGAAAGGCGAGCGCAATGCAATAAGCAAAACGACAGTTTTGCGTCACAAGATGTTACACTGTGGACAGACTTGAGCTTAGGCACAGTGTCGGGACACAGTGGCAACATCTTGTGATGACTGGCATCAGTCGGACTTATTGCATTGCCGAACCGCATCCTATCTTGTATGCGTCAGCATACAAAATTAATAAAAAGCGCGGGCAATGCCAAAGCCTGCCCGCGCTGATACGTGCCAAATGCACCTCCGCCTCCCTTCAGAACGTGAGGCTCAGCCCCGTGCTGCCCTCTCCGCCCGTAAGGTTCAGGCCGAGACGGTCGCCGCGCATGACAGGGATGGTTGCCATCTGCCTCATCGAGAAATCCATCATGTCTACACGGTTAGCGCCGACAATATAGCACGGCAGACCCGCCACCATCATCAGCGCACCGGAATAGAAGAACAGGACCATAGGGGCGGCAAGTGTCAGCGTCATTATAGTCCCTGTCGCAAGGAATGTGCCCCCGGCCGCCATCAGCCCTATGCCCGTATTTCTCAGCCTCACAGCCGCCCGGTAGTCGCGGTACATACGCTCCATATCCACCCGCTCCCCCTCCGTCTCACTGGCGAACGGCGCACGGAAAGGGTCTGACTGCAACTCATTGAAATGCTTGACTCTCCCGTTGGCATACAGTATCATCCCTATCTCGCTCCTCTTCAGCTCATTGAGCCTCATCGTCGAGTCCCCCTCCTCGATGTAGAAATACTTGCCCGCACTGGAAGAAAGGTGCGAGGTCTTGACCCAGCTGCCGTCCCTCTTGACGACAATGTCCTGCGCCGCCGCGCACATACCGGCCAGCAGCGCGAATGCAAGAAATAAAAACCGTCTCATAGATATAGAATTTATAGATAAAACATCCAACCTCTCTTACATCTTAAAGATGTACCACAGTGCTGAAAAGTTGCACCCTGCATCAAAAAACACACAGCCCGGCAATCACCCTTTTTCCTTGCCTCTTAAATTACAAAAATAGGTTAAAAAGACGTACTATCGCCGAAGCGCCTACGGAGACCTCCCGAAGACCCACGGGAGACAGTCGTTGCACATACACCCCGTTTTAGCTATCTTTGCACCCGCAAAGACAGACTTATGAAACAACTTGTTATATTCGACCTCGACGGTACACTGCTCAACACCACATACGACATAGCTGCGGCCACAAACCACGCCCTCGCCCTCTACGGCTACCCCACCCACACGCCTGAGCGCATAAAGAGCTTCGTGGGCAACGGCATCAACAAGCTCTTCGAGCGCGCCCTCCCCGAAGGACACAAGGACGAAGCCGAAGTGCTGAGGATAAGAGCCGCGTTCATCCCCTACTATAATGAGCACGGCGCGGACTTCACCATGCCGTTCCCCGGCATGGTAGAGCTGCTCTACACGTTGCAGAGACTCGGCGTCCGGTTGGCCGTCGCGTCGAACAAGTATCAGCAGGCCACAGAGATGCTCATCTCCACATTCTTCCCCGAAATTGACTTCTGCGCCGTCTTCGGCCAGCGCGACGGCGTACCGACAAAGCCCGACCCGACCATAGTGCATGACATCTGCGCCAAAGCGGGAGTGTCTATGCCCGATGTGCTGTACGTTGGCGATTCCGGCGTGGATATGCAGACAGCCATCAACGCCGGGGTTGAGGCCGTGGGAGTTACGTGGGGATGCCGTCCGCGCACGGAACTGGCAAAGTTCTCCCCGCGCTGGATAGTAGACACTGCCGAGGAGATATTCTCCATAGCAAGCCGATAGAAGTCCGTATGCGGGGCTGTAGCGGTATAAAAAAGCATAAATCTTTTCCGCTCCCCGCATACACTGCAATACTTTCTGAACCACCCCGTCCGCAAGAACCATCCTGACATACAATCGGTTACCCAAGCCACTGCAAGAAAAAGCACATCATAACGTGTACTAATCTTTTTTTTTTTTGCAAAACGAACAATCTTTACAACTATTGGCATTGCATAGTACCAAAACAATATCTATCTTTGCGCCGTGAACACAATGTGCGTGCGACAAAGATTATGATAACGCTGAAGAACATACACAAGACATACGACGCGGGGACTGCGCTCCACGTGCTGAAAGGGATAAACCTCGAGATAGGGCGCGGGGAGTTTCTCTCAATCATGGGAGCGTCAGGCTCAGGGAAATCGACGCTGCTGAACATCCTCGGCGTACTCGACACATACGATGAGGGCGAGTACTGGCTCGACGGGCAGCTGATAAAGGACCTCTCGGAAAAAGATGCGGCTCACTTGCGCAACCGTATGATAGGCTTCGTCTTCCAGAGTTTCAACCTGCTCGGTTTCAAGACCGCGCTTGAGAATGTGGCTCTCCCGCTCTACTATCAGGGCGTGAGCCGCTCCAGGAGGAACGCCACGGCAATGGAGTACCTCGACCGCGTCGGCCTTGCCGATTGGGCTGACCATCTGCCTAACCAGCTCTCCGGCGGGCAGAAGCAGAGGGTTGCCATTGCGCGCGCACTGATAGCGAAGCCGCAGGTGATACTGGCCGATGAGCCTACGGGCGCACTCGACTCGCAGACCTCGGTCGATGTGCTGCACCTGCTGCGCGAGGTGTCGGAGCGTGACGGGATAACCATGATAATCGTGACCCACGCGCAGGAAATAGCGGCCATGACTGACAGGATAGTGCGTATAAAGGACGGTGTGATAGAAGGCGATGAAAGACTTGTTTGAGGAAATATTCATGGCCATGCGCATGAACAAGATGCGCACCGCGCTCACAGGCTTCGCCATAGCGTGGGGCATATTCATGCTCGTGGTACTGCTCGCCTGCAGCAACGGCGTGAAGAACGCAATGCAGCTGAACTTCTCGAGTATGTCTCAGAACACTGTGCGGGTGTACGGAGGCTGGCGCTCCCTGCCCTACAAGGGAATGAAGAAAAACACATGGGTGGGGCTGCGCTACGGCGATGTGGAGTTTCTGCGGGCTGCGCTACCCGAAGCCGAGATAGTCACGCCAAACGACGGCCTGTGGGGCGCGAGTGTGGGCATGGGAAGCACGCAATACCAAGTGTCGCTCTACGCAGTGGAGCCTGACTTCAGCACCCTCTCCAGCATTGAAATACTGTCCGGACGGTTCATCAATGAACTCGATATGCGCGACAGGCGGAAAGTGACAGTGCTGCACAGGCAAACGGCCGCGAAGATATTCCCCGCAGGTACAGACCCTGTTGGCAAATTCGTAAACGTCACATACGACTCGATTACCATACCTTTCCAAGTAGTAGGACTGTACGACATGGCAGGCATGGACAGATACCAGACTGCTTATGTGCCGTTCAGCACAGAGCAGACCATCTACCGCCCAAGCGGGGAAATCAACGCCATAGACATACTCATAAACAACATAAAGGACGAGGAGGGGGCGGAAGCTTTTGCGGAAAAGGTACGCGGACTGCTCTCGCGCCGTCTCATCTTCGACCCCGCTGACCAAGGGGCGATATGGATTCATAACCGCATTGACCAGTATATGCAGACGCAGAACGTCATGGGCGGCATCACCACTTTCGTCTGGATAATCGGCTTCGGGATGCTGATAGCCGGCGTTGTCGGCGTGAGCAACATCATGCTCATCACCGTGAAGGAGCGCACACGCGAGATAGGCATACGCAAGGCCATCGGCGCGACTCCGGGCAGCATACTCAGCCTCGTGCTGATGGAAAGCCTCTGTATCACGGCAATGTTCGGCTACATCGGTATGTTGCTCGGCATAGGGGTATCCGAACTGCTGTGCCGGAAATTTCCCGAGGCGGCGTATGACCCCAGTTCCCCGTCGATGTTCGTCAATCCGTCAGTGGATATAGGCACAGTGGTTGCCGCCACGCTGGTACTTGTAGTGGCAGGGTTGCTGGCCGGTTATTTCCCCGCGAGGAAAGCCGTGATGATTAAGCCTATAGAGGCTATGAACGCGAAGTGAACCATTAAACCTCAACTACGATGTTCGACTTAGACACTTTTCAGGAAATCTGGCAGACCATCACGCGTAACAAGACGCGCAGCCTGCTGACGGCGTTCGGCGTGTTCTGGGGCATATTCATGCTCGTGGTCATGGCGGGCGTGGGCAACGGATTCCGCACCGGCATCATGGGCGGCCTTGAGAGTATGCCGACCAATTCGGCTTTCTTTTTCCCGAACAGGACCTCTGTGCCGTACAAGGGCTTTGCCAAAGGACGCTGGTGGCAGATGGAGAACAGCGACATTGAGGCCGTGCGCGGCATCATCCCGACAACCCGATACATAGGCGGAGTGGTCTTCGGGCCTTGGGCTACGGACAACAACGTGGTGCGCGGCGACCGTTCCGGCTCGTTCCGCGTCATGGGATTGCCGCCTGACTATCAGTATATCAACCCGACCAAGATACTTGCGGGACGGTTCATCAACGACATCGACATCCACGAGGCACGCAATGTCTGCGTGATAGGAGCCAAGATAGCCAATGATATGTATCGCCCCGATGAAAAGCCCGTCGGCTCGACCATCCGCGTGAACGGGGTCTACTACACTGTGGTTGGCGTTGTACAGAGAGGTTCTGACAAAGTGAACATATTCGGCAGCATGGACGAGATGGTCACTCTGCCTGTGACGACCATGCAGCGGGCTAACAACCGGGGAGACAAGATTGACGCGCTCATGCTGGCCATCGATGAGAAAGCCGACATCTGGGCGGTGATGGAAGATGTGAAGGACTTCGTGAAACGCCGGCACATGGTTGCCCCGGAGGGTGAGATTGCGA
>JADIMV010000009.1 GCA_017694515.1 Candidatus Aphodosoma intestinipullorum
GACTTAAAATACCACCTCACACCTCCTCCACAACTATGTCGAACTATTCGCTCTCGTGAACAACGGGATAGCATAGCATGAAGAATAATCCACAATGTAAATTAAGGTTAAAAACACGTACTCTCGCCGAAGCGCCTCCGAAGCCCTCCCGAAGACTCCGGCCACCCTCTCCTGATTTCCTCGCACAAAAATACCCATGCTTCCCCCGTCTCCTTCGGCACATCCCTGTCCCGGACACAGCTCCACAGGACAAACCGCAGCCGCACAATCCCATGACATACGGACACAAAAAAGCCCGGCGGACGTTTATGTCCGCCAGGCTTAACCTTATATCGTCTGACCGTCAGAACAGCGCAGCGCCCTGCGCCATTACTTCTTCAGACAGCCTTATTGCCCCACTCCGGAGAAACCCATGAACGCAAGGGCGAGAAGCCCCGCCACAACAAGTGCCACCGGCGTGCCTTCCATACCTTTCGGCAGTTTTGTCATCGCCAGCTGCTCCCTTATACCGGCAAACAGCACCAGCGCCAGCCCGTAACCGAGCGCAGTGGAGATAGCGTAGACCACACTCTCGAGCAGCGGCATATCCTGCTTTATCACATAAATAGCCACACCTAATATCGTACAGTTCGTCGTTATGAGCGGCAGATATACGCCAAGAGCCTGATACAGTGCGGGCGATACCTTCTTGAGTATTATCTCTACCATCTGCACCAAAGCTGCTATGACAAGGATGAACGCTATCGTATCGAGGAACTTGATGCCGAGCGGCACCAGTACAAGAGTATATATCAGCGACGTGACAAGCGTGGCCAAGGTCATCACAAAGGCCACTGCCCCGGCCATGCCCACAGCCGTATCTATCTTCTTGGAAACGCCGAGGAAAGGGCAGATGCCGAGAAACTGCGCAAACACTATATTGTTGACCAATATAGCCGTCAGAACTATTAACAGATAGTGTACCATATCTTCTTAATCCTTTTTATTCGTTCGACAAAACACTTGCGGCTCACTTGCCACGGTCTTTCAGGAAACGGTTGAACAGAGCCATCATATACCCGAGTACTATAAACGCACCTGGCGCAAGTATAAACAGCAGCATACCGTACTCCTCCGGGAAAAGTGAGAAAGAGAACACCTTGCCTGTACCGAGTATCTCGCGCACGATACCAACAATCGTCAGTGAACAGGTGAAGCCGAGACCTATGCCTGCGCCGTCCATCATTGACGCGAGCGCATTGTTCTTCGCGGCAAATGACTCGGCACGCCCGAGCACGATACAGTTGACCACTATAAGTGGTATGAACAGACCTAACGCCGCATACAGCGATGGGACGTATGCCTGCATGACAAGGTCTACTATCGTCACGAACGTGGCTATCACCACCACATAGACAGGTATACGCACCTTGTCCGGCACAATATTCTTAATCAGGGAAATCACCACATTCGAGCATATCAGCACGAACATCGTGGCCACACCCATGCCCATGCCGTTGAGTGCCGATGTCGTCGTAGCAAGCGTAGGACACATTCCGAGCATGATGACAAACGTCGGATTCTCCTTTACCAGCCCGTTCAGAAATGGTTTTATATAGTTCATAGCCAGTGTTATTTTTCTGACTGAGCCGCCGCGTTCACAGCAGCAGAGTCGATAGGTTCTACATTAATCGTATCTTGCGCAGCCGCCTGAGAATCTGTTTGCGCTGTCGCACCGGAAACTGCATCGGACTTGGCAGCCGCTCCATTGGCCTCGCTGAAAGCGGCGTACGCCGCATTCACACAGCGCAGGAACGCCCTCGATGATATGGTTGCCGCCGTGATTGCGTCCACATCACCGCCGTCTTTTGTCACGGCTATGTTCGCGTCCGCAGGATTCATGCCCCGTATGTCGGCTTTCTCGCCTTTGAACCAGTCTACCATCTTAGTACCGAGACCGGGAGTCTCCTTTTGTTCCAGCACCGAATAGTTGACTATCGTACCGTCAGCATCGAAACCGACCATAACACGTATCGGGCCGTTAAACCCTGTCTCTTGACTCTCGACTGCCGCGCCGACAAACGACCCTCCGTTATATGCCTTATATACGGCCAGACCGTTGACCGTATCAGCCTCTGACAGTTCAGTAAAGTCAGGTAGTACCACCTTTATTGCCTCCTGCTGCTTTGCCACTTGGGCCATGGCGATAGGCTCTTCGGTCACACTGTAGACCGCTCCCAACGCACCGGCCGCCACAAGGGCGAACAGCGTCAGCACCACAGTCATGTTGACAAATGTCGATTCTAACTTCTTCATACCTTATTATTTCTTTACCTTTTCACCGAAACGGCGTGGTTTAACGTATGTATTGATGAGCGGTGTGACCGCATTCATTATCAGTATGGCAAACGACACTCCCTCTGGATATGCGCCCCATGTACGTATCACTACTGTTATAACGCCTATGCCGAACCCGAAAATGAGCTGTCCCCTGTGCGTCATAGGGGAGGTCACATAGTCAGTTGCCATGAAGAACGCTCCGAGCATCAGTCCTCCACTGAGCAGATGAACTAAAGGAGAGGCAAACTCCGCCGGGTTACAGGCATGGAGTATTCCGGTGAATACTGCCACGGTCAGAAGTATACTCACAGGGATATGCCATGTTATTACCTTGCGTATCATGAGGTATATGCCGCCTATTATAAGAGCAACGGCCGACACCTCACCGAGCGAGCCGCCCATATTCCCGACCATCATATCTATATGCGACGGCAACTCTCCGAACCCGCCTTTCAGCATAGCGAGTACCGTCGCGCCCGTCTCCGCATCAGTATAATGCAGAGAGAACGGCGTCGGCACAGGCCATGTGGTCATCGCCGCCGGGAATGACACGAGAAGAAACACACGGCCCACAAGCGCAGGGTTGAAAATATTATTTCCAAGCCCTCCGAACGTCATCTTGCCTATACCGATAGCCACAAACGCTCCAATGACCACCATCCACCATGGCAGGTTGGACGGCAGATTGAACGACAGCAGCATACCGGTAAGCAAAGCCGAGCCGTTCCAGACAGTAGTTTTGCCCTTAAAGACAAACCTCTGTATGAGATATTCGAACAGCACACATGAGACCATCGACACAAGACTGACCACCAACGCTCCCAATCCGAAGAAATATAGAGACACAAGATAGGCGGGCAGCAAGGCTATGACCACATTGTACATATTCTTGCTCACACTGTCGCCGCTATGCACATGCGGCGAAGGAGATACTATGAGTGTTGCCATTATATGTATTTATTTTTTAATACCGTCCCCGCAGCTATGCACCGACATTTTTCTCATGCCGAGACAACCTGAAGGAGATCCCATTTTATGATTATACAATCTGTTTCCAGTTCACTTCTTTGCGTTCCTCGCACGGATTATGCCGCCAACAGTAGCCTTTCCCATACGGATGTAATCTAAGAGCGGACGATGCGACGGGCATGTGTAAAGACAGCAGCCGCATTCTATACAGTCCATCACACGGTCATGCTCCATTCTGTCCCAAACCGCACTCTCAGCCTCATTCATAAGCAGATATGGTTCAAGCCCCATAGGACATGCACTCACACACTTGCCACAACGTATACAGTTGTCCATCTCCTTGCGCTGTGCCTCGAGTGTAGGCATCACAAGCAGACCGGACGAGCGTTTCGTGGCTGGCGCATCAATGCTCTTCATGGCGCGTCCCATCATCGGTCCTCCGGCTATCACCTTTCCCGTATCCTCAGGCAATCCTCCAGCCAGAGCTACGACATCGGACAGCGGCGTACCGAAACGCACACGGTAATTGCCAGGATTTTTCACAGACTTGCCCGTGACCGTCATAACCCGGTCTATTAGAGGCTTGTTCTTCTGCACCGCCTCATAGACTGCGTATGTCGTAGCGACATTCTGCACCACCGCACCGACCGCTATCGGCAGCGCACCGCTCGGCACCTGACGGCCAATGACGGCATCGATTAGCTGCTTTTCACCTCCCTGCGGATAGTGCATCTTCAACGGGCAGACCTCCACGCCGAAATGTTTTGTGGCAAGCTCCTGAAAATATTTTATGGCGTCTTTCTTGTTCTCTTCTATGCCTATTATCGCACGCTGTACATTGATGGCCTTCATTAAGAGGGATATGCCTATGAATATCTCTTCGCCGTGCTCCATCATGAGCTGATGGTCGCACGTGAGATAAGGCTCACACTCCACACCATTGATTATCAACACATCGGCCTTTGTACCGGGAGGGGGAGAGAGTTTTACATGAGTGGGGAAGCAAGCACCGCCGAGACCGACTATGCCGGCATCCGCAATACGCTTGATTATCTCAGGCCCCGTCAGACCGCAAATGCGCTCTACCTCTTCTGAACGGTTGATATTGTCCATCCACTCGTCACCCTCTACATCGATGAATACCGACTGGCACTTGGCACCGAAAGCATCAGCAGCCATATCTATCTTGGCCACCTTGCCCGACACGGGCGAATGTATCTTGGCAGACATGAACCCATTGGCCTCGCCTATCAGTTGCCCAACCTTGACTACATCGCCTTTCTGCACGCACGGCACACATGGTGCGCCGATATGCTGGCTCATCGGGATTACCGTCTGCTTAGGCAGCGGCACATCAACTATCTTACGCCCTGCCGTCAGCTTATTATCATTGGGGTGTACACCACCAATCTTAAATGTCTTCATATCACATATGTAATTTTGTCGGGTTCAGTTTCTTAAATGTCCAGAGTCTGCGGAGTAGCGTCAAGATGCCGAGTCTTCCTTACTGTGGACTCCTCATCCTGTATCTTCGTCTCCTCTGCCGCATGGGCTTTTGTATCTTCACAGATTTCACTCGTTGGAGAGGATACTGCTGTACCCACGGGCTCATTCACCGGCATCGTGATTTCGGGTCTGGCTTCCGGCTCTTTCACCTCCTGCACAGCTGGTTCTACAGATACGGGCTTCGCCTCAGCTTTCGGCTCTGCCGGGCGCGGAGGGAAATTAATCTCGTGTATAGCCCCGGTCGGGCACTCTGCCACGCACTTGCGGCACAGGCGGCATTTGTTGAAGTCTATGTAAGCCAGATTGTTCTCCACTGTTATCGCGTCGAACGGGCAGACTTTGGCACACTTTCCGCAACCTATGCAGGCTACGGCGCACGCCTTGCGTGCCGCAGCACCCTTATCCTTGTTAACACAGCTCACCCACACACGACGGTTTTTCGGGCCTTTCTTGCGCAACTCGATGATATTCTTCGGACAAGCCTTGACACACGCGCCGCACGCAGTACACTTCTCATCGTCTATCTCAGGCAGGCCGGTCTCGGGATTGATATGCAGAGCATCGAACATACACGCCGCCTCGCAGTCGCCAAAACCGACACACCCGAATGCACAGTCTGTCTCTCCTGCATATGTCGCGCTCGCTATACGGCATGACTTCGCGCCGTCATAATGCGATGTGCGCGGCCTGTTGGCACAACTGCCGTTGCAGCGAAGGACGGCCACTTTCGGCTCACTCTCAGCTACAGCCATACCGAGTATCGCGCCTATCTTAGTCATGACGGGAATCCCTCCCACCGGACAAAGCAATCCGTCGAGCGACTCGGCTTTGGCGCACGCCTCTGCAAAACCATGGCATCCGGGATGTCCGCATCCTCCGCAGTTTGCTCCCGGGAGTACTTCCTCAACCTCCCCTATGCGGGGGTCTTCTTCCACCTTGAATTTCTGGGCGACTACATAGAGTATAACCGCGGCAACAATGCCGATAACGCCCAAAGTGATAAGTGAAGCTACTATAAGGTTCATATAAGTCAGTGTAATTATAATTTCACAATATAGAATCTGAATTTAGACTGGAGCTTTTTCCTGAACAGTATCAGTAAAATGAGATAAGGTATAAGAGAACAAAGCCCCACAATCCCCATGACGAGTTCATTGTCAGTAATGGCTGACGAGATAAACAGTGCGGCAAGAATTATGCAAATCGGTATCACATAGGCTATCAGAACTGCCTGTAGGCCAAGTCCGCGGTCACCGATTATCTTGACTCCTTCGCCTATCTCATACTGCTTATTGTCGCGGTTCTCGGCATCGACTATCTTCTCCGCCTTTTCCGATGCCGTGCAGGCCGACTTGGCATGACAGGCCGCACAAGCCGAAGTCTGCTCTATCAGCACCTTGACAATACGCCCCTCAATGCTGACAACTGTACCCTCGTGTTCTATCACGCCACCCATAATTTCTTTATATTTTTTGCGCGTGCAAATATACAAATAAGCGGTATAAACACGAAAGATATCACGCAAAATTTCACTAAATCGTAACAGTTTATTGTGAGTCCGATATAAGCCTGCGGCTCTACACTGATTAGCACGGGATTTGACAGATGGGTATAATGAGCATCGTGACGACAGGGTTTACGTTTCGCACATTTTAGCGCGACTTTGATGCAAGAATGTCGAATCGCTA
>JADIMV010000074.1 GCA_017694515.1 Candidatus Aphodosoma intestinipullorum
GGCATTTTCCTGACCTACAAGGCGGCGAACGACTCGGCACTGTTCAATGCGGACGCATATAAGCTCTTCTTCGGAAGGGTGAAAGAGATGTTCAAAAGGCTGACAGCCAAACATCACGGGACACGGCAGGCCAGACTGACGGGAAGGACAAGCAAATAACAGAAACATCAATCATAAAGCTATGAATTTCAAAATCAATACTATCGAAGAGGCGATAGAGGATTTCCGCGAAGGGAAGTTCGTCATCGTGGTCGACGATGAAGACCGCGAAAACGAAGGCGATTTCATCATTGCAGCAGAGAAAATCACTCCGGAGGCAGTCAATTTCATGCTCAAGAACGGGCGCGGCGTGCTATGCGCCCCACTGCCCATCTCACGATGCAAGGAGCTGGAGCTGGAGCGTCAGGTGGACAACAACACATCGATGCTCGGCACTCCGTTCACTGTGACAGTAGACCTCTTAGAAGGGTGTACCACAGGCGTTTCCATCCATGACCGTGCAGCCACGATACGCGCTCTCGCCGACCCGGCCACGAAGCCGTCAGACTTCGGCCGTCCGGGACATATCAACCCGCTCTACGCGCAGGAAAAGGGCGTACTCCGCCGCGCAGGCCATACCGAGGCTGCCGTTGACCTCGCACGCCTCGCGGGTCTGCACCCTGCCGCCGCGCTGATAGAGATAATGAACGAGGACGGCACTATGGCGCGTATGCCAGACCTACAGGTTGTGGCACAAAAGTTCGGGCTGAAAATCATCACGATAAAAGACCTCATAGCCTACCGGCTGAAAATGGAATCCATCGTGGAGAAAGGGGTAGAGGCACATCTGCCGACACAGTACGGCGACTTCCGCATCATCCCGTTCCGCCAGAAGTCGAACGGCTTCGAACACGTGGCACTCGTGAAAGGCGAGTGGCGCGAGGATGAGCCAATCCTTGTGCGCGTACACTCATCGTGCGCCACGGGAGACATATTCGGCTCAAAACGCTGCGAATGCGGCGAGCAGCTGCACAAGGCTATGGAGGCCATTGAGCGCGAAGGCAAAGGCGTGCTTGTCTACCTCAACCAGGAGGGGCGCGGCATTGGGCTGATGAACAAAATCAGGGCGTACAAGCTACAGGAGGAGGGCATGGACACCGTAGATGCCAACATACACCTCGGCTTCCAGCCCGACGAACGCGACTACGGCGTTGGGGCAAGCATACTGCGCGACCTCGGCGTGAAAAAGATGCGCCTCATGACGAACAACCCCGTGAAACGTGTCGGACTCGAAGGATACGGGCTTGAGATAGTGGAGAACGTGCCTATCGAGATAACGCCCAACCCTTATAACGCCTTCTATATGAAGACGAAAAAGGAGCGCATGGGACATAATCTGCACAACATATAATCCATACCGCCGCGCCCCTACTAACGGTGGTGGCGTGGCGGGACAATAACATTACGGACATGAATGAATTGCAGTTAAAGCCTTTATCTACGAACAGCATAAGAAACCGTATTGTCGAATAGTCAGTTTACTAAACTTATGTCTGAACTGAAACCAGTCATCGATTTCCTGCGCGAGCTCTCCGCCAACAACGGAAAGCCGTGGTTCGACGCGCACAAAGAGACGTACCGCGAAGTGCAAACCATCTTCGCCGGCTTCACCGAACGCTTCATCGCGGGAGTGGAGGAGTTTGACAAGTCTGTCAGCGGGCTGACGGTCAAGGAGTGTACATGGCGCATCTACCGCGACATACGTTTCTCCGCCGACAAGACTCCGTACAAGACACACTTCGGCGCATGGGTCGCCCCGCAAGGCAAAAAGTCCGGCTACGCGGGATATTACATCCACATACAGCCCGATGAGGAGCTGTATATGATATGCGCCGGGCTGCACTGCCCCACGCCCGCTATGATACGCAGCGTGCGTGAGGAGATTATGACCGACGGCGACGGATTTCATGCCGCCGTGATGGAGGCCGGAGGGTTCTCCCTCGACAGAAGCATAGCCACAAAGCGCGTCCCCGCAGGCTATCCCGCCGACGACAAATATGCCGATTATTACAAACTCAAAGAATACATAGTGGAGCAGTACCTCTGCGAGGCCGACATCCTTTCGCCTTCATTCCTCGACCGTGCGCTGGCGCAGTTCAGGACAACCGAGAGGTTCGTCGCCCTGCTCAACCGCTGCGTAGACTACTCCCGCGAGATGGGATGGGAGGCTCACCCGTAACAAAACATATAGACACCGTTAATAAAACATGACAAATGGCTGAAAACAGGATTCTTATAGTAGACGATGAGGATGACCTCTGCGAGATACTCCAGTTCAACCTCGAAATGGAGGGATATACAGCCGACACGGCCAACTCCGCCGAAGAGGCATTGAAAAAAGACCTGACCTCCTATTCGCTCATACTGCTCGACGTGATGATGGGCGAGATTTCCGGATTCCGCATGGTGCGTATGCTGAAGGAGAACCCGGCCACCGCATCCATCCCAGTCATATTCCTCACGGCGCGCGACTCTGAAAACGACCTCATCACAGGTTTCAACCTCGGCGCGGACGACTACATCACAAAGCCCTTCTCCATCCGTGAAGTCATGCTCCGCGTCAAAGCCGTGATGCGCCGCATATCCGCCCCCGCGAAAGAGACGGCGACCGATGCGCCCGTAAAATACGAAAGCCTCTGCCTCTACCCCGAAAGCAAGAAAGTCACCGTGGACGGCAACGAGATATCGCTCACCAAGAAAGAGTTCGAGATACTCAGGCTTCTCCTCGAAAACCGTGGGCGCGTATTCTCCCGCGAAGAGATACTCACACAGGTCTGGACCGACGAAGTGTGCGTACTCGACCGCACCGTCGACGTGAACATCACGCGCCTGCGCCGCAAAGTCGGACGCTACGGCAAAAACATCGTGACCCGACTCGGCTACGGCTATACATTCGAAGAATGATGATGCGGTTCAACAAAAAGCTCTTCCTCGCCTTCGCCATGGTCTTCGTGCTGGTCATGGGCGTGATACTCGTATTCCAGTACCACCGCGAGAAAGAATTTCTCACCGAACAGACAGACCGGCAGCTCTCCGTATACAATGACCTCATATACAACTATTACCACCGCCATATGCGCCACGGCTTCGGCATAGCCGACCTCATGTCGCTCCTCCCGGACACCACACTGCGCGTGACAGTAATAGATACACTCGGGAACGTCATCTACGACTCATCCGTAGACACCTGCGAGACAATGGACAACCATCTCTCACGACCCGAAATCTCACTCCTCCAGACGCACCGAGCAGGCAAAGTCATACGCGAATCCGCATCACTCGGCCGACACTATTACTACTACGCGGAGCGTTTCCCCGACCTCTACGTCCGCACCGCAATGCCATATGACCTCTCCTTCTTCCGCTCACTCAAGGCACACCACTATTTCCTATACTTCATGGCTCTCACCATCGTAGCCGCCATGATACTCCTATACATCATATCGCGCCGCTTCTCCATCTCCGTACAGGAGAGCGAGAACAAGATGCGCCGCCAGCTCACGCAGAACATATCACACGAGCTGAAAACGCCCCTCACCGGCATACTCGGCTACCTCGAAAGCATCATCGACAACCCCGATATGCCCCTCGACAAACAGCGGCTTTTCATAGCCCGCGCCCACAGCCAGGCACGCCGCCTCCACGAGCTCCTCGGCGACATATCCACACTCAACAACCTCGACGACAACCGCAAGATGTACACATTCGAACACTGCAACGTTGCCGACATCATAGCCGAAGTCATCTCCGACCTCCGCCTCCCAATAGAGCAGAAGGGCTTCCACGTCATACAGGACTACCCCGCCGAGATACCCCTGCGCGGCAACCGCTCACTACTCTATTCCATATTCCGCAACATGCTCGACAACGCCCTCGCCTACGCCGGGGAGAACATCACAATCACCATACGCATGGAGTCATCCGATGCCGTCCACTACCGCTTCTCCTTCACCGACAACGGCTGCGGCATCCCCGAAGAGCACCTTCCCCGCATCTTCGAACGCTTCTACCGTGTCGACAAAGGACGCAGCCGCAAACTCGGCGGCACAGGCCTCGGCCTCTCCATAGTCAAAAACGCCGTACTCCTCCACCACGGCACAATCTCCGCCCGCAACACCTCCCCCCACGGCCTACAGTTCCTCTTCACCCTCCGCCGTTTCTGACCCGCCATACCCATGCCATCATCATCCTCAACATAGTTTCCCCAGCCCGGCATTGTAATAATCCATCGCCATGCATCGGCAGTCTCACATTGTCACTCCTCACCGGTTCGCCTCCTCCCGTTTCCGCCCGCATTTCCACAGTCATTGGGCAGTACGTACGGTAGGGAACAACCGGCAAAAAAAGGAGAGGAAGCTACACCCCCTCCCCCATAGGCGTCATTCCGTTTTCAGGTGTTCCACAGGGTTCTCCCTCACGGCCTTGCGGCTTATGAGCCACACGGAGAGAAGCGACACCGCCGCCACCACAGCGAACGCCGCCACAGGCACCCACCAATAGAACGCCGTATCAAACTTCACAATCTTCTCTATCTGCCTGAAGCCTATCCACATCAGCGGCAAGGACAGCACCGTCCCTATGCCGAGCGAGGACATGGCGAAACGCATCAGGCGCAGCATCTCCAGGCGGTCGGTCGAGCCGAACACCTTGCGCACCGCCATATCGTGCTTGCGCTGCGCGATAAAGTAGAGCGACATGGCCGTTAGGCCAAGCAGTGTGATAAGCAATGCCACCACAGTGAACACGAGCAGCACACGGTTCATACGGAATATCTCCTCGTAGGCCATATCCACCTTGTCACCGTACCACTCGGACGTGAACGGCAGGCCGTCAACCTGTCCGTCATATATGCTGTCAAGCATGGCACGGCAACGGCCAAGGTCGCTCCCGGGCATTATCTCAACGGATATCTCCCAAGGATAGATGGAGTCAGGGTTGCAGAGGTCTACCCTGAGCGGATGCTGCTCCATGAGCTGCGAGCGTATGATGAAATCCTCGAACCAACCGGACACACCGCTCATATAGCGGTCCTCCAAAGGTATCACATCATTGCCGAGCGGCAGAGACAGACCCTCGAAGAGACTGCGGCTGAAAAATGTCTCCGGCCTGCCGGTCTCGCGGCAGCGCACCATATTCAGACCATAGATATGGACGAAATTAGTATCGGCTATAAAACGCTGTATGCTCATATTCTTGGGATTGCCGTTTTCGAGCATCACAGTCGTATTGTTATTGCCCCCATCAACAGGAAGCCCGCACGAGAAAGCCACCCTCCTGACAAACGGCATCTTCTGCGCCTCATCGCGGAATGTATGCACGCCGTTGAGATCCGTCATGGTCGGGTAGACCAGCACATCGCCATAGCTGTATCCCAGCGGGGCGTTGGTGATGTCATATATCTTCTTGGAAAGATATATGGAGCAGAAGAGCATCGTGACAGCCATGCAGCACTGCACCACGAAGAGTGTGCGAAGCCATACCATCTTCGTCTTGCGGCGGAACGCGCCCTTGACCACATCCATAGGTTTATAGCCCGATATGATGGAGGCGGGCAGCAGCCCTGAGATGAGGGCAATCAGCACGATGGAGAGCAGATAGACCGACACCGTGAGCGGCGAAAGGTCCGCGACAAGGTCTATGCCAGCCTGCAACAGCTCCGAGGCGAACGGCTCAACGGCAACCGCCAGCAGGAACGCAAAGAGAAACGATACGGCTATCATCAGCAGAGACTCAAAGAGTATGCGCCAGAATATAGTGCCGCGCGAAGAGCCATAGAGCCGCCGCGTGGCCATCTCCTTAGCGCGGTATGTGGCCTGCGCCACGCTCATGCTCACATAGTTCAGCACCGCCATAAGCAGAATGACAACGCCTATGACGATGAAGAGCATGACCATCATACGGCTGTACTGGTTCAGCCCGGCCTCACATCCCGCTTCCGCGAAATAGAAATCCACCATAGGCAGCCACCGGCACTGCTGCGCCACCCCGTTGGCAAATATCCAAAAACACTCCGAGAACATATTCTTCATGTCCTCGTTCTTCGCGTTTGGGTCCACCTCCGGATGGAACTTGGCAAAGAGGGTTGTCGCCAGGGCATTGTTCATATATACGGCATCGGGCGACACTGACCAGTTGATGTAGCGCGTGTTCTCAAACGGGACGAACATATCCGTCGTCACCGGGAATATGGAGTTGTCGAAATCCTCCACCACACCCGTGACCGTAAAGAGGTTGTTCTCCTCCATGCCGTACCACGTCAAGGTCTTGCCTACCGCATCCGCAGGCGAACCGAAGAGCCTTATGGCGGCCGAGCGCGTCAGCACACAGTCACGGTCGCCAAGCAGGAGCTGCTCCCTGTTGCCCGCCACAAGCGGATAGGAAAAGAAGTTGAAAAAGTTCTTGCGCACGGCATACGTGGAGAGCTTGTGCGTGTTGTCTCTCACCTCCATATAGGTGTCGGCATAATACACCGCGCACCAGTCCTCTATCTCGGGATAGCGGCTTTGGAGACGGTCGCCGAGATTGTAGTGCGCACCGCATATATCGTCAATCTGGAGCATACATATACGCTCGCGGTCGGCCAGCCCACGGTCGACGGTCAGCTGCCTGAACACCATGTCGGCCAAAAGCAGTACGAACGCCAGCGATATGCTCAGCCCCAGCACATTGACGAACGAGAAAAGGCGGTTGCGCTGCAAGAATATGAGGAACGTCTTCATGACATATCATCTTGAGAGTTATGAAGAGTCGTCACATCACATTCTCCACCGTGTCCACTATCTCGCCGTCGAAGAGGTTTATAATCCTCTGCGCATAACCCGCATCGTGCTGGCTGTGGGTCACCATCACGATGGTTGTCCCCTCGCGGTTGAGCTGCGTGAGGAGCTCCATCACCTCCTTGCCGTTTTTCGAGTCGAGATTACCTGTCGGCTCGTCGGCCAGTATAAGCTTAGGCCCGGAGACTACGGCACGCGCTATCGCCACCCTCTGCTGCTGACCGCCGGAGAGCTGCTGCGGATAGTGCTTCGCACGATGGCTGATGCTCATGCGGCGCATGATGTCCAGCACTTTCTGCTTGCGTTCCTCCGCCGATATCTTCATATAGGTCAGCGGCAGCTCTATGTTCTCATAGACATTCAACTCGTCGATGAGGTTAAAGCTCTGGAAGACGAAGCCTATCTTTCCCTTGCGGACATTGGTGCGTTCGCGCTCTTTCAGATGACCCACCTCTTGACTGTCAAGGTAATAATCGCCCGAAGTCGGATTATCCAGCAGGCCGATGATGTTGAGCAGCGTTGACTTGCCGCAGCCCGACGGACCCATGATGGCCACAAACTCGCCGTCGTCCACATTGATGCTCACATTGTGGAGCGCGATTGTCTCTATTTCCGTTGTGCGGAACTTCTTCGTAAGATTTTCGATTTTAATCATAGTACGTTATGTATTAATCGGTTAATAAAATTATCTCGTTCATTTTCTGTAGACACGCTCACTCCGTTTTCAGGTTCTCCACAGGGTTCTCCCTCACAGCCTTGCGGCTTATGAGCCACACCGACAGGAGCGACACGGCAGCAACCACGGCAAATGCAGCCAAAGAGACCCACCACGGGAACGCACCTCCGTATGCCACTATCTTGTCAATCTGCACCACTCCTGCCCATGTCAAAGGCACTGACAGCACAAACCCTGCCGCGAGGGAGACCATCGAGAAACGCATCAACCTGAGCAGCTCGCGCCTGTTGTCAGACCCGAACACTTTCCTTATAGCCATATCCCGCTTCCGCTGCGCTATGAAATAGAGCGACATGGCCGTAAGCCCAAGCAGCGTGATGAGCAACGCCACACAAGCGAATATCCCCACCGTAGAGCGGAGGCGGTAGATGGAATAATACTGCCACCTGACCAAATCGTCAAACAAAGTCCCTCCTTTGGTCTCCGTGCCGTATATGTCACGGTACAAGGCATCTATCTCCTTGCGCCACTCCCCTATCTCACCGGGACGGAGTTTCACGGAGATGTACATCGGGTAGAAACCCTCATCTCCCTCCTTATGTATATCGAGGAAGACATCGCGCTTAGGCTCAAGCGCGGTGCGGGCAGTCCAGTCCGATGTGCGCCCCGCAATCTCTGCACGGATGGTCTGCCCATCTAACAGACGGAAATAGGCTGTAGCCCCATCGGCCAGCCCGATGCTCCGAGCGGCGTGGTGCGAGAGGTATGCCCCGTATGGGGAATAGGCTTCAGTCACGTCTATACCGTAGAGACCGGCAAACGCGGTGTCGCAGTTGATATAGACCATCGTCAGCGTAGCCTCCGTCTCGCCGTTGGAGAATGTACCACTCTCTCCCATCGCTTCGGGCGGCACACGGTCAGAGATAGTCCAGCCTTCGACATACGGCAGTTTGGCCAATTCCGTACGGAAGAGGTCGGCCTTCTGCCTGTCCATATAGTAGTAGAGCAGCACATTCTCATGGTCATAACCCATAGGCGTATGGACTATGCGGTATATCTGCAGGCCGACATAGCCCGCGCACGTCAGGAGCGCGATGGTAGCCATGCTCTGTACCACGTAGAGCAGTCGGAGATAGAGGCTCTTGGTCTTGCGGCGGAACGTGCCGCGCACCACATCCATAGGGTTGTAGGCCGACAGTACCGCCGCAGGCACGAGACCTGCCACGACTGAGACTGCCGCCACTATTGCAACGTATATGGCCACGTGCAGCACATCCATAGACTCCATCAGGTCTATCTTGGACATCAGGCTCACCGCCGCGAAAGGCTCTACCGCCAGCGCAAGCAGGAAGCCCAGCAGGAACGCGGCTACGGTCATGGCCGCCGCCTCAGCCATCATCCTCATGAATATATCTCTCTTCGCCGCGCCGAGCAGGCGGCGTGTGGACATCTCCTTTGCGCGGTTGGAGGTCTGCGCCACGCTCATGCTCACATAGTTGAACAGAGCCATAAGCAGTATCAGCACTCCCGCTACCGAGTAGACATATATGTTTTTCATGCTGTATTGGTTCAGCCCCGCGATAGGCAGTTCTGAGAAATATGCCTCGCGCATCGGTGTCCAGTGCGCCTCCTTTGAGAAGCCCTGCTGATATGACCAATAGAACTCCTTGAAAAACTCCAGCATATCGTCCTCTATCTCTGCGGGATCATACCCCTCGGCAAAACGGGAGAAGATGACGGAACAGCCCGCATCGGCTATCGTAGGGCTCTCCATGCTGATGCCCCAATAGTAGTACTTCACGGCATAGAAAGGCAGTATCATGTCCAGCCCCTCGCTGAACATGGAGTTCCTGAAGCCGCGCACCACGCCCGACACCGTATAGGCTTCGCCGAACAGGCTCACAGTCCGCCCCAGCACATCGGTTGATCCGAACAGCCTGTTCGCCCCCAGCTCCGTCAGCACCACACTTTTGTTGTCCACGAGCATGGTATTGACATCGCCCGCTATCGATTCCATCCCGAAAAAGTCGCAGAAGTTGTCCTTGGCGAAATATGTCATTACGGTCTTCTTCTCCGCGCTCCCGTCAGTCCTCGCATAGAGATATGCCGGGCTGACTATGCACCAGTCCTCCATTGCAGGATAACGCCCCTCCAGATTACGCCCCACGATATAATGGCTTGTCGCAAAGCGTTCACTGGTAAGCACATAGATGCGCTCAACGTTCTTAATATCCTTGTCCACTGTCAGCTGACGGATGACCATGTCGGTTATGAGCAGCACGAACATGAGGCTCACGCTGAGACCGAGCACATTGACCAGCGCGAAGAGGCGGTTGCGCCCAAGGTAAGTGAAATATGACTTAAACATTCCCATATCTCATTGGTTTTTAAGTTGTAATACACACGATGACACCTGCATCACCATCACTCCGTTTTCAGGTTCTCCACAGGGTTCTCCCTCACGGCCTTGCGGCTTATGAGCCATACCGACAGGAGCGACACGGCAGCAACCACGGCAAATGCCGCCAAGGGTATCCACCATGGGAACAGGGCATCATAGCCTATCATATCGTCCATCCGGGTTATGCCAAACCACATCAGCGGTACGGACAGCACAGCCCCGAAGGCGAGCGACGACATGGCGAAGCGCATCAGAGCCGCCGTCTCGCGCCGGCTGTCAGAGCCGAACACTTTCCTTATGGCCATGTCGTGCCGCCGCTGCGCTATGAAATAGAGCGACATGGCCGTGAGCCCAAGCAGAGTGATGAGCAACGCCACACAGGCGAAGATGCCCACTATCTTGCGCAGGCGGAAGACATTCTCATAGCTGTCATTCAGAAGGTCGTCATACCACCGCGACTCGAACGGCATACCCTCGAACACCTCGGTATAGAGGCTGTCCAGCTGCGCACGCTGCCTTGTGCGGTCACCGTCCGAAGTCTCGACAAGCACCTGCGTCATTCCGAATACAGTGTCACTCGCCGCAGCGGAAATCCTAATCGGCCACTGTCTTGACAGCACAGACCCCACAGTGAAGTCACGGAACTGCCCGCAGACGATGTGCTTCGCCGGATTGGCAAGATTGACATAGACTGTCTCCTCGGGCTTGCGCTTCAAGGAGTCGAAACACGACTCGCTGAAGTAGCTATTATTCCATGAGTCCCGCCAAGAGAAAGCCACATTCCTCTCCTCAGTCACCTCGATACCGAACATCTTCATGAAGGCCGTATCGGTAAAAAAGACACGAGACACAAACAGTATCTGCTCACCGTTGCCGTCCTCAGTGCCAAGACCAAAAGACATAGTCCCCTCAGCAGGGTTGCCGCTCGCGAGGCAGACGCGCTCCACAAAAGGCAAACGCTCCGCCGCACGTTTGAACGTGGCCGCCTCGGCATCCATCCCGGCTGCATTGTATCTCAAAATGTTGCCATACTCATAGCCCAGCGGCGTGGACAATATCCCGTTTAGTTCCGCACTGACGAACATCACGCACGTCAGCATGGCTATCGACAGGCCGCCCTGAACCACATAGAGCAAGCGCAACCACAACATCTTGGTCTTCCGGCGGAACGTGCCGCGCACTACGTCCATCGGGCTGTAACTTGACAATATCGCCGCAGGCGCAAGCCCCGACAGCAGGCCTATTACTACCATCAGGAGAACATAGGCCAAAGCCACCCACCACGAGAGGTCGCCCGCCAAATCCAGCTTGGTCTGCAACAGCTCAACGGCGAACGGTTCGGCGGCCAAGGCCAAAAGGAACGCCAAAGCGAACGCCATGACGGTCATCACCATAGCCTCACCTACCATCCGCGCCGCTATGCCCCAACGCCCTGTGCCAAGCAGGCGGCGCGTGGCCATCTCCTTGGCGCGGTTGGCCGTCTGAGCTACGCTCATGCTCACATAGTTAAGTATAGCCATTAGAAGTATGACCAGCCCGACTACGGAGAAGACAAGGAGTATCTTACGGTTGTTGCCGCTGTTCTGCACAAAGTCATAGGCACGAATGTCAGAATTGTACACTTCGTCAAGGGGCAGCCACCGGGCAGACATTCGGGCGTACTCCTCATAATCCTCATCACCAAATGCTTTCATCTCCGCAAGTTCCTCTTCTGACACCTCTTGGAAATTCGGGAACTGCTCATCGTGAAGGAACTTCAACAGGTCTGCAGCCTTTGCGTTGGGGTCGCACCCACTGTGGAAAGTGGCGAGTATTATCGTGCCGCTCGCACCACGATTGGCGTATTTCTCCGTCAGCATCGGGTATATATGTTCCATTTCCCCGTAGGCAAGGAACGCCTCGACATCAGAAGGGATAAGGGAGTTGTCCAAATCGCGGACTATGCCCGTCACCGTGTACTCATCCACACGCTTATCCGCCTCAACCTGCGCATAGGCCATCTCCATGTTCTCATAGCGTACCTTAATCCGCTGCCCCATAGGCGCGTCCGTACCGAAAAGACGACGTGCGAAGCTCTCTGTCAGCACTATGCCGGAGGGGTCAAGAAGCGCACTCTTCGCATCACCCTCCAAAAGGTCAATGCCCATGAAAGTGAAAAAGTTCTCCCGCACCATATAGGGCTTGAAGTACAGACGCTCATCGCCCTTTTCAGCCATGATGCTAATCATGTCCCCCGCCGCGCACCACTCCTTAATCTCGGGATAACGCCCGGAGAGCATATTGCCCATGATGTAATGACCGCCCGAACTTGTCCCGTTGGTCAGCACATAGACCTCCTTGCGGTTCTTGATATCATGTCCTACGGTGAGCTGGCGCACCACCATGTCGCCTATGAGCAGTACGAACATGAGGCTCACGCTCAGGCCAAGCACATTGACCAAAGCGAAGAGGCGGTTGCGCCCCAGATAAGTGAAATATGACTTCAATATTCCCATGACTTTACCGTGTGTCTTATTCTGTCTTTCCGCCGCTCCGGCACCACCACTGAAAGTGGTTGCAGATCTGACGGTTTCTGATGCAAATGCATCAATATCCTAAGGAGAGGATAGGGAGAGGCTACCTGCGAGCTAACTAAGAGGCAGTTGAACGCTTTGGTTTTCAAAGTGTTAGCATACCCGCAAATTCCAGATTTCTGGACAAATCACCACCCGCGATGCCTACCTGTGCATCCTTGGCCGCTCACCTTATCTTCAGCACATCCTTGTCCTTGAACGCCTCGTAACCGGAGACTATCACGCGCTCGCCCGCTTCGAGCCCCTCCATCACCTCATAGTACTGCGGGTTCTGCCGCCCGATGCGTATGTTGCGGCGGTATGCCCTCTCACCGCTTTTGTCGAGGACGAATATCCAATTACCGCCGGTCACCTGAAAGAATGTGCCTTTCGGAATCATCACGCTCTCGGTCGGCTCGCCAAGCTGAAGGTCGATGTAGTAAGTCTGACCGCTGCGGATGTTGTCCGGCCTTGCGCCCTCGAAGACGAGTTCCGTGCGGAAACGCCCTTCCCTCACCTCGGGGAATACCTTGCGCACGCGTACGCTGAACTTCATCCCCTGACGCTCAAATGTGCCGGGCAGTCCGCGTGTCACGCGGTCGATGTAGTGCTCATCTATCTGCGCCTCAATCTTATAATCCGACAGGTCGTTGATCTGCCCGGCCTTGGCTCCTGTGCCGATGCTCTGCCCGAGCTCCACATCGAGCAGCCCCAGTTCGCCGTCAATCGGAGCGCGTACCTCCAGCTTGTTCTTGCGGTCGCGTATGAGACTGAGGTTCATGCGCATATTGGCAAGGTCGTCCTCCATCTGCTTCATCTGTATCGTGCGGTAGACAGAGTCCTGTTCAAGGCGTTGCAGCACGAGGTCATGGCTGCGCAGCGCAAGCTCATAGTCCTCCTTGGCGGAGATGTACTCCTCGCGGGGTATCAGCTTCTCGTCGTACAGCCGCTCTTTCTGCCTGAAAGTACGCTCCTTGCGGCGTATGTCGATGTCGAGCTGCACGCGCTCCATCTCGTTGTTCAGCTTGTCCTGCTGCATGGTCACCTGTGTGTTGCGCAGCAGGTTCTGCTTCTCAGCCAGCTCAGCCTCGGAGTTGAGTATCTGGATGTCGAGGTCTGAATTACTGAGGCGGAAAAGGATGTCGCCTTTCTTCACGGTCGCGCCTTCTTCCACAATCTTCTCCTGCACGATGCCCGACTCCTCGGGGCTGACCTGCACGACGGATATTGGCTGCACCTGACCGTTCACGCGGATGAAATCGTTGAACTTGCCGAAGGTCACATCGGCCACATTGAGCGAGTCGCCGTCCACGGTCATCGACGACGAATATCGCCCGAACAGCACCCACGCCAGCAGTACCACTATCACCGCACCGCCTATCACATAGGGCAGATGCCGCCGCTGTATGCCTTTCTTCTTCTCAATCTGAATATCCATAACGCCTTTGTTTATAATTCGTTAGTATAAAAGCTCCTCTTTTTATTCTGTTTTCAGGTTCTCCACGGGGTTCTCCCTCACGGCATGGCGGCTGATGAGCCAGACGGACAGGAGCGACACCGCAGCCACTATGGCGAACGCCGCTACGGCCACCCACCACGGGAACGGCATATCGTACTCCACTATGTGGTCTATCTGCCTGATGCCTACCCACATCAGCGGCACGGCTATGAGCAGCCCCACGGCCAGCGAGGTCATCGCGAAGCGCATGAGCCGCAGCAGCTCCCGCCGCGCATCTGAACCGAAGACCTTGCGTATGGCCATATCCCGCTTCCGTTGTGCGATGAAATAGAGCGACATGGCCGTCAGACCGAGCAGGGTGATGAGCAGAGCCACGGCGGTGAAGATAGTGACTATTTTCCGTATGCGGAATATATCCTCGTAGTACGCGTTCATCTCGTCCGCATACCAAGTGGAGACGAACGGCTCATGCGCAGTGACTTCGTAAAACAGACTGTCCAGCGCGGCCTTCTGCTCACGGAGGTTGCCGTCAATTGTCTCTACAAGGACTTTCCTCAAATAAAACCAAAACTCCATGTGCGGAGTGTCATAATCATTGATAAAAAGTATTTCTGGCCTCTGTTCGTGCAGCACAGATCCGCATATCACATCGTCAAACTCGCCGTTTACGACATAGTTATACTCACCGCCAATAGACTCAATCACATCAGTGATTTCCGCATCAAGCCCTAATGTATCAAACACGCTCCGGCTGAAATAGCAAATGTGGTCAGGCCGAACATCCCCGCCAAACTCCACATGGCGGTCATGTCTTATATGGAAGCCGAACATGGCCGCAGCAGCCGTATCCATAGATATATTTTCCGTCGACAGATTCATATCATTGCCGTGAACATCCTTGACATTGAACGAATTGCTCCCTACGCCATCGACAGGCACACTCTTGGCAAACCCCACCCTTTTCACAAACGGCAGCTGCTCCGCCTGCGTGCGGAAAAGCCTCGCACGGTCGATGTCGGTCACATCGTACTGCAATATATTGCCGTAGGTATAGCCGAGCGGGGTGTCGAGTATGCGGCGCAACACCTCGCCGCTGTAAAGCGAACAGGCGAGCAGGGCAACGGTCATGCCGCTCTGCACTATGTACAACGTCCGGAGATAGACCGTCTTCGTGCGGCGGCGGAATGTGCCGCGTACCACGTCTATCGGGTCGTATGCCGAAAGTACTGTCGCAGGAAGCGAACCGCTCAGCAACGCCACTACAACGAGGAAAAGCGCGTAGATGCCAATCATGGCGGGCGAGAGGTCCCCGGCTATGTCGAGCCGCGTCTGCAACAGGTTCATGGCAAACGGCTCAGCCGCAAGCGCAAGGAGATACGCGAGGAGAAATGCCGCAGTCGTGAGCATCAGTGCCTCGCCTATCATGCGCCAGAACACAGCCCGCCGCTGTGTGCCGAGCAGCCGCCGCGTGGCCATCTCCTTGGCGCGGTTGGCCGTCTGCGCCATGCTCATGCTCACATAGTTGAACACCGCCATGAGCAATATTATCAGCCCCGCCGCACCGAACACGGTGAGTATCTTCACATTGGTCACGCTGCTCTGCCTCATCGTGTGCGACTCTATACCGGAGAAATAGACCTCGGAGAGCGGCAGCCAGTGTACCCCAACAGACTCTATATCAGACATACTCGCGGTATCTCCACTGCCAATATCCTTCATCATATCCGCCCACATCTTCTGCCAGCTGACATCGAAATAGAGGAAACGCTCATCGCTGAAGAACTTGGTCATGCCCGCGCTGTTGGCATCCGGGTCAGTCCCCTCATGGAAACGCGCCAGTATATCCGTGCAGCACGCTCCCTTGTGGGCATACTTTTCCGACAACGGTCTATAAACCATCTCCATAGCCTCGAACGGCAGGAAAGCCTCCACCCCATCCTTGAAAAGCGAATTGTCAAAGTCACGCGCTATGCCGCTCACGGTATAAGTCAGTGCAGTATCCCTCATATTCTGAAACACGTCGCCCTCATACTCTATCGTAATCCTCTGCCCCATAGGGTTCTCCGCGCCGAACAGACGGTGCGCACCGCTCTCTGTGAGGACTATGCTGCGGCTGTCTATGAGCGCGTGTTCCGCACTCCCCTCGACGAGTTCCATCCCCATGAACGAGAAGAAATCCGGCTTTACTACATAGGTCTCCACATCCAGCTTCTTGTCGTCCACTATGGTGCGAAGCGACTGTGTGCCGTAGAGTGCGCTCCACGACTTTATCTCCGGGTAGCGGTTCATCAGCATATCGCCCATAATCACGTGACCCACAGTACTGATGTTGTTGGTCAGGACATAAATCTCGTCACGGTCTTCAATGTCGTGACCTACGGTCAGCTCCCTGACCACCATGTCGCCTATCAGCAGCACGAACATCAGGCTCACGCTGAGGCCAAGCACATTGACCGCAGTAAAGAGTCTGTTACGGCTCAGGAATGTAAGGTATGTCTTCATCTTTCTACTCTGTTTTCAGGTTCTCCACGGGGTTCTCTCTCACGGCATGGCGGCTGATGAGCCAGACGGACAGGAGCGACACGACAGCCACTATGGCAAACGCCGCTACGGCCACCCACCAAGGGAACGGCATATCGTACTCCACTATGCGGTCTATCTGCCTGATGCCTACCCACATCAGCGGCACGGCCAGCACCAGCCCAACGGCAAGCGAGGTCATCGCGAAGCGCATGAGCCGCAGCAGCTCCCGCCGCGCGTCAGAGCCGAAGACCTTGCGTATGGCCATATCCCGCTTCCGTTGTGCGATAAAATAGAGCGACATGGCCGTCAGGCCAAGCAGGGTGATGAGCAGAGCCGTCGCTGTGAATATCCCTATCAGCTTGCCGAGCCGTATCAGATGGCTGTACTGCCACTCCATAATCGTCCTGTACCAATAGCCCTCCGCCGTGACATTGTGCGTCACGTTACGGTACACCTCTTCCATCCCGGCCATATACGCCTCTTCCTCGCCAATGGTCTTCACGAGTATGAATACCGGAGACATAGTCTCATAATTGAATATGCTCACCGCCGGAGCTCCCTGCCTCATGCCGACAGGGCCGAGCGTAAAATCAGTGACGCACCCCGCCACCTTATAGACATAATCAGGACTTGGTATAGAGGTGATGCCGCGCGGATGGCCTATCTCCCGGTATGCGCTTTCGGTAAGGTAGATTAGGCTGCCGTCCTGCTCCTGTGCTACGTGGTAATCCTCCAGTACCTCAATGCCGAACATTCCGAAGAAGGCCGAATCGCCCAAAATAGAATTGAAGGCCACACGCTTAGTCTCGCCATCGGCAGTGTATATGTCTATCGTATTGTTCCTCCACGCTGATGCGGGCAATCCGTTTGCGAAGGAGACTTTCTCCACGTATGGCAACTTACTCAGCTCATCACGGAACAGAATGTGACTGCCCTCCCTGCCCGCATTGTCGAACACCGCCACATTATCATACGTATAGCCCATCGGCCTCTCCAGCAGCCGCTCTATCTTATCGGTCAGGAAGAATGCGCAGCCGAGCAATGCTACCGCCACACCGCTCTGCACTACAAAGAGCGTGCGCAGCCACACCATCTTCGTCTTGCGGCGGAACGCCCCCTTCATCACTTCCAACGGGTCATAGCCCGACACTATCGCGGCAGGCATAGTCCCCGCCAGCAGGGCTATCAGGCAGACAGCCACAATATATACCACTACCGTTGCGGCATTCAGCCCATCGACAAGCCCTATCTTCACGCCCATCAGCTCCTCCGCCTGCGGCTCAAGCGCGAGGGCAAGGAGGAAGCCCAGCAGGAAACTTACGACGGTCATAATCAGCGTCTCGCCGACCATACGCCAGAACACCGCCCGCCGTGCCGACCCCAGCAGCCGCCGCGTGGCCATCTCCTTGACGCGGTAGGCCGCCTGCGCCACGCTCATGCTTACATAGTTAAGCACCGCCATCAGCAGTATGACCACCCCGACAATAATGAATATCACCACGCTCTGCAACGAGTACTGTCTGAGTGAGCATAGTCCTGTATCTGAAAAATAAGCGTCACGCACGCTGACCCACCTTATCGGCTCTCCGTAACGCGGCTGTGAATAGCAGCTGTTAGCATACTCGCGCATCTCCTCCTTCTCCTCCTCCGTCATCTGTTCAGGGTCTACACCCTCGACAAAACGCACAAACAGATCCGAACGCCCCGTGCCGTTCAATCCGGTAGCCCAGTCAGATGTATAATAATCCACATAGCGTATTATCTCGTACGGGAATATCAAGTCTACATCCTGCACGAAGAGCGTGTTATCCCATTTGTCGGCCACACCAGTCACTATATATGGTACAACCTCCGACTGAGTGCCTGATTTTGAAACACCTGTCGAGGAGAAATTCACCGTCCGCCCCAACACATCTTCCGTGCCGAACAGCCGGTTGGCCGCCTCGCGTGTCAGCACCACGCTATGCTCATCCACCAGTGCCTGCGCCGCATCGCCCTGCACAAGCGGTATCCCGAAGAACGTGAAGAAGTTCTCCGTCACGGCCATAGCCTTGACGTTCATCATATCCTCACCCTCTGTCACACACGATGTCCATGTGCTGTGCGCACAGCTCCACTCCTCCATCTGAGGGTATCTCCCTACGAGTTTATCGCCCAGCAGCACATGAGAGGTAGAGTACCGTCCGTCGGTCAGGACGTATGTGCGCCCGCTCTCTTTCATGCTGCGCCCTTCGCTCATTTGCCGCGCCACCATGTTGCCGATGAGCAGCACGAACATCAGGCTCACACTCAAGCCAAGCACATTGACCACCGTAAAGAGCCTGTTGCGGCTCAGGTATGTAAAGTACGATTTGAAAGCTCCCATAATATTTCGTGTTTTGGGTTAATTTCACTCCCTTATAATCTCCCCTCCCTTGTAGTAGTCCACGGTGCGGCATTTCAGCACATACTTCAGGCGGCTCTGCATGAGCGACATCTCGCTGTTCAGCAGTGTGGCCGCGCTCTGTCTCAGGTCGAGCGATGACTTCAGCCCCTCTTCATACTCGCGGCGCACCGTGCTGTAAGCCAGTCTGTTCGCCTCTACCAGCTTTTCCAGCTGCACCATCTCGAGGTAAGCCCCTTTCCTGTCATTAACGGCCTGACGTATGATTTTCTGCATATTGCGCACATTGTCCTCATACTGGTACTGCGCGGCGCGGTATGTATTCTTCGCACGGCGTATCTGGTTGATGTTCGTGAACCCGTTGAACCCAATTATCGCCGGCAGTGAGAACGACACGCCGAACGACGAGCCGAAATTGTCCTTCGCCATCTGTGCGAACTGAGGCATGGCGTTTGTTCCGACGTTCAGGTCGGCGAAATACGCACTTGACACCCCGCCGCTCACACCGATGGAGGGCATGAGCAGATGCCACACTGAGTTCTTATTCAACTTGGCTATCTTCATATTGAGCGACAGCTGTTTGAGCGTCGGGTTGTTCTCCAGTGCGGCGGCGTAGACCGCGTCATGCGTGTCGGCGAAGTCGTCTATCCTCATGGTGAGATACGGGTCGGTGAGCATCGCCGTATCCAGCATAAGCGGCTCATCGTCAGGGTAGTTCATCTTCTGCCGCAGGTCGAGCATCGCTGTCTCATAGGCATTCTCCTGCGTGGTGAGGTTATACTCGTCCTGCGCTCTCTGCGCCTCGCTCTGCACGAGGTCGGCATAGCTCTTGAGGCCGAGCTCCTCCTCCCTGCGCGTCTTCATCAGCAGGGTGTCGCTGTCGGCCAGTGTGCGCCGCGCCAGCTGCACCGAACCATAGGCATAAAGTGCCTGTATATAAGCGTCGAACGTCTCCATCGCCACATTGTCCTCCGCCTCCTCCAGTGCAGCCTTGCCCAGCAGCAGCGCGGCGTTGGCCTTCTTGGCCGCGATTATGAGGCTGCCCCCTTGGAAGATAGGCAGCGACGCGCTCACCCCGTAGCTGACGTTGAGGTTCGTATTGTTCACATACGTGTTTGTCTGTGGGTCGATGCTGCGCCCGAAGCCCATATTGAAACCCGTACTTACACCCACATACGGCAGGAAGTTGCCTATGGCCTCAAGCTTGTCCATGCGGTAGTTTTTCACATCCAGCTCCCTCTGTTTCACCGTGTTATTGTTCTCCACGGCGTATGCCATGCAGCGGTCGACGCTCCACACCTCCTGCGCCGTTGCCATGGCACAGGAGGCGAAGCATCCCAACAAAACGAAAAAGTATTTCATGATAAGTAGTTGTTCAAAATTAATTGTATATCTCTTGTGAGCTATTTTGCAACTATTTTATTGCCGTGAAAACGGGAGCATAGCGGGCTATGTGACCGTTAAACGGCGGAAAAATAGTGCAGAAGAGACGCAAGAGATACAAAGCTTTTATATATGGTTTCTTTATAACACTAAATTAAGCAGTAGCATTTAATTTTGAACTACTACTTATATCCCCCCACACCTTCACGGCGCAGATGGGACACCTGGCTTGCATACCCGGGCATCCGCTTGCCGCCCTCCGCACCACAGTGCGGAGGCAGCACGTATGACGTATGAACGGAACTGTTCTCCATAATATCTGTCTTTATTTTCCGGCGCGGAAAACACGCCAATCCACACCATGACCCAAGCAAAGAACATGCCAAAATACCCCCCCCCGCTGACTATCAGACACTTACAGAGAGGACATATAAAACCACTGTATGATTTTTATACAGTAGCGTACAAAAATCATACAGTTCCCGTCCCGCCCGCAGCCTGTTTACTACATTCACGATATGTACCGAACCTCATCCTGTCCGTTGGCGGCTATGCAAATTAAGGTTAAAAACACGTACTCTCGCCGAAGCCTCCCCCAAGCGCCTCCGAAGCGGCAACGGAATCCCACGCATATCTCCCTTATAACCGCATATCGCTCAGGATAACTCACAACTGAACAATTCACTAATATTGCGAATTTCATATTTATATACTATCTTTGCCATACGGAAGGCCACTCCCCGATGCGTTCCGCAAAACTGAGCGACCGTATGAATGTGGAATTTGAGAAACAGTATTTGGCGGAACTGTACGAGAAGGGAAAGACTTCTGACAAGAAACATCGGTTTCAGCCACAGGTAATCAACGGCTACCTTAAGTGCGTAAAAGCCCTGCTGAACGCATCGCGCATCGAAGACCTGTTCCAGTACCGCTCATTGAACTATGAGAAACTGCATGGCGACAAGAAAGGGCTCTCGTCCTTACGCATCAATGACCAATACAGATTGGAGTTCAGGGAAATAACAGGAGACAACAATCGGCAAACCGTAGAGATATGCTCTCTTACAGACATTACGAACCATTATAAATGACGGATATGAACATAAAAGCAGACAATATACAGTCATTCCGGCCATACCACCCGGGAGAGCTGATAAAAGAAGAACTGGAATGCAGGGGCATACGGCAGAAAGATTTCGCCAAGAAATTCGGGTTCTCATACTCCGCGTTGAACGAGACGCTCAATGCCAAACGCCCCGTGACCACCGAATTTGCCTTGCAGCTGGAGGCCGCGCTAAACATCAATGCCGATTTGCTTGTACGTATGCAGACAGACTACAACTTGCAGATGGCACGCCGAAACTCCACCCTCCTCGAAAGGCTTAACAAGATAAAGAAGATTGCCGCCATATTTTAACGGCATCGCCTCAACCATAACTTAAACCTCATGCAGAAAGGCACAATACTCATAGTGGACGACAACCGTGGGGTACTCACATCGGTCGAATACCTCGTGGAGGACTATTTCGCCCGCGTGCTGGCGGTCTCCTCGCCCGAATCCATCCCGTCCGCGCTGAGAGAGGAGAACATAGACGTGGTGCTGCTCGACATGAATTTCCATGCCGGAGTGAACAACGGCAACGAAGGTCTCTACTGGCTCTCCGAAATCAAACGCCGCAGCCCGCGCACGCAGGTAGTGCTCTTCACCGCCTACTCCGACGTAGACCTCGCCGTGCGCGGCATGAAAGCCGGAGCGGACGATTTTGTAATCAAGCCGTGGGACAACGCCCGCCTGCTCAGCGCGTTGCGCGAGGCATACCGCAAAAGTCAGACGGAAAACCGTCAGGCCGCTGCCGTTGATGATGAACCGCGTATGCACTGGGGGACATCGCCCGCCGTCGCCGCCTTGCGTTCCATGACTGAAAAGGTAAGCCGCACAGAGGCCAACATCCTGATTACAGGTGAGAACGGGACAGGCAAGGATATGCTCGCCCGCGAGATACACCGCCTCTCCCCGCGCAGCGGCCGCCCCTTCGTGGCTGTTGACATGGGCTGCATTCCCGGGTCACTCTTCGAGAGCGAACTCTTCGGCCATGTCAAGGGCGCGTTCACCGATGCGCATTCCGACCGCACCGGGCGTTTCGAGGCTGCCGATGGCGGCACGCTCTTCCTCGACGAAATAGCCAACCTCCCGCTCCACTTGCAGGCCAAGATGCTGACCGCCATACAGCGCCGCACCTTCACACGCGTGGGCAGCAACGAGGTCCGCACCGCCGACATACGCCTCATCTGCGCCACAAACCGCCGTCTGGAACAGATGGTTGCGCAGGGCGAGTTCCGCGAAGACCTGCTCTACCGCATAAACACCATTCACCTCCACCTGCCCCCGCTGCGCGAACGCACGGATGAGATTATGCCCCTCGCCCACATATTCCTCTCTGAATATGCAGAACGCTACGCCCGCCGCATCGGCCACTTCACACAACAGGCGGAGGAGAAACTCACATCGCACACATGGCCGGGCAACATACGCGAACTGCAGCACGCCATAGAGAAAGCGGTGATAATGAGCGACAGCGACGAGACAATCGATGCCGCTGACATACAGATAACCCCCACGGCAACAGCAGACGGCGCGGTTCAAGATCACCTCCCGACACTCGAAGAAATGGAACGGCAGACTCTCGGAGAGGCTCTCGCCCGCAGCCACGGCAACCTTACTCAAGCAGCGTCCTCGCTCGGCATAACGCGGCAGACGCTCTACAACAAGATGAAACGCCATGGCCTATAAGCTGCCCGTCGCGCCCGTCCTGCACTACACGCTCACCATAGCCGGCACAGCCGCCGCGACAATAGGTGTGTTGCAGGACGATACTCCATTGGCCATCTGCGGAATAACGGCAGTAGTAATTGCTGTAATACTCGCTGTCCTCTCACGCCGCGCCATGCGCGAACGCTGCTGGCTCATCATCGAAGCCGCACGCAACAAGGACTACTCTTTCCGCCTGCCGCGCCACGGCTTTTCCGGCGGCGAACTCTTTCTGCAAGAGGCGCTGAACAGCATAGGTGCGATGCTCGGAGAACAGCACCGGCAGACAGAACAGCAGGAACGCTTCTACGGGGAGATAATGTCAAACATCACAACCGGCATCATAGTACTCGATAAAGAGGGCAACATACTGAAGACTAACGCACAGGCCGCCCGTATCTTCGGGCTGCCGCAACTCACGTCGCTGCACCAGCTCGACCGCGACGGGCAGCGGACCTCACAACAGATTGCAGCCCTGCACCCCGGCAGAAGCCTGAACATAACCTACCGCAGCCGCCTCCGTCAGGAACAGCTCCTGCTCAGCGCATCGCAGGCCACTTTGGACAACGACCGTGTCACCATCATAGCCGTCAATGACATACGCGCCGAACTCGATGCGAAGGAACTCGACACTTGGGTCAAACTCACACGGGTGCTTACCCACGAAATCATGAACTCCGTAGCCCCGATAGCCTCGCTCAGCGAAACGCTCTTGCAGCGCACCGCCTCTGCCGACCCGAAGATACACAAAGGAATACAGGCCATACACGACACCTCCGCAGGACTGGTCTCGTTCGTTGACAGCTACCGCAAATTCTCATCGCTGCAACAGCCGTCGCCCGCCACGTTCAGTGTCAGTTCGCTCATCGACAGCCTGTTGGAGCTCGACATCATACCGCCCGCCATACAGCTCACAACGGACATCTCGCCCCGCACACTCACCCTTACGGCAGACCCTAACCTCATCCGTCAGGCACTGCTCAATGTGGTCAAAAACGCCGTACAGGCCATTGACACCACGCCCGGCGGACGCATACTCATCACAGCCCGCGCCACTCCGGACAGCGGTGCTGTCATACTGATAAGCAACAACGGCCCCGCCATCCCCGCCGATGCGGCAGACAAGATATTCATGCCTTTCTTCACCACACGCCGTGACGGCAACGGCATCGGCCTCGCCCTCTCCATGCAGATAATGAAACTCTCCGGCGGCACGATATCCCTCGTCCGGAGCAATCCCCCGGGCATGAACGTGACCTTCGCCCTCGAATTCTTCCCGTGACTCCCTGACAACACACGCCCCACCTCCCCACTCCCCCGCAGTTCCGCACGCGTCACGGCACAAAAAAAACCGGTGCGCGGAGCATCCTCCGCACACCGGAACAAATTATCCCCAAACGGTCATTAGAACGTTTGGAACAATGCAAACATGAAAAAGTCGAAACCTCAGCGGCGCATCACTTCTTGGCTCTTGCCGCGACCATATTGGCAAGCTCCTTGACATAAACCTTCTGCGCCGTAGCCTTGTCTATATGCGTACATGGGCCAGTCACGCAGCCGCCCTCGCAGGCCATAACCTCGATGAACTGGTTCGGACACTTGCCGGACTTGGCGTATGCCCTCAGCAGACCAATATTCTTCTTGTTCAGGTTGCTGAGCAACAGCGTGCTGACCTCCTTGCCCAGCTTTGCCTGCACCGCGCCTGACACGCCGCCCGTCTTGCCGTAGCCGTGTCCCTCCACCGTAGCATCCTGCGCTATATGGAACGGCGCGACCTGTTCGAGGTTCACCTCCATACCGTCGAATATAGACCCGAGCTCCTCGAACGTTATCACATAATCAACAGTCTCCGTGTACTGCGCCTCCTTCCTCTTCGCGATGCACGGGCCGATAAAGACCGTCTTAGCGTCGGGATACATCTTCTTCGCTATCTCAGCCGCATAGTACATAGGCGACCGCGTAGACGACACATATTTCTTTATCTCCGGTATATGCTTCTCCGCCAGCTGTATATATGACGGGCAGCACGATGTAGTCATAAACGGCTGTCCCTCTTCGAGTTTCTCCACCAGCTCCGCGCTTTCGCGGCGTGTTGTCTCGTCCGCGCCGAGAGCAACCTCGACCACATCATCGAATCCGACCTCGCGCAGTGCGCCGTACAGGCTGTCGAGCGTCGTATTGAACTGCGATATGATGGCCGGTGCTACCAGAGCCACTACCTTCTGTGCCGGGTTCTTTATCTGCTGCAGTATGTCGAACACCTGCGAAATCTCGAATATCGCGCCGAACGGGCAGGCGTTTATGCACTTGCCGCAATAGATGCACTTGCTCTCGTCGATATGCTCCACACCGTACTCATCCTTCGATATGGCCTTGACAGGACACACCTCCTCACACGGGATTGGCACATAGATAATGGCGTGATACGGACAGCTCTGATGGCAGATGCCGCACGAGATACACGTATCGTGGTCTATCTCCGCCTGGCCGTTAGCCTTGAAATGTATGGCGTTCTTCGGACAGTTCATATAGCAGCTCCGCGCCACGCACCCGCGGCAGAGGTTCGAAATCTCATAGTTCACCTGCACACAGTTCGAGCAAGCCTCGTCCATCACGCACAGTATATTCTCTTTCAGGTTCTTCTTCCTT
This sequence comes from Candidatus Aphodosoma intestinipullorum, assembly GCA_017694515.1. GTDB lineage: Bacteria > Bacteroidota > Bacteroidia > Bacteroidales > Paludibacteraceae > Aphodosoma > Aphodosoma intestinipullorum. The sequence continues at coordinate 25,651 of JADIMV010000074.1, forward strand.
GTTATGGCCTCCTGTGCATAGTGCGACAGCGGCGTCAGCTCATCCTTCTCGTCCGTCATGTCGAAACCGAGCAGCGGGAACATCTTGTATTTCCACACCGCGCGCTCCTTATGCACGCAGCAACGCCCGCGCACCTTGCTGTGGCGCGGCGACAGCTTGATAGGCAGATGGTCTATCTCCTCCACCAGCTGATTGTCTTTCCAGAGTTTCACAAGTTTTGCCAACAGTCCGTGGCGGACTATCATCACGTTATTGGTAAAAGCCATGACAGTATATAAATATGGAATTGGTTAATAATCTATCTCTTAACTCGTCGGCGGACACTCCGCGCAACGGGCTGCAAAGGTATGCATTTTTTCCATACAAACCAAAACCTCCCCTCCGTACTCACCTCCCTCATCACACACTCCTCGCCGTTACTTTCCTCCTCCGTCTTCTGTGCAGTCCGCCGTCCCATCTTATACAAACAAAAGTTAAAAACACGTACTCTCGACGGAGACACTCCGAAGCCCTCCCGAAGACCCTCCGGAGTCCTGCCCGCTTCTCACCCGCCCCACCCGCTCCCGCGTGTCATCCGCCTCCGCCCATTTTGCCGTTCGGACTAATTGTGCTACCTTTGACGTGTCTAACCAAAATACATCTTGACCATGACTTATCGTAGCTTCATCGCGACCGCCTTTGCGGCCCTGTCCGTTGCGGTCCTGTTCCTCGCCGCCCTTCTCTCCGGTTGCGCCGGCGAATCACGGCAGGGCACTACAAATCAGCCCGCCGCGCTCTCATTTGACACCTTGACTTACAGCCGTATCGACACCGCTGATGCCTCGCTCCGCTTCTCGCTCATCGCGGAAATAGCCCTCCCCGAAGACTACGAGACAGAAGCTCTCCGCAACAACATAATATCTGACGTATTAGGCCGGCAGTTCACAGGAAAAACGGACCGCAGGCTGCTCGAAAACTATGCCGACACCATACGCGCCGAAATGACTATCCCCGAAATAGAAGATTTCGCCGGAACAGTACAGATGCGCTACGAAGAGAAACTGCATGGCAGCGTGACATTCGCCGCCGACTCATTCCTCTGCTACAGCCGCACGCTCTACATCTATCAGGGCGGAGCGCACGGGCTACAGACTGTACAGCACTTCACATACCGCCTGCCCGATGGCACACCGCTGCACGAGGACGATGTGTTCGACCCCGCGGCGAAAGACCGCCTCACGGAACTGCTCGTCAGCGAGGCCGACCGTCTCCGCAACGACACCATATTACCCCGCGAGAAAAACGAATACTTCAATGACAGGAACATAGTGCCAAACGGTAATTTCCACATAACCGATAGCGGCATCGTCTACCAGTACAACCCATACGACATCGCGCCCTACTCTTTCGGCGCAGTAGAAATCATGCTGCCGGCCGATAAAGTCATGCCGCTGCTCAACCGCCAGTCGCCCGTCTTCGGCTTCTTCTTCGGGAAACGTCGGTAGGCACGGCGGTATACCTATACAAAAATGATAAGCCGCGCCGGAGACAATCTCCGGCGCGGCTTATCATTTTACTGCTTTATCCTGTCCTCCGCTCAGTCAGGAATAATGAGCTTGTAGCCCTTTCCGTGGATATTGATAATCTCCACATCCGGGTCATCTTTGAGGAGCTTGCGGAGCTTGGTGATATACACATCCATGCTGCGGGCATTGAAATAATTGTCCTCCACCCATATAGTCTTCAGCGCGTAGTTACGCTCAAGTATGTTGTTGACATTCTGCACGAGAAGTGTCAGCAGCTCAGACTCCTTGGTAGTCAGCTTCACAGTGCGCTGGTCTGAGATGAGCAGCTGTTTCTGAGTGTCGAACACCATCTTGCCGAGACGGTACTCGTTGCCGTTCTTGTTCTTCTTACCGCTGACACGGCGCATGATAGCCTCGATGCGGAACAGCATCTCCTCCATCGAGAACGGTTTTGTGATATAGTCATCAGCCCCTATCTTGAAGCCTTCGAGCACATCCTCCTTAAGCGACTTCGCCGTCAGGAACACTATGGGGATTATGCCATTTATCTTACGGATATCCTGGGCGAGAGTGAAACCGTCCTTCTTTGGCATCATGACATCGAGGATACAGAGGTCGTATCTCTCGTTTACAAACGACTGGTAACCAGCCTCACCGTCGGGCATCAGATTTACATCGAAGCCCTTGGCCTGAAGATACTCACGGAGCAACATACCGAGGTTCTCGTCATCTTCACACAACAGAATCTTTACTTTTTCCATCATCATAAACGACTAATTTTAAGGTTATTGATTTTACAAATAAATTCCTCATCCCAAGTCTCCCGCGTGGCAGTCATGACCCGTTCTTGCTTACAGGACTGACACAGGCCCGTCTCCGGCACATGACAGCCTCCCGTCCTGAGTATGGCGCACATCCCGTCTATGACACTGCCGGTATTTCTATTATGAACTTCGTTCCGACATTCTCCTCTGACTCCACGCGGATGTTGCCCTTATGTTCCGTCACTATCCTCTTCACATAGCTCAGGCCGAGGCCGAAGCCCTTCACATCGTGACGGTTGCCCGTAGGCACACGGTAGAACTTGTCGAATATATGTTTCTGATACTCCTTCTTTATGCCTATGCCGTTATCCTCTATAGAGATGAATAGCTTATTTTTCTCGTTCCATGTCGAGACAAGGAGTATGAGCGGCACATCAGGACGCGCGTACTTCACCGCATTGTCCATAAGGTTGTAGATGACATTGCCGAAATGCATCTCGTCTACCTCTGCATCCGCATTCGATGCGGCGAGCTTGGTCTTTATCCGTCCGCCCTTGGCCTGTACCTTCAACGAGAAATTGCCCACGATGTTCTCTATCATCTCGTTTATGTCCAACTCCCGGAAATTGAAAGTATACTTCTTGTTCCCGTCATATACCGACATCTGCAACACCTTCTCCACTTGGAACGAGAGGCGCTTCGTCTCATCGCGTATCACGTGCGATATGTGTTCGAGCAGCATCGGCGACTTGTTCACCGCAGGGTCATTGAGCATCTGCGCTGCCAGCGATATGGACGACACGGGAGTCTTCAGTTCGTGCGTCATGTTGTTCACGAAATCGTTCTTCATCTCATTGACCCACTTCTGCCTGAATATATATATGATAGTCAGTACGAATGTGGCGAACAACAGTAGCGACAGAAGCACCGATGGTATCAGCAGCCCCATTGACCGGGCGTAATACATCTCCTCGTCCGGAAAGAACAGATACAGGTAATACCCCGTTCCCTCCTTGTCTTGCGGGAAAAACCTCTGTCTGTACCCCACAGTCCTGTTGTCCAGCATACCGCTGCCATGACACGAATAGACTATGTTGTTCCACCGGTCTACCACCATGAAATGATAGGCGAGGTCGATACCGTTATTATGCAGACTCGTCTTTATCATCCCGTCCAGTGCCTCCATATCCACCCGCTCCGTGATGTCGCTGTTTGGTGCTTCGTTCACGAGCCGCGCCATCACAACGTCCAAAAGTGACTTTGTGCGCATGAACCGCGCGTAATAACGGGCGTTAAACTCCTTATTCATGTTCTGCAACGAACCTTTTCCCTTAGGCTTGACCGTATAATAGGACTCCTCCCCCGGCACAAGCAGCGAATCGCGTTCGCTGAAAAACACACTCGGTCTGGCCGATGAAGCCGCATATTCGCCGAGCACCTCTTTCGTGGCCGCCATATCGCAGGAGCCCTCGCCTTCAAGCGTCTGGTCTATGAACTTGCGCACCTCGGCCTCCTCAACTTCGCAGACCACTCGGTACAGGCTACGCCTGACGGCATCGCCGAACTGCTCCCTGACCATATTGCTGCTCTGGTTTATATACCTCAATTGCAGGAGAAGCAGGCCGACAAAAGTCACCGTCATAAAAAATATCAAAATCCAAACACTGTTCTTTTTCATAAAAAACAAAAGTGTTAAACGGTCGGCTTTAACTAAACAGGATGTCTGATTTAAGACTTTTCTGTGATGCGTCTAATCCTTTTTACATAAATCGGCACGACAAAGATAAAAAACAATCGGAACATTAACTATAGCATTCACCATTTTTAACTCGAAATTTTATTAATGTGGATTAAAAGGAAGTGCAGGGGAACTAATCAAGCCGTGAATTGTGGTTAATTTTTGAAGAAATAAGGGACGGCGCACCATTACAGCCTGCAAACAACTATCTCACACTGGCACAACCACCGTTGTGGAAACACTCACGGCCACTCTCCCACGGGTCTATGCCTTGAAAGAGAAATGTTTCTGCATGAAATAGCTGAAAAGGGTCGTCACCGCCGTAGTGAGCATCTTTGACGGGGTCGGGTATATGCCGCACACCTCAACGAACAGTTTGAGGCACACGTAGTTAAGTACTATACATGACAGCACCGTGAAAAGGTAACGCACCAGCTGCGTGCGTCCGCGCAGCGGACTTTCTGAGAATGATATGTACCGCGCCAGCCAGAATCCGGAAAGGAATGTGATGGGGAACGTAAATATGAACGATGCGATATGTGGAGTGAAAGCAAGAAACCCCACATGAACCTCCTGCTTGTCAAATACGAAGTTATAGAATATGAGATACAGTACCCAGTCGAAACAGACATTCGCGCCGCCCGTAAGGCCATAGCGGAACAGCTGCCTCGGCACCAGACTACGGAACGGACGGTAAAAAAAATCAACCGCAGCCGATATGTATTTCTGCAAAAAGGCGTTTACCGGATGCATCGTCATCTCAGTTTTTTCTTGTTACGTTTTGCCGTTATTCCAAATATTGCTACTTTTGTGTCTTGTATTAAAGCCTTAATGCAAGGCAAATACGGCCGACTGCTCACAGCGCGGTAGCGGCTGGCGGAAAACACGTGGCAAAGATAGTGAAAGGTGAGAGCAATGGCAACAAACCTGTTTGGTTGGCATTGCCGAACCGAATCCTGTCTCCGTGAAACAAAGATAGCGAAAGTCGAATACAAAAGTGGCAAACTTGTTTGACTGCTTTTGTTGAGGCGCATCCTGTCTTCGCACGTCTACGTGCAAAGATAAGACAAACCCGACAAATAACAAACAGACAGAAACTCTGACAATGCCTGATGAGCGAAGTAAGGGCGAAAAAATATCTGGGGCAGCATTTCCTCACGGACGAAAGTGTGGCGGAGCGCATAGCTTCGTCACTCGGTTTGACTGCACCCGCACCCGTACTTGAAATAGGGCCTGGCATGGGAGTCTTGACGCGCCACTTGATGCTCAACCCGCTCATCGACCTCACAGCCGTAGAAATAGACCCCGAGTCGGTCAGCTACCTCCGAACGCACTACCCCACGCTCAGACTTATAGAAGGCGACTTCCTCAAGATGGACCTCAAAGCCCTGTACGGCGACAGTCCATTCATGGTCATAGGCAACTATCCATACAACATATCGAGCCAGATATTCTTCAAAGTACTGGAATACAGGGATCAGATACCCGTCTGCGCGGGCATGATACAGAAAGAGGTGGCCGAGCGCATTGCCGCCCCGCACGGGAGCAAGACCTACGGTATCACTTCCGCCCTGTTGCAGGCGTTTTACGACATAGAATACCTTTTCACTGTCCACGAGCACGTGTTCAACCCGCCCCCCAAGGTAAAGTCGGCCGTCATACGCATGACGCGCAACTCCACACATGACCTCGGATGCGATGAACGGCTTTTCATCCGAGTGGTCAAGACGGCATTCAATCAGCGGCGCAAGACTCTGCGCAATTCGCTCAAGCCGATGATGCAGGGCAGGGAGATGGCCGAGTCGGTCTTCGGTCTGCGACCGGAACAGATTTCCGTCAAGGGTTTCATTGACCTGACAAACCTCGTGCAGGAAATTCTGAGCCAGCCTCCATCGCGACCGGCTCTGCCGGCGGACACCGCATTATGCTGACATTCTGGAACAATGTCCTGCGGTGACAGGCAACAACGCCACACAAATTCCGTCGACAGGGCCGTAGCAGGGATTTCATTGAGAGAAACAAACTAACGGAAAAACATTTACCCCGGAAACGCCCGTGGCAACTCCAGAGATATTGGGGAACGAGAGCCGCTGACTCTCCGGAATGAAATTCAGAAGCGATTATGTCAGAACTCAGGATATTCTACAAGGACAACGGACGCATCAAAATATCGAAGACCATCGAGACGCTCAAAGAAGTGCCGCTCAGCTCATGTCTCTGGATAGACCTCATCGATGTGGATGTCGATGTGGAGAGCGAACTTGAGCAGTTCCTCAAAATCTACATACAGGAAGAGGAAGAGATGGAGGAAATCGAGCTTTCATCCCGCTACATGGAAACGGAGGACAGCATCGTGGCCAACTCCAGTTTCCTTCTCGACTCATTCGAGGAGGAGACCATCTCGTTCATAATCAAGAATAACATACTAATCTCCGTGCGTAACGAGCAGTTGCGGTCATTCAACGAAACGGTGAAGAAGATGTTCGCCAACCCGCGCAACTACCTCAGTGGACACCATGTGCTTGTCGCCCTGCTTGAGACCCGTGTCGACTACGATGCCGATATGATAGAGGAAATGACCCGCGAGATAACCGTCCTGTCGAACCGTTTGAAAGCTAACGAGGACTTGGACGACGACATACTCATAGACATCAAGGAGCTACAGGAGAAGACCATGAAAATTCGGGAGAACATAGTGGACAAGTCGCGCGTCTGCTCCAACATACTCCGCAGCGAGCTCTTCCCGACAGATGCAAAGGCCAAGCTCTCCATCGTCATCAAGGACATCAATTCGCTCTTTGAGCACACGCGTTTCTCGTTTGACCGTCTGGAGTATTTGCAGGATGCGTTCCTCGGCCTCATCAACCTCCAGCAGAACAAGATAACCAAGACATTCACGATAGTGAGCGTCATATTCATGCCGCCCACACTCGTGGCGAGCATATACGGAATGAACTTCAATATGCCGGAACTCGGATGGGAGCACGGCTACCTCTACGCACTCGGACTGATGGTCATCTGCGTGGTTGTCATCCTGCTCTTCTTCCGATGGAAAAAGTGGTTGTAACAATCTCATAGGGGGGAGGGAAATGTCCGACTACGCTATCACATCCGAATTCCAGCCCACTGGCGACCAGCCCGAGGCAATACGCGAACTGACCGACGGCCTGCGCGGCGGAGTGCCGTTCCAGACACTCCTCGGCGTGACCGGCTCCGGCAAGACATTCACCATGGCCAATGTCATAGCCAACTACGGCCGTCCCGCACTCGTACTGAGCCACAACAAGACCCTCGCCGCGCAGCTGTACAGCGAATTCAAGGCATTCTTCCCGCACAACGCAGTCGAATATTTCGTCTCTTACTACGACTACTACCAGCCGGAAGCGTACATCCCGACCACAGACACATACATAGAGAAAGACCTCGCCATCAACGGCGAGATTGAGAAGCTGCGCCTGTCGGCCACATCGGCGCTCCTCTCCGGACGGCAGGACGTAATAGTGGTCTCGTCCGTCTCGTGCCTCTACGGCATCGGCAACCCCGACGATTTCACTCACAACTGCATAGAAGTACGGCGCGGCGCGAAGATAAGCCGTAGCAGGCTACTGCGTCAGCTTGTCGATGCGCTCTACACACGCAACGAACTGGAACTCAACCGGGGAAACTTCCGCGTGAAGGGCGACACGATAGACATATTCCTCGCCTACACGGACTACGTGTTGCGCATCATCCTTTGGGACGACGAGGTAGACTCCATAGAGAGCATCGACCCCGCCAACGGCCACACGCTCGACGTGTTCGACTCCTTCAACATCTACCCCGCCAACATCTTCGTGACAACTAAAGAGCGTATCGACAGTGCGATAGACCAGATAGCCCTCGACCTCGGCAAACAGGTGGACTACTTCCGCAGCATAGACAAGCCATACGAGGCCAAACGCCTCTATGAGCGCGTGAACTACGACATAGAGATGATACGCGAAGTCGGCTACTGCTCCGGAATAGAGAACTATTCGCGCTATTTCGACGGACGCGCACCCGGCAGCCGCCCCTTCTGTCTGCTGGACTATTTCCCGAAAGACTTCCTGCTCATAGTCGACGAAAGCCATGTGACCATCCCGCAGATACGCGCCATGTATGGCGGCGACTACTCCCGCAAGCGCAACCTCGTGGACTACGGCTTCCGTCTCCCCGCCGCGCTGGACAACCGCCCCCTCAAATTCGAGGAGTTCGAGCAGATTATCAAACGTGCCATATACGTCAGCGCGACACCGGCGGACTACGAACTGGCAAAAAGCGGCGGCGTGATAGTCGAGCAGGTCATCCGCCCCACCGGCCTACTCGACCCCGTAATAGACGTACGCCCCACGCTCAACCAGATAGACGACCTCATGGAGGAAATAGCAGTCCGTGCAGAGCGCGATGAGCGCGTGCTGGTCACCACGCTCACAAAGCGCATGGCCGAAGAGCTGAACAAATACTTCGAACGCGCTGGTATACGCTGCAACTACATCCACTCCGACATCGACACTCTGGAGCGCGTGCGCATCATGGAGGAGCTGCGCGACGGGCTATTCGACGTACTGATTGGAGTCAACCTCCTCCGCGAAGGACTCGACCTGCCGCAGGTCTCCCTCGTTGCCATACTCGATGCCGACAAGGAGGGTTTCCTCCGCTCCCACCGCTCACTCACGCAGACCGCCGGACGCGCCGCACGCAACCTCAACGGGAAAGTGATAATGTACGCCGACACCATCACCGAAAGTATGCAGCAGACCATCGACGAGACAGCCCGCCGCCGCGAGAAACAGATGCGCTACAACGCGGAGCACGGCATCACGCCGCAGGCCATCACGCGCCGCACATCGTCAGCCCTCTCCCACCTCGCGCCGAAAGAGGCGCACGCCTACATAGAGCCTGAGCGCACGCAGATAGCCGCCGACCCCGTTGTTGAATACATGACCCCGAAGGCTCTGCAAAAGGCCATAGACAACGCCCACCGCCGCATGACCGAGGCCGCGAAGAAACTCGAGTTCATCGAAGCCGCGCAGTGGCGCGATGAGATGTTGCGCCTCGAGGAACGCCTTGCCGCCTCCGGCCGCACCGCGCAACAGGACTGACACCCACTCGCACAGCCTGTCACCCCCCTCCATATCAGACCCTAAACATGACGTTTTAACATTTTTTTGTCACACACTGTCATATCCTACAATAACATCC
>JADIMV010000075.1 GCA_017694515.1 Candidatus Aphodosoma intestinipullorum
GAAGTTCATCTGATAAGCAGTGAGACCCTCGGTCTGTTTTTCAAAGAGCGGAGTGTTCTGATCGATGATGTCCTGACAGGCCGACTCCACGTCATGTTCCGTGGCTACGCCGTCAGTGCAAATCCATACCAGCCAGGCTAACTGCTGTACATAGGAGGAGTGGTTGTCCACTTTCCGACAAATCGTTGCTGCCAATTCTTCGGAAATATGCTTGCCTGTGTCCTCAAAGCGTCCGCATATGTAGCTCACCCAATCCGCTGTCCCGATTTTCGGCAGATAAATGATGTCCCCGAATTTATAGAACGGCAGGCTCTTTTTGTCGAACAACTCGTTCATCAGATGCTTCTTGCTGCCGAAAAGGCAGTAAGAGACCGACTTCTGCAGCTGCCACACCGAGCGCAACCGCTTTTGGAAAGCCTTGGAGTCCTTGAACTCCGAAATCTGCTGGAACTCATCAATGCAGACCACGATATTGCATCCCTTTCTATGAGCTATCTTTTCTGGGAGCTGCAATATTTCATCGACATCGGCACTCTTGGGGTTCACGTCAAGAGATATGGAGAAATCGGACATAGGGTCAGTGCCCAATGATATTTTAGGACTGATGCGCGAAAGGAAATTACGTGCATCAGCCAGCCATTCTTCCAGCCGTGATGAGGTCTGCCTGAGAACAGCAACGGCAAAAGCGTCATAGAAATCCTTGTCACTGCGGCATGAAAACGCGTCAAGATATACAATCTTGAGTTTGTCGGACTGCGCTATGCCACATACTTTCTTTACGAGAGAGGTCTTTCCCCAACGGCGCGGTGAAATCAGCACTGTATTCACCCCATGTCGGAAATTCAACAGTAGACGCGCGGTCTCATTCTCACGGTCAGTGAAATTGTCTCCAGATGCCGCGACTCCAAATACAAAAGGTTTGTTATCCATGTATTGACAAATGTTCTTTTAGCCCAAACTTAGATGTCATTAGAACGTTTGGTCATGCTCTTTGGTCGTTTCCGGTTTGTAGGCTCTGTGTCCAGCCTTTTCATTGACATAACCCGCTATGTATATTAAAAGTCAGGATGACATATACCCGGGAATCAGAGCAAAGCCTAATAACCGAATTTGGGTTTAACGGAATATGAAATCCGGGTTATAGGGTAAAAAGTATCTACCTGTAATCCAGTTACAAAAGTACGGAATATTCATGTCAGTAACAACCTTATTAGTAATAAAGTTGTTACAAATGCGTAGATTATTATTTAATACGGTAGTTTACAGGTGTTTATATGTGATTGGATTGTGTGCGCGTGTATTTATAGGAAAAGCGTTTTGGGTTTAATCGTTTATTGGTTGCCGGAGCAGGTGTGAATTGGGACATGATGGCGGGAAGATGGCCGACAGATGGTCTGAGAGTACGTGTTTTTAACTTTAATTTGTATTGCGGGTGTGATGGAGGGAGGGTGTACAGGGGCAGGCATCCGGATAAGTTTTTTGAATTGTTATTGCTTTTGCCTAATTTTGCAGAGGATAAGATGCACCTCAGCGTAACTCGATGAGCAGGTTCTGGAGGATATGCTTCCGGGCTGCATTATCCTGACGCGGGGTATCTGACAAGGCAATGATTATGGCTAAAACGGTATATTCACTTGAATTTAAGGTGCGTGACTATGAGTGCGATTTGCAGGGCATAGTGAATAACGCGAACTATCAGCATTATTATGAGCATACGCGTCATGAATTCCTCATGACGCACGGCATCAGTTTCTCACGAATGCACGAGGAGGGGATTGATTTCGTTGTGGCGCGTGTGGAGCTGGCATACAAGTACCCGCTCCGGTCGGGCGAATCGTTCGTCTCTGAATTGTCCCTCTATCAGGAGGGGGTGAAGTATGTGTTCTTGCAGAAGATATACCGTCTGCCTGACCGAAAGCTGTGCAACGTGGGGCGGTTCGATACGGTTTGCCTTGACCACGGCCGTCTTTCGCGCAATCCTGATCTTGACGCATTCGTCCTGCGCGTCAATGGGGCGGAATGACGGTTGTCCGTCTAAGACGGGCGGTGCGGTGTGTTTATCCTGTCCAGTAACTTTATCCCGACGGACACTATAGAAAAGTGTACGTGCGATTTTGTCTGCCAAAAAGTCACAGTGCTGTATATTTGTCATCTGCTATTGCCTTTGGCATTTATTTTGAATGGTCTGCGACGGACATCTGTACGCCGTCATCTGCGGGCTGTGCGGTGTCCGGCACGATATGCCGAATGACAACAAACAAAAAACATATAGCTATGGCAAAAGGCAATATAGGGGTGACGACAGACAATATCTTCCCCGTAATCAAGAAGTTTCTTTACAGTGATCATGAGATTTTCCTGCGTGAGCTTGTCTCCAATGCGGTGGACGCTACGCAGAAACTGAAGACGCTCGCTTCAGTCGGAGAGTTCAAGAGCGAGATGGGCGACACGAATGTATATGTGTCGGTAGACAAGAATAAAGGTACGCTCACTGTCAGCGACCACGGCGTGGGCATGACGGCGGAGGAGATTGAGAAGTATATCAACCAGATAGCGTTTTCAGGCGCGACGGAGTTTCTCGACAAGTACAAGAACGACGCTAACGCCATCATAGGCCATTTCGGACTTGGCTTCTATTCGGCATTTATGGTCTCCAAGCGTGTGGAGATTTTTACTAAATCATATAAGGACGCGCACGCGCAGCACTGGACGTGCGACGGCTCGCCTGAGTATACGCTCGAAGAGTGCGACAAGGAGAGGCGCGGCACGGACATTGTGCTGCATATTGACGACGACAACAAGGAGTTTCTCGAGGAGGCGCGCATATCTACCCTGCTCAATAAATACTGCAAGTTCCTGCCGGTCAATATTGTATTCGGCAAGAAGAAAGAGTGGAAGGACGGCAAGGAGGTGGAGACGGACGAGTGGAACATAATCAACGACACCACTCCGGCGTGGACGCGTAAGCCTGCCGACCTGACGGAAGAAGACTACGCCAAGTTCTACCGCGAACTCTATCCGTATGCCGAGGAGCCCCTGTTCCACATACACCTGAATGTGGACTATCCGTTCAACCTCACTGGAATACTTTATTTCCCGAAACTGAAACCAAATGTACACATTGACCGTAACAAGATACAGCTCTATTGCAATCAGGTGTTCGTGACAGACTCGGTGGAGGGCATAGTGCCCGAATTTCTCACCCTGCTCCATGGCGTTATCGATTCGCCGGACATACCGCTCAACGTGAGCCGCAGCTATTTGCAGAGCGACGCGAATGTGAAGAAGATTTCCGGCCATATCACGAAGAAGGTGGCCGACCGCCTTGCGGATATATTCAAGAACAGCCGTCAGGAGTTCGAAGAGAAGTGGGACGACCTGCGCATATTCATTATCTTCGGTATGCTTACCGAGGAGAAGTTCTGCGAGAAGGCCATGGAGTTTGCCCTGCTGAAAAATGTTGACGGCAAATATTTCTCCCTCAACGAGTACCGCGACCTGATTAAAGGGGAGCAGACGGACAAGGACAATACGCTCATCTATCTTTATGCCAACAATGTGGAGGAGCAGCATACGTATATCGAGGCGGCAAAGGCGAAGGGTTATGATGTGCTGTTGCTCGACGGTCAGCTCGATGCCCACTGGGTAGGACTGCTTGAACAGAAACTGGAGAAGAGCCGTTTCGTGCGCGTGGACAGCGATGTGATAGACAAGCTGATAGTGAAAGCCGATGCGCCGAAGGTAGAGTTCTCTGCCGATGAGCAGAACGCGCTTTCGGCTGTCTTCCAGAGCCAGCTCCCGAAGGTGGAGAAGGCGGAGTTCATCGTTTCCATGGAAAATCTCGGCGCGGAAGCGTTGCCAGTAGTCATTACGCGCAATGAGTTCATGCGCCGGATGAAGGACATGGCTGCCACGGGCGGTAACCCGATGATGAGTTTCTATGGTGAGATGCCAGACAATTATAATCTTGTGCTCAATGCGGCTCATCCGCTTGTCCGCGAGATAGTGAAGGCCGAGGAGGAAGCGTGTGCCGAGAAGATTGCGCCGATTGCGGAGAAGATTCATGGTCTTGACCAGCGCAAGGTGGAACTGAAGAAGGCGCATAAGGGCAAGAAGGACGATGAGATTCCGACAGCCGAGAAAGAGGAACTTGAAGGCATTGACCGTCAGCTTTCAGAACTCGGCAGTGAGAAGAGCGCGGTCTATTCTGCCTTTGCCGAGTCGGACAGCCGCGTGAAACAGCTTATCGACCTTGCTTTGCTCTCCAATAATATGCTGAAAGGTAAGGATTTGGCTGAGTTTATCAAACGTAGTGTCTCACTGATGAAGTAAAAAACGCGAGTGCGGCTTATATAACAAAAGACACCGTCCCGCTGAGAAAGGCATTTCCTCAGCGGGACGGTGTCTTTTCCGTATTTGTCGGGACGGAGGGCTGTGCGGTAATGTGAGCGGTATATAAAAAGAGATGCCCCGGACAATCGTTCCAAGGCATCTCCCCCTGACTTCGTCACTCAAAAAACCTCAATATTATAATTTGCTGATAAACAATATTTTGTAATTTTGTGTCACCCATTTTAGGGTGACACGGTTCAAAAAATATGTTTATAC
>JADIMV010000076.1 GCA_017694515.1 Candidatus Aphodosoma intestinipullorum
GAACAAAGGCGGCTGCATCGACTCCATCGGCGAACTGCTCACTCTGCCGGAGTTCACTCCCGCCGATGTGACGCGCCTCGCTCCCTATCTCGACTTCACCTGCCCGACACCGGAGAAACGTCATGGCCGCCGCTGACCGGCATCCCAAAAACATCGCCGCCGTGGGGTATTGTTACCTCACGGCGGCGACACCTTACACCTCGTCTTTCGTAATCAAGCCTACATTATCTCCAGCACAAGCACCGTCTTGCCCGGCACCCGCAGCTCCTTGCCCATCACAAACTCCTCGCCCGAAGTGACACTGCGGACAGTGTGCCCCTCAATCTCCATCTCGGCGAAAGGTGCTGTCTGCAACACCCTCTCCTCTTCGTTATTGTTCGTGACTACCATCACTTTCGCATCACCCTGATAAAGGAAGAAAGTATAGATGCCGTCTCGCGGAATGAACTGCTTCATCTTGCTCCCGGTGTGAAACGCCGGACACGCCTTTCTGAAATTGAGCAGGGCGGATAGATAATCGTATATCTCGTTTTCGTCCGCAGTGCGCCCCTCCCGTGTGAAGACAGAGCGCGGGTCGCCATCCCAGCCGCCCATCATATTGTGGCGGCAGTTCTCGTAGCCCCCTTTCGGGCTTATCTGCATTATCTCATCGCCGTAATAGAACTGCGGGTAACCCCTCAGCGTGGAGACAAGCGCAAGCCCCATCTTGTACAGCCGCTTGTCGTAGTTCACCTCCGCCGCGAAACGGCTCATGTCGTGATTGTCGAGCATATTCATCACCATGTCGGGATTCGGTATGGCGAAATCGAGTGCCATATGATTGTAGAAGCGTATCACGCCCGTGTTCCACGCCTCCGGCTCTTTGAACACGCAGTCGAAATAGTCTTTCATGGTGAAGTCCATAACGCTCTGCAACCCGGAGTCGAAACCGTCCCTGTTATTCGCACCAGTCTGGTAGTAGGCCATCTCCGTGACCGACTTCACCCAGCACTCACCGACAATCGTAAGGTTGGGGTACTCCCTGTTAAGCGCGTTCATCAGCCGCGCCGCCGTATGTATGTCGTTATAAGGGTATGTGTCTACGCGCACACCGTCTATATCGGCATACTCTATCCAATAGGTATATGCCTGACGCACATAGTCGAACACCAGCGGATTGTTCAGGTTCATGTCGGGCATATTAGTGTCGAACCACCCGTCGCGCAGCAGCTTCATATCATAGTCGCTCCTGTGCGGGTCTGTCCATACCGTCGTATTGTAATTGGTGCGGGTAAACTCCTCCCACCGGTTATACCAGTCCTTAGCGGGCAAGTCGTTGTGCCACCAGTGCTGCCACCCGCAGTGGTTCGGCACTACGTCTATTATCAGTTTGAGGCCGCGCAGATGGCACTCGTCAGCCAGCCGCCGGTAATCCCTGTTTGTCCCGAAGCGCGGGTCTACCTTGTAATAATCCGTACACGCATAGTGGTGATACGACATAGACAGGTCGTTGTCCTCCAGCATCGGTGTGGTCCACACGGCCGTCATGCCAAGGTCTGCTATATAGTCGAGATGCCTGATGATGCCCTCTATGTCGCCTCCCTGCCTCATTTTCAGGTCTCCCGGCACAACTCCCTCATGATATCCCTCCACTAAGTCATTCTCCCTGTTGCCGTTGGCAAAACGGTCGGGCATGATGAGGTATATCGCATCCTCAGTGCCGAAACTCCTGCGCAACGCACTGCCTTCGCGGCGGCTGTTCAGGCGGTAGGCTATCGCCTGACGTTTGCCCCCTTTCTTCACCATCAGCTTATAATCGCCTGCCGCAGCATCCTTCACATCAACATACAGGAACATATAGTTAGGGTTGTCCGTCCTCTCTATGCGGTCTATCCGCAGCGCGTCATCCTCGAACCTCACCTCCGCCTCCGCTATGTCTTCGCCATAGAGCATAAGCTGCAACTCCTCATGAGCCATACCCGCCCACCATTCGGCAGGCTCTACCCTCGTGACCAAATCCTTTTTGGCCATAACTGCTGTGCAAAAGCACAGTACTGAAACCAATACCAGAACTTTTCTCATATCTAATCTGTCTGTTAGTTAATCATTAATTTATCAGTCCGCCTCCCTGATGCGCATGGCACACACAGCACCGCACACAAGCATCACGCCGCTGAACACAAGCATCCAGATGCTCTCCGAGGCAAAGAAGTATTTCAGCACAAGACCGCTGAACAGCGCGTTGACTATCTGCGGTATCGTGATGAAGAAATTGAAGATACCCATATATACACCCGTCTTGTCAGCAGGCAGAGACGGCGCGAGTATCGCGTAGGGCATGGCAAGGATACTCGCCCATGCCACGCCGACTCCCAACATAGGTATGATGAGCAGACCGGGTGTCTGTATGTACGCCATCGACATCAGGCTCAGGCCACCTATGACGAGGGCCACAGCGTGAGTGCGCTTCCTGCCGAACCGCTTCGCGATAGGGATAAGAGCCAGTGCAAAGGCCATAGCCACTGCATTGTACACACCGAAAAGTATGCCCACCCAGTCGCCCGCCTCCTGATAGAGCGGGCTTTGCGCATCAGTCGTGCCGTAGACGTGCTGCGCCACGGCCGGGGTCGTGTAGACCCACATCCCGAACAGGGCTATCCAAGAGAAAAACTGCACCGCGCCCAGCTGACGCATGGTCTTAGGCATTTGAGCCATATCACGGAATATCTCCGACAGACCAGCCTTCTCCTCCCTGCGGACAACATCGCCCTTCGCGAACTCCCGCATCTCCTCCGGGGAATACTCCTTAGTCGTGCAGACTGTCCACAATATGGAGCCTACCAGCACCACCGCACCAACCACAAACGAGATGACAAGGTTCATCGGCACACCGTCTGCGGTCGTCCCATTGCCGACACCGAAGACATTAAGCAGTATATACGGCAGCCAGCTGCCCGCCACAGCTCCTATGCCTATGAGGAAAGTCTGCACGGAGAAGCCCGTTGTTGTCTGGTCATCGGGCAGCATGTCGGCCACGAGGGCGCGGAAAGGCTCCATAGTCACATTGATGCTCGCGTCCATTATCATCAGGAAGCCCGCCCCCACAAGCACCGGGGGGCACAGCGCGGCCAGTATGCCCGCATTGGGCATCATCACGAGAGCCACAGCCGTGAGCAGCGCACCGGCAAGGAAATAGGGTCTGCGCCGCCCGAGACGGCACCACGTCCTGTCAGAATAATGCCCCACTATGGGCTGTACTATCATGCCCGTCAGCGGCGCGACAATCCAGAACCACGACAGATGGTCCCCCCCTGCGCCGAACGTCTGCAATATACGGCTCGCGTTCGCATTCTGAAGGGCAAACCCCATCTGGATACCCATGAAGCCCATGCTCATGCTCAGTATCTGAGCGAAACTCAAATGCTTTTTACATTTCATCTGTCCGTAAGTCTTTCAGCATACAAAATTAAAGAAAACCGGCAGTAAAACGATGGCGGTTGCCACTTGTTTCGCACCCCCAGCGCACATCAGTCTCAGCACAACTGCTTCTCAAACGCCAGCCGCTCCTCTGTCTCACGGTAATAGACCTTGCCACGGAAGACAAACCCCATACGGCCGAAAATCCGCAGCATGGCAGCGTTGTCGTATTTCGTGTCAACCCTCATGCTGCGTACTCCGCGCCTGACAGCCTGCATACAAGCCTCGCCGATGAAGCGCGTGGCCACGCCGCGCCGCACCGCACTCTCCGCCACCGCAAGGCGGTGTACCACCACATAAGGCTCACCCATCTGCCATATGCCGCGCAGCGCGGCGTATGCCTTCTCTCCTCTGTAAGATACCGCACCATAAGCCACCACAGCACCGGCAAGGCACAACACATAACCCTCACCACGGCGGATGTCACCGCGTATGTCAGCAGGCAGGGGATAGCTGTCGTCCCACTGCCGCCTGCCCTCGGAGGCCATGCGTGCCTTGGCCTGCACGATTATCTCCCAAATGGCCGGGAAATCCTCATCCACAGCCACGCGGAACACCATATCCTCTGTCGCCAAACATGAAACCATGATACAAAAATAGTGAAAGGTGAGCGAAAAGCGGCAAGTCTGCTTGCTCGCAATATGGATACTGCTGGCTTATAGACATTTACAGGTTAGCCAGATAAGAAGTATTGTCTTGGGTATAGGGGGTAAAAATACGGCGGGAAAGGTGCTTACTGTCAGGGAAGGTCTCCAAGAGGGCTTCGGAGTGGCTTCGGCGAGAGTACGTCTTTTTAACCTTAGGTAACATTGTCAGATTAGGTAGGGAGAGCGATTTTACGGACGGCAGCCCGCTGTCATGTATTTGCCGACAAGCGAAGAACGAGACAGGTGAAGGAGAGCGCAAAACGGTATGCCGCAAAGAAGCGCATATCTTGTGCGTTGCCGATTATCCCAAAACGGTCATTAGAACGCTTTGAGTAGTTTGCGAAAGCAAATTGTTTTACCACGTGTCCTTATGCAATAGGGGTTGTTTTGCAAGGATACATTTTCCTAAACTCTTTGGCTGCTTTCCGGTTTCTGGCGGTATATTGTATACGCACTTCCCCTCGACATAGCCCGCTATGCCTTCGGGCAAGTGTGTATACACAGAAATCAGCGCAAAGCCTAATGACCATTTTGGGATTATTTTGTACCTTTGTACCTGATGACGGTACAAGGCCGGGACAGTCCGGCAGAGACAAGCCGGGTTCCGGCATCGCCTCCGGTTTCCGCCGTGCCCGCCGCACAAGGAGGAGAGACGGGGAAACAGCAGAACCACAAGGAGTGCCGCATCCGCAGACGACAAAACATAATGAGATGATTGAAGTACAGACAGAGATATACGAAGAAAACGCAGTGCTGGTGGGCATCATCACCCCACAGCAGAGTGAGGCCAAGGCACGCGAATATATAGACGAACTCGCGTTTCTTGCCGACACGGCGGGGGCGCATTGCATAAAGACCTTTTTCCAAAGGCTCGACCACGCGAACTCGCGCACATTCGTCGGCGAGGGCAAATTGCAGGAAATCAAGGCGTACATTGCGAATATGGAGGAGAGCGAGACGCCAGTCGGCATGGTGATTTTCGATGACGAACTGTCTCCGCTTCAACTCAGGAACATAGAGAAGGCTCTCGAAGTGAAGATACTCGACCGGACGAACCTCATACTCGACATCTTCGCCAAGCGGGCACAGACGGCATCGGCCAAGACGCAGGTGGAACTCGCGCAGTACCAGTACCTTCTGCCGAGACTGACGCGTATGTGGACACACCTCGAACGCCAGCGCGGCGGTATAGGTATGCGCGGCCCGGGAGAGACGCAGATAGAGACCGACCGCCGCATAATCCTCGACAAGATTTCACTGCTCAAGACGAAACTCGCGGCGATAGACCGGCAGATGGCCACACAGAGGCAGAACAGGGGGAAGATGGTTCGCGTGGCTCTTGTCGGCTACACCAATGTAGGCAAGTCGACATTGATGAACCTGCTCGCCAAATCGGACGTGTTCGCCGAAAACAAGCTCTTCGCGACACTCGACACCACGGTGAGGAAGGTGATAGTGGACAACCTGCCGTTCCTTATGTCGGACACGGTAGGATTCATAAGGAAGCTGCCGACACATCTCGTGGAATCGTTCAAGAGCACACTCGACGAGGTAAGGGAGGCCGACCTGCTGGTACACATAGTGGACATATCGCACCCGAATTTCGAGGAACAGTATGAAGTGGTGAACAAGACCCTGCGCGAAGTGTGCGGGGAGGAGAAGCCGATGATAGTGGTGTTCAACAAGATAGATGCGTTCACATACACACCGAAGGAGGAAGACGACCTCTCGCCGATGAGACGGGAAAACTACAGCCTCGACGACCTGAAAAAGACATGGATGCAGAATATGCACGACAACTGCATATTCATATCGGCCAAGAAGAAAGAGAATATCGACGAGCTGAAGCAGATGCTGTACGACAAGGTGAAAGAGATACACGTGAAGCGTTTCCCCTACAACGATTTCCTGTTCCAGAAATACGATGCGGATGAGTAGAGACCTCATAGCGGCGGCCGTTTTCGCGCTGCTGATGTGCATAGTGCCGTCGAGAGCCAACGCACAGGCCATCGATGAGGACGGAGAGACCATAAGCGATGACGAAATAGAGATGTGGCTCAACACATACGCCATAGACTCATCCGTGGTGCGCATGATAAATATCGTGAGCCCGCTGCTGCCTGACAGGCGTGACACCGTAGCGGACTCACTGTCCGTGCTGCCGGAGGACACTCTCACCGCCATCATGCCGGGAGACACACTCCTGCATGACTCGCTTCCATGCGACAGCCTGCCTTTGGACACAATATACGGAGACAGCATATCGGGGGCTGACACTATAGAGATGGACTCCATACAGGCTGTTTCAGACACAGTGCGTGTGCAGCCGTCAGAGAAAAAGCTGTGCAAAAAGCGACCGAAACCGCGCCAGAGAAAAACCTCATATCTCGACAAGATAAAAAAGCCTACAGCCGAAGAGCTGATAGCGGAGCTCGACACCATTGCCATACGCAGGGACGCCATACTGGAGTCATCGCAAAACACACTGTTCATGGACTGGGTACTATCCTATCCCGATGTGCCGCGCGTGACGGCCTTTGACGGGAACGACTCCACGGTGCAGGAACTCAGGAGAGAAGCGCGGGCGTACATACGCCAGAACAACCCGGAACTATATAAGTTCCACAGCAGCGCACTGCCGGAATTTACCGACATCAACGTGCGCCATATCAACAGCCAGATTTCCGACAACCTGAAACTGAAAGTGGACAGCAAGCTCGACCACAGCACCATAGACATAGACATGCCCAAAGCCCCATTCTGGAAGCACGGGGCGCAGTTCCAATTGCAGGCCACGCAGAATTACATCTCGAAAAACTGGTACAACGGCGGTACAAGTACACTCAACGGTCTGGCCAACATCAACGCGTACATCAATTACAACAACAGCAAAAACATACAGTGGGACAACAAACTCGAATGGAGGCTCGGGCTTAACAGTGCGGGAAGCGACACTCTGCGCAAGGTGAGAGTGAACGAAGATTTCCTGAAGGCAAACTCAAAACTGGGTATAAAGGCGTTCGGCACATTCTTCTACACGGCGGAAGCCGAATTTTCCACGCCGTTTTTCAATATGTTCAATGAGAACTCATACGAACGCACGGCATCGACGTTCTCGCCCATCCGCCTCTATCTTTCCGCCGGACTGGACTATAAGTACAAGGACAAGCTCTCGGTGTTCGTCTCGCCATTGTCATACAAGTTCGTCTATGTCATGGATACAACTGTCCACGAGGGTGTTGACCCCGCCAACAGCATAGCGCGCAAAGTCGGCATCAAACAGGGAAAGAAAGACCTCAACCAGCTCGGCGGACTGGTGCGCATCAACTTCAAGCACAAGTTCTCAGACCAGATAAACATAGAAACGAAGTTCTCGTTCTATACCAACTATGTCGGGGACATAAAGGGAGTGGAACTCGATTGGGAAATAATAGGCAATTTCCTGATAAACAGATTCCTCTCTGCCAAAGTGACGCTTCATCCGCGCTATGACAACACAATCGAGACCACCGACGGCACAAAGCCCAAGATACAGTTCTACGAACTGATAAGCCTCGGATTCAATTACCAGATATAAGTATGATGGACGGTCATGCAGTCACTCCGTCGGACAACTCCACATCGAGCAGTACGAGGGGTGAACTGTCCGGCGAACGCCTTTTCAACTCCGCCGCCGTCAGTCCAAAGAGCGGATGCACCCACTCCGGGGCTACATCGCACAGCGGATACAGCACAAAATTGCGCTCCTGCATCAGCGGGTGCGGCAGCGTGAGCCTTTCGGTCGAGAGCGTCATCCCGTCATAGTCTATCAGGTCAATATCTATAATACGATCCTTATACCCGCCGTCTGTACTCTTCGCCGTGCGCCCCATACGCCGCTCTATCTCATGCGTACAGTCGAGAAGCGCCTCAGGAGACAACCCGGTGCGGTACGTCAGCACTATATTCATAAACCTGTTTCCTGACTCAAATCCCCAAGCGTCAGAGCCATACACCCCTGATACCGCCACGACTTCACCATATCTGCCAAGCTCACCAATCGCCCGCCTCAGATTGGCCGCACAGTCGCCAAGGTTAGTTCCCAATGCCAGTATTACCATACCATCAGCTATATTTTCCGAAACACAAAAAAGGCAGTCCCCGACGGGAACTGCCTCCTTGACATGAAACGTTTTTTGACCTATATATCACCGCCTTTAAGCAATGAATGCCTTATAGCCCTCAGCATCGAGAAGCGAGTCAAGCTCGGCAGCATCGGCAACCGCAATCTTGATCATCCACCCCTCGCCATAAGGGTCGTTGTTCACGAGTTCCGGTTTGTCTTCCAGTGCAGCGTTCACCTCGAGTATCTCGCCGGTGACAGGCATGAGCAGGTCAGACACTGTCTTTACAGCCTCGATAGAACCGAACACCTCTCCGGCCTTGATTGTCTCACCTTCTTTCTCGTTTTCAACAAACACAATCTCACCCAGTTCGCTCTGAGCGAAATCAGTAATGCCAACGTATGCGGTCTCGCCCTCTACGCGAATCCACTCGTGGTCTTTCGTGTACTTCAAATTGCTTGGTATATTCATTTCACTAAGGTATTAAGTTGCTGACTTTAAGCGGAGGAAAGTACTCTCCCCTA
Organism: Candidatus Aphodosoma intestinipullorum; assembly: GCA_017694515.1. Lineage (GTDB taxonomy): Bacteria > Bacteroidota > Bacteroidia > Bacteroidales > Paludibacteraceae > Aphodosoma > Aphodosoma intestinipullorum. The sequence continues at coordinate 8,731 of JADIMV010000076.1, forward strand.
TCTCCATTGCAAAGGTAATGGTTTATTTCCAACCCGCAAAGCGGAGAAATGAAAAAACATCTATTTTTCCGCACATCCGCATACGGCACAAAAGGCGGCAGTACATAAAAGCCCCAGGCACGGCTAATTGGTCACTGTTATCTCATTGACATACTGTATGACCTTGTACTCTTTCAACGGATACTGCGACGGGCCTGATGTAGGCCACCCGTTCTGGAACCCGATGTTATAGACCGTGCCGCACGAATCGCATCGCGCCGTGCCGTCCATACTGCAACGGATGCGCACATCCTCCCGCAACTCGTGCGGACAGCAAAGGTCATAGGCCACGTAACGCCCGTCGAACGTGTGGTATATCGCTACGCCCGAATAGCCGTAACGCTCGCCCAAACGGTTGTTGTACAGCACTTCATCCTGCCCGCTGCGGTTCACATACAGACGGTTGCCCTCCATGGGGTATATCTCGTAGTACCCTCCAAGTATGTCAAGACAGATAGCCTCATTCATCAGGTTGACCTTCATGTAGACAGGCATATCCAGCACAGGGCTTTTCACATTGACTTTCTCACATGCGCACAACGCCGATATGGCAAAGACCACACAAAACAATCTCTTCATATCCGTCAGAACAAATCTATTATCGACTGCAACCCTATGCCGTGGGACCCTTTTATAAGCACAGTCGCACCGTCTATCCTGTTGTCCGCCAGCCAGTCACGCAACTGTGCGACATCGGCGAATGTCCTGTAACCCTGTGCCGTGCGGGCAAACTCCCCGCCGACAAACAAGGCATCGTCAAACCCTCCCCCGCGAACAAGCTGCACCACCCGTGCGTGTTCCTCCTCCGACTGGCTGCCCAGTTCAAGCATATCGCCGAGTATCAGCACCTTGTGTCCGCCGTCCATCATCCTGAAGTTGTTTATCGCCGCCTCCATACTCGTCGGATTAGCGTTGTACGCATCGACTATCAGCGTATTCCGCCCAGTCCGCACCAGCTGAGAACGGTTGTTCTTCGGCTCATATTCCGACAGCGCGGCGTCAATCTCCTCCGGGGTGACACCGTAATGCAGCCCCACGGCAATGGCGGCTAGCATATTCTGCGCATTGTACGCCCCGATGAAATGCGTATCCACGCAGTGCTTCCCAGCCGCTTCTGTCCACCATGAAAGCGTAACGAATGGTGCACACCTCTCTACACGCCCGCACACATCGGCCTCCGTACAGCCCACACCGTATGTGACCGGCTTATAGCCGTCAAGTGCCGGCATCAGATACGGGTTTGCCGCATCGGCGAATATCGTCCCGCCGCGCCGCATCAGGTTCTCATAAAGCTCACACTTCGTGCTTATCACCCCCTCGAATGAGCCGAACCCTTCAAGGTGCGCCTTGCCCACATTAGTTATTAACCCAGCATCGGGCGATGCTATCGCGGCCAAAGCCTTTATCTCACCCGGATGGTTAGCCCCCATCTCTACGACAGCCATCTGATGCTCCGGACGCAGGCGCAGCAGTGTCAGCGGCACGCCGATATGGTTGTTCAGATTGCCCTCCGTATAGAGCACATTGTACTTGCGGCCTAACACGGCAGCCGTAAGTTCCTTCGTTGTCGTCTTGCCGTTAGTGCCAGTTATGCCGACCACAGGTGTCGCGAGCCTCACCCGGTGCAAATGCGCCACCTGCTGCAATGCCGTGAGTGCATTATCCACAAGTATGCAGCGTTCTGACAGACAATATTCTGCCTCGTCTACCACAGCATAACTGCAACCGTTCTCCAACGCCTTGGCAGCGAATTTGTTACCGTTGAACTTCTCACCTTTCAGCGCGAAAAATATAGCCCCTGCCGGACAGACACGGCTGTCTGTAGTCACCGTCTGTCCATTTTCGACAAACAGTCTGTAAATATCCTCATGTTGCATACGCAATTATTTAACGTCTGTTCAATATAACTCTTCCAGCATTTTCACATACACATCTTCATAGTATCCAATACACCTTCCTTCTCCCGACAACCATTCTCATTGTGTCCGCATCACCTCCGTAATCTCTTGTAATACAAGGCATACCGTTACCCTTTCCTTAGCTCTCAGCTATCTCCTCCTTATCCTCTCCTTAGCGATTCGACATTCTTGCATCAATGTCGTGCTAAAACGTTCAAATCATAAACCCTATCGTCAGGACACACATTATACACACTTCTCAAACTTCTCACCAATCCGAGGAGAGCCGTAAGCTTATATCGGACTCCCGTCAATCAATGATTAGGGGAAATCATGTTGCCGCATATTTTCACGTCACTACTATACATTATTCTCACTACGCACTAAGCAATTATTTCAACCGTCACTTCGCAAGTGGCGTAGTCAAGAGGCAAAATGCCGGTACAGTAGACCGGGTTATCTGCATCGAGCACAGTCGGTGGCACTACTGTGCCGAATATCATCACGCTCCGTTCGTCCGGCTGAAGACGTGCGGTAAGGTAGCCTTGCTTCCAATGGAGATAGCGCGAAAGCAACAGGTCGCCTCGGCGCAGTTTATTGACCGAGAACACCTGCGAGTCTACCGTTCTGTGTATATTACCGAAATCGGAAACCGTAGTTTCTTGAACAAGCCGCAATTTCATAGCCTTCCAATCCTCTGTCAATCAAACATCACCTTAGGATTCATCTCGGAAGGTGTGCGCCACTCAACCCCTTCTGCCGCAAGCGCATCTTTCAGGGCTTGCCAATACGCATGACAGAACCCTAAGCCACGAGGCACATCGGTCAAATGGCGATAAGCCTCAGCTTCGGCGCGGTCTATAACATTCTCGAACTGTTCAGTCCACTCAACCGGATCGTGAAGCAGATACCCTTTGCCTTCAATCTTGTCAAATTCGCCTAAATCCGCGTACGCAATATTGTGTTGAAAACGCGCCAGCTCTGAACGGTAGACCTCCAATTGCCCGGCATCATAATCTTCTGTACCTTCGATTGCCATGAAGGCATTTATTGTCGCTTCGAGCAAACGCACCCGCAAACGTGGATGGTTTGCACACAACTCCAAAGTCCACGAACATACACGGTAACGCGTGACATAGTATTCATCATGAGAATCAAGTGCTTCGGCTATCCTGATAATTTCATCTATCAGTCCTGCATTCTCGCTCGTGTCGTTCTGCTGCTTTACGGCTTCACCGCAAATCAGGCAGTCGGCACACATCAGTTCGACAAGAGAATCGTAGTACTCATTGTTGTCATCGTGTTCAAGATTGTCAATAACACTATCACGATAGGCATGAATAGAACCTATCTCTTGAGGTATTTCCGGGAACATAAGTCAATACATAACTAAGATAGACCGGCGTTTTTATAAATGACCGCCATATATCATATCACTTTATGTCGACAGCACTATGGCCTTGACATTTGAAAAGTCTAACCTGCGCAGTGCGGCAGGCGAAATGATGAAGTTCAGCACACCGCAGTCGTAAAAGTTGAGTGACCCGGGGTAAACATCACACGAATCAAGCTGGAACAACAGTCTCCAGCCGTTGTACGGATAGTCCCAATCGCTCCACTCACGGTGTGTGGGGAATCCCGACAATACATGTTCGGGCTCGCTGAGAGGCAACGGCTCGGGACTGAATGTTACCGTTTGAGCCAAAGGGGCAAAACGGCGCAGATTGCGACGACGGAGCTTAGGGAAATCGCACTCCGGAGTATAAATAACTGTACACGCATCGGAATACGACATACATATCTCAGAATCTATGTCGGAACAGAAGAAATGCCCTATGTCCGCAAAAACAGAGAGCAGACCAGAGGACGGTAACCCATGACTTTTACTGTCATAACCATCACACTGCAAGTTTCCAAGGTTGAACTGCCCTATGAATGTCTGACGGCAATGCGGCAAAGCGACATTGGCGGTCAGGTCAGGCATTCCCCATAAGTGGCTCGAAGCCGAAGGCAGAGCCGAAATATCCACAGGGACTGACGTTTTTATATAAACCGGCTTCAGTTTCATTATAGCGTAAAATTACGTACAAGCATACGGTCACCGTCAGAAGGTGTTTCTCCGGGGAATAACGGGCAAATTATGGCGGCCTCGGTACTTTCGCGCCCATCGATAACCATGGCAGAAGAAACTATCCTGTCTACAAATTGAAACTCTGCCAGCTTCTCGCTGTACATGACATCGACAAGTTTACTCATTTCTTTAAGCACCTTCCCACTGCGCGCCATCACCTTGCCGACACCTATTGCTCCCAATCCGAGACGCGGCAGCTCTATATAAGCCGAAGCCTGTGAAACAGACGCGCTGACAATGTCGTTCTTCAACTTTGCAAGAATTTCGACCTCGTTTTTCAAATCTCGATGCAATGCGGTGACACGCTGATAATTTTTGTCCCATTTCTCATCGCTGCGGGTCTTGAATTTAACGGCTTTGCACACCGCGCCGTCATCGGTATCAAGATAATAGGTATAAATATCGTAATCCGGCGTCATCTGTTGAAGGTATCTCTCCACATTCTGGTAAGCCCACGTCACTTCACGCAAATAACCGTCGATTTCCGTCAGGCCGGTAGACTGCCAATTGCCCCACTCGTTTTTCAATTCCTTTTCTGACCATACAGGTGCAGTAATGACCGGCTTAGACATCCGGGCATCTGCCGGAATATCAAGAACGCTTTTCGATTTCGACAGTTTCAAATCATAGAAGAAATACACCGCTGACGTATTGTAGGTATTTGCCAACCAAAACATCAGCTGTTGGCAGCCATCTATCGGGACGGTAATAGTCTGCGGCTTCATATTTTCAAATACGGCAATCTCCGCCACCACCTTCTGGTCAGCACCAATGAGCAATGTCTCCTTGTATTCGCTGTTATCCTGCCACATATCTGGGCCGAGCAGCTGCGCTTCGCCCTGTGTACGGAGACAAGCCACGGTGAAAGTAAGGGTGTTGTACTCGCCATAAGTATTAAACGCTGCACAAGAGTTTTCGACAGCCTCTCCTCCGGCCGCGAGCATCATAAACGCGCCGACTCCGGCAAGCGTAGAGCCTATCACCGCACCACTGGCGGCGACAGCTCCCGCCACAAACGACGAACCGATAGCCGTAGCACCGATTACCCCAGCCATAGGATCTCCGCCCTCTTCGGCAAGAGGCCCGAAATCAAGCGAGAAATGGACACTGGTTTTCAGCGCAAAGCCCTTGTTGATGCGCGTATTGTCAGGCATTGTAACATAATGGCGTTGCGAAGTGCCGTCATAAAATACAGCATCACTGCCATAGCCATACACATAATGGATATAGGGTTTACCGAGGTCGATAAGGTCTATCTCATCCGGGCATTCGGGTTTAGGATGGACAAAAAGGTCATTTTCGACAGGTTCGCCTCGGTACACCACCAGGTCTGCCACACCAAAAGCCGCCACACCCATCTTGCTCTGGCCCCGGTTTTCGAAACTCAACTTACGGCAGCGGTGAATGGGGATGACAAAATGCTGATTGGGATAGGTACACATCATCGGCACTTGCAGAATAACACTGTCATCGGCAAGGACGCGAAGTTGGTCGTTGTTCATAGCCCAGCTTTTGCCTACATATCCTGCGGTGAAACTGATATAGTCAAACTCGTTGCCGAGGTCGAACGACACATGCGACACATTGTTGTCATCCATCAGCCACGTTGTTTTATATAGTATAAATCCTTCGCTGAAGCGCGTGCCGCCCATCGAAAAGGTAAGATGATCCGACTCTCCCGTATACACCTGTTTTTCAACCGAACCACGTGCGACAAAAGGCTTAATGTTCGAAATCAATTTGCACACGTCCGGGAGCTGGCGTAATTTAGGATCGACAGGAGCTGTCTCAGTCGCTACACCGCCGGCAGCAAGCGTTTTTCCGGCTGGTGCAGTACCGGCAGGATAAACGAAAGCCTCGACCACGCCGCCATATAATCCGTCGCCTTTCGTCTGCTCGCTCTGAAATTCAAGCTGTTGCACACCTGTGACATCGATAGTTATGTGTTGCGGCATATCCTCCTGTCCGAACTCATATTCGTGCAGTATCTTGCCGTCGCCCTTGACGGTTATCCAGCCGCTTCCGCTGCCACTGCCTATGTTGTTAACAGGGCCTGCTATGAAGTCAAGTGTGGCATATTGCCCTTGCAGGTTGAAGAACGAGTTTTTTGCATTGTTTCCTATCAGAGCCATACCCATGTTGAATACCATACCATAATTATATGTGGTATTCCCCATCCGCACTGTTTTGTACTGACTTTCGGGTGTCACATTGATATGATTGCCGCTGTAAGGCTTCAGATCCTTCATCAACTGACGCGGGTTCTTATTGCTTGGCACATTGGCCGTTTGCCGTGGAGTTTCGCCCTCTTTCCATAAGGTTATCTCGCCAAAATACACTTCGCCCATTCCCGCCACGAGCTGAAATTTCAACTCCCGCACTCCGGTAATATCCAACGTGGCAAGACGCGGCACATCGTTTACTCTTATCACCTTGTCAAATATCTTCTTGCCGTCGGCATAAACTGTGGCTATGCGGTTTCCCTCATAAATGTGTTCGTCAGGTATTCCTGTCACGAACATAAGAGTTTTGTATTGTCCCCCGACATTAAACACAGTATAGCCCTGGCTTTTACCTCCAGTATCGGATCGAAGTTTGAAACCGTGACTCCATTTCAGTCCGCCTATTTTTTCAGTTCTCCCCTGTTGGTAGAACGAATTGGCAGTCGACTTATACTGACTTGTAAGATAGCGTGGCGTTTGTGCTGTCAACATCATTGCCAAGCAGACAAATACAGCCGTAATAGTAATCCTGAGTTTATTCATATCTCGTCATTCTGTTTTTTAGTTGAGGTACAATGAAACTTAAAAGCCTGACCAATCATTCGGTCTTAAGATAATTTTGTTATTATAACGTACGTTCAATATAACACTCATGCCTGCGCCCCGGCATTCCCCTCATGCACATTCTCACGGTGTTCAACGCACTCCCTTTTCTTCAGCAACCACTCCAAGTGTGTCTGCATCCCGTTTGTAACCTCTTGTAATACAGTGCGTCCAATTACCGTTCAGCTACCTTTCAGCTATCTCCTCCCTATCCTCTCCTTAGCGATTCGACATTCTTGCACATAATCCGTGCTGAAACGTTCAAATCGCAAACCCCATCGTCACGATACACATTATACACATCCGCCAAAAACCGTGCTCACCCGTTGATAGCCGCAGGCTTATATTTACCTCTCGCTATTTAGACAACACAATAATGTTCCAATGGCAGCCTTTAATGACTATGCCTTCGGCGACATGGTGACGAACGGTATCAGCATCTCCTCCATTGAGATTCCGCCATGCTGAAACGTGTCGCGATAATAGCTGACATAGTAATTATAATTATTCGGATAAGCGAAAAAGTCATTATTCATGGCGAATATATATTTGGAGCTGACGTTGAGGCTTGGCAGTCCGGCCTTTGCCGGGTCTGCTATCTCAAACACCTCCTTGCGGTCATACGCAAGAGCCTTGCCTACCTTATAACGCAGATTTACATTGGTATTGCGGTCGCCAACCACCTTTATCGGATTGTTCACGTGGACAGTCCCATGGTCTGTCGTGACCACCACCTTAAAGCCCCTTTCCGCCAGTCCCTTGAAAAGCGCGTATGTGGACGAATGGCGGAACCACGAATGCGCAAGCGAACGGAATGCCGCTTCCGTATTGGCCAGCTCCCTTATCATCTGGCTCTCGGTGCGGGCGTGCGATAGCATATCGACAAAGTTCAGCACACAGACATTCAGGCTGTTATTCGTCAGTGAGTGGAGCTGTTCAAGGAGTTTTTCCCCCATCTGCGTGTTGTTCACCTTGTGATACGAGTATGTCTCTCTGCGGCGGTAACGCTCCATAAGTTTGCCGAGGAGCTCTGCCTCCTTCATGTTCTTTCCTTCTTCCTCATCCTCATCGACCCACAGATCCGGGAACATCCGCTTTATCTGCAACGGGAGCAAGCCGCTGAATATGGCGTTGCGCGCATACTGTGTGGCCGTAGGCAATATACTGAAATACAGTTCTTCGCTGTCGAACTGGAAAAACTCGCCGAGCATTGGCTGTATGACCTTCCACTGGTCATAACGGAAATTGTCTATCACAACGAGGAAAACCTTCTCGCCCCTGTCGAGCATGGGGAATATGCGTTTCTTGAAAACCTCATGGCTCATCATGGGGTGCTCCGCGTCAGGCTGAAGCCACGTGAGGTAGTTGTTCCTGATGAAACGGGCGAACATATTGTTGGCCTCGCTCATCTGCGCGTGCAGCAACTCGTGCATCTCATTGTCCGTCTCCTCCAACTTTATGTCCCAGTATACCAACCGCTTGTACAACTCGTACCACTCATCCGGAGTGAGACGGTCAGAAATCTGCATTCCTATCTGGCCGAACTCGTTGCGGTAGCCCGACGTGGTCTGTTCGCTGAGTATCTCGCGCTTGTGGACGTGCTTTTTCAGCGTCATGAGTATCTGGTTCGGATTGACCGGCTTGATAAGATAGTCGGCCATCTTGTTGCCTATCGCCATGTCCATGATGTTCTCCTCCTCGCTCTTGGTTATCATGACCACAGGCACTGAGGGGTTCATCCGGTTTATCTCTGTCAGGGTCTCGAGGCCGCTCAGCCCCGGCATATTCTCGTCGAGGAACACTATGTCGTATGTCCCCGCGCGGAACATCTCTATAGCGTCGTGTCCGTTGGTCGCCGTCTCCACCTTGTATCCCTTGTCGGCAAGGAACATCATATACGGCTTGAGCATATCTATCTCGTCGTCAGCCCACAGTATAGTAACCATAAATCCTACCTCGTTTTCTTCTCCTCCTCCGCTTTCAGGAGTAGGTTCTTGTAAAACTCCATATATTCTTCAAGGGAAAGCCCTTGGTTTATAATGCCGATATTAGTGTCTGATATGACCACGCGGTCACACACGTCGAGAGTAACGCGCCCTTGCAGCATAGGCTCTGAGAGCAGCATCTGCTCATACCACAATGCCTCATCGTAATTCTCTATGCCGGAGACGGCCACTGCCCTCCTTCCGCCTATCGTCTCGACGGCTATGTCGTAGTCCTTGATCATGAACTTCGTGAAGTTGAACGCGGCAACATCGTAAAGCAACGCGTAGAGCGTCTTGTCGTCCGGCTCTTTCGGCATGAGCAGAAGCCTGTGAGGCGTGCGCAGGTCGTCCGAGAAAGAGAGCGAGTCCTCCGGTGGGGAGACTATCGTGGTCATCTGTGCCGTCCGCGCCTGCGATATGGTGCTGACCGTCGTCCCCTGCTGCGCCTCACGCCCCTGAGTAATCAGCGCGAGTATGTCCTTGCACATCGGCGCGACATCGCTCTCCGGATATTTCGTCACTATGTCGTTCAGTGCAAGCTCAAGCTCCTCCTGCGGTCGGGTGCGCCCTATGCTCAATGCGTTGAGCAGCGAGAACTTGGGCATCAGGTTCGAGAGCGGGTACTCCGCGCTCATGTACGCGTATGTGCTCATCACGGTGTCGAAGCTGCCGCGCATATATGCACCGTATGTCTCCATATAGATGGAGTCCTGTTTGGCGAACATCGCGCGCATCTTTTCCAGATAGTCGGGCTGCGAAAGTATGATTGCATAGTTGCTCTCCGGGAACCGGCTCAGTATGATGCCCTTGTATTTCTCCTGAAGCGATTCGTCGCCCATCTTGCCCGCTATCTGGTAGCAGGCGTAATACGCTTCAAGCGCACGCTCGTCATCCGGGAAACGCTCCGTGAAACGGTCGTATGCGTCGATGGCCGCCCAATAGTCCTCGAGTTTGCTTGCAAATATGCCCCCCATGGCATAAAGCCCGTCGGCAATGGCCTTGTCCGATGCGGCGAACTGCTCCTCTGTCTTGGGTATCAGCGAGAGGTGATACTCCGGGTCATGTATGTCGGACGACACTGCGCCTCCTCCTGCCGTCATGGTCGAATCGCCCGCCATGCCCGGGGCTATCGAGTCGCCGTCGGCGAACAGTCCGTCTGTCTCATCGCCGCCGAACGACATCACGGTCTTGTTCAGCCTGCGCCAGTTGTCCTCCAGCTTGCGTTTGCCCCATTTCTGCTGGAACTGGAGAGAACCCTTCTGCTTCAGCTGCGGGTTGTAGAAATACCAGTCCTGACTGCCCTGCGGCCCGATGTTGCCCATGTTGTTCATGCCGCGCCGTGCCAGCATCTCTGCACGCTTCTCGGCCTCGGCCGCCTTTTTAGCCTCCTCTTCCTCCTGTCTCTTTATCTCTTCTATGACCTTTTCTATGATGGTCATCTGCTCCGCCTCCGAAAGCGTGGAGAGGTATTGCAGGCTGTCCTGCAACTCCACAGTATTGTAGTTCTGCGCCAGTTCGCCGAGTGTCGTGCCGAGTTTCTCGACACGCTCATAGTCGGGGTTGGTCGCGCTGATGAGTTGAGTGGCCTCCTCGAAGCACGGGTGCGCGTCCATATACTCCTTGCGCCCGTAGTGCATATCACCTTTCGTGATGAGCAGCACAGCCTTGTCTATGCCGTTCCGCGTGCTGAGCTCGGCTCCCGTGGCGTATGCGTCGAGTGCCTCCACGGTGTCACCCATGGCGGCGTAGATGTTGCCCATAGCGTAATATATCTGGTCGAGATACTCCATGTTGTTAGGGCTTTTCGCCATGCGCTTCAGCCCCTTGATGGCCTTGGACTTGTTTTTTGTCTGCGCCTGTAGCATACTCAGCTCCGTGTTGAATTGCATCAGGTATGGCGGCGAAGCCTTTTTTACCTTCTTGAACCACGCGTATGCATCCGAAGGACGGCCTGTCTCCATAGCAATCTGTCCGAGGATATAGTGGAATCTCATCTTGAAAAACCTGTTCTTCTCCCGCTCCGCAGCCACTTTCAGGAACGGGTACGCCTCCTGCGGACGGTTGTTCTTCAGGAGATAGTCCGCCCGTGTCGCGGCGTACAGCCCTTTCAGCCTCTCCGGCACATCCTCCTCCTTTATCTTGTCGAACGCCTCCTCGGCGTTGTACATCCACCCCAGTTCGGCGTATGCGCGTGACTGCCATATACGCGCCTCGCACACCACGTCCACATCGCTCGGATAGTGCCGTGCTATATAGATGAACGTACTGGCCGCACCGAGGAAATCGCCCTTGTGCAGTTCGGCCTTGCCCAGAAGTATCCACGCCCGCTTCACCCCCTTGACATACTCCTCCTGATTGTAGAAGTACTGATACTTAGGGTCTTTCCAGCGTTTGCGGTCGCGCTTCGGCTTCTTGGTAATTGAGTGGTTCTTGATGGCCTTGCGGCACTTCTCTATCGTGGTCTCCATCTGTGACGATGCCTTTGTAGCATTCTCCGGGATGGAAATCGGGTACATGGGTAGTATGCGCGAATAGTCATCCACGCAGCCGTCGTTCAGTGCCTTGATGCCCTCCTCATACGCAATTTTAGCGTTGAACTCGACATTATACCTTGTCGTCAGCTCATGATACGCCCGCGTCGCACCTGTATTCTTCTTCGTAGAACACGACACGGCGACACACGCGACAATGCACAGCAGCGATATATATAGCTTATTAGTCAATTTTCCTCTCCTGTTAATGGCCTATGGTACACGCTCTACCTCGGGGACAAAGCAGGCGCATCGTATCTCATACCGTCAGGTACAAAGATACAAACACCCGTGGAATAATCAAAATGCCGCAAGGAGAAAAACTCGGCCGCGAATGGAAACACAGCAGGAATGAAAAAGCGAATGGATTGTGTAAAACAGGCGATGAGACGATGGGGTTTACGATTTGACCGTTTTAGCACGACTTTGATGCAAGAATGTCGAATCGCTAAAGAGAGGATAGGAAGAGGATAACGGGAAGCTAAGAAATGGACAGCTAAACAGCATGATTATCACATTGTTACGCGGCGCAAACATACCCATCCGCAATGGTAGAAGAATGGCCCGATGGGCATTTATACAAACGGGGATACACAAAGAATGTTCGGTGCGGAGCGTGGCTATATGACAGTCGGATGAAATAATTGTATTACCTTTGTGGAGCAATATCCTATGGAGGATACTTCTGTAACAACCAAAACCGCAACCGTTATGAAGAAGATTATCCTTGCCAACAGGAAGAAAAACGGCATGTAAAATGGCGACGCAAAGGACGCACTGTCCCCGCTCGAAGGACTTGCACGAGAATATTTCGGATTCTAACAAACATAAAGACCAAAACCAATTATGGCAGACGAAAGAGTGAAACCAATCCTGACCGATGCGGCAGACGAGATGGAGGCATCGGTAATGTTCCTTGATGACGCACTGGCGCACATACGCGCCGGCAAGGCCAATGTCCGCATTGTCGATGGCGTGCGCGTAGACTACTACGGCAGCATGTCGCCGATAACAAACGTGGCGACCGTCACTACACCTGACGCGAAGACCATACAGATACAGCCGTGGGAAAAATCCATGCTCCCCGTCATCGAGAAAGCCCTCCTCAACTCCGACATAGGCATCACCCCGATGAACAACGGCGAGTGCATACGCCTCTGCCTCCCCCCGGTCACGGAGGAACGCCGCCGCCAGCTCGTCAAGACGGCAAACGCCGCAGGCGAAGAGGCCAAGGTATCCATCCGTAACGCACGGCGCGACGCGATAGACAAACTCAAGAAGGAGCTGAAAAACGGCATGCCCGAAGATATCGAGAAAGACGGCGAGGCCGACGTGCAGAAAGTCCACGACAAATACATCAAGCGCGTGGAAGAGATGCTCGCCGCCAAGGAGAAAGAGATTATGACTGTCTGATATACAAGGAGATGCACTTCACAACGGACATCCTGCGCCGCACGCACTGACACTGTGGCGGCACGGGATGCCTGTTGCTTGAACCTATGGAAGGGCTTGTAATAAAGAATACCGGCAGCGACTACATCGTACGCTCCCCACAAGGCGATTTCCCCTGCAAGGTAAAGGGCAATTTCCGCATCAGGGGGATAAAATCCACGAACCCGGTGGCCGTGGGCGACCGTGTCGTGTTCGACCCCGACGGCGGCTACATCACCGACGTATGCGACCGCCGCAACTACATAGTCCGCCGCCCGACGAACCTCAGCAAGCAGCTCCACATCATAGCGGCCAACATTGACCAGAGCCTGCTCATAGTCACCGTGAAAGAGCCCGTGACGGCCACCACGTTCATCGACCGCTTCCTTGCCTCGTCCGAAGCCTACGGCATTCCGGCAGTCATAGTCTTCAACAAGACCGACCTGCTTGACTCTGAAGAACTTGAATACCTCGACGCTCTCGAATATCTCTACCGCTCCATAGGCTACGGCACACTCCGTCTCTCCGCGCTCCACGGCGACGGTCTGTCCTCGCTGCGCGCGCTGCTCAGCGGCAAAATATCGCTCCTCTCCGGCAACTCCGGAGTGGGCAAAAGCACGATAATCAACGGCATACTCCCCGGCGCGAACGCCCGCACGGGCGACATATCCTCCTCCCACCACAAGGGGATGCACACTACCACATTCAGCGAAATGTACGAGCTTGACCACGGCACATACATCATCGACACCCCCGGCATCAAAGGCTTCGGCACGGTCAATATGGCCGCCGATGAGATTTCTCACTACTTCCCGGAAATATTCCGCACAGGACGCAACTGCCGTTTCAGCAACTGTACCCACACGGGCGAACCCGGCTGCGCAGTCCTCTCCGCGCTGGAAAATCACCTCATCGCCCGCAGCCGCTACGAAAGCTACATCAGCATGCGCAGCGACATCGGTGAAAGCAAATACCGCTGACCCCCGCTGCATCCGCCACCTCCGCCACCTCCTGCCGGACGGTAGACCATCGCGCAAGCCAATGTCACCGTAGTTCTCCCCAGTGCCGTATGGAGAAGCGCTCCATACCAAGCCGCCTTGCGCACAGCCACCCTAAGCCAAATACACGGACAAAACATATAATAAAACCACCCCTCACTCCGTTATATAGCTGTAACCTTATTCCCGTGAAATGAACAACAGCAGATTCAGATACATCCTCATCGCCGCCGCCATACTCATCACTGCGGCGACCATCGTCACAACAAACTCATTCGTCGAGGCACTCTCAAAAGAGGAACGGCGCAAGATGGAGATATGGGCCGAGGCCACTAACCGTATGCTTAACGACGAATACAACGACTTCATCTTCAAGATAATAGAAGACAATGAGAACATCCCCGTCATCATAGCCGACGAGGACGACCGCTACATCTCGGCGCGCAACTTCAAAGAGCCGAAACAGGATGTCGAAAAATTCTACGCCCGCAAAATCGCACAGCTGAAAGAGAAAAATCCCCCGATTGAAATCAAGATAGACGAGAACGAACGGCAGTACATCTACTACGACGACTCGCTCATGCTCAAGCGTCTGGCCTACTTCCCCTACATCCAGTTCTCTGTTGTCGCGCTCTTCCTCGCAGCCGCCTTCTGGGCTTTCGCCACATCCAAACGCTCCGAACGGAACAAGCTCTGGGTTGGCCTCTCCAAAGAGACTGCCCACCAGCTCGGCACACCGATAAC
>JADIMV010000010.1 GCA_017694515.1 Candidatus Aphodosoma intestinipullorum
GGAGGGACAGTGACCCTCCCGAGACCGCGCACTGAAGGCACGGCGGCGCACCCCGCAGCCCCGGACACGGGCATACTAAGAAACTGTCTTGATTTTCCACAAACACAGTTTTGCTCCCATGTTGATATAAATGTCAGAGTATTATATGTTTTCGTCCATTGATTGCGCGTCCGGCCGTCCCTATTCCGCCGTCACGCCCTTGAAATAGCCCGCTATTCTATCGGACATGACAGCGGGATATGACCCGGCCGTTCATCACAATCAATGTGGACGGCAAAATCAAGACAGTTTCTAACTAATACGGCGGGTTTCCCGCAGCACGCGCTCTCCGGCGCGTGCGCCTTGCAGACCGCACATATCAGCCTTTCGCACATAGAGCAGTCTTCCGCCTGCGGCGAACAGCCGTCCATAAGACGCAGGGACAAGAGAGGAAGCCGCCGCAGCTGCACACGGGGCCGGAGTTGTACCCGGCACGTGCCGCCCCGCCGCACAGCGAGGCTCTTTGCCCCCAAGGGTCACGACAAAGTAACAATCTAAAACATGAAAGATTATGAAGAAATTATTTTTTATCACGCTGCTGCCGCTGATGCTGATGGCGGGGTGCGAGAACGAGAATAATAGCATTAGCACACGCTATGTACCATGCTCGAGTGACGATATGCAGCAAGCGGCTGCGGAAACAGACGCTGTAAACGCCACAGAATTTATTGAGTACAACTATACAGACGGCATCCTCAAACTGACCCACAACCTCATTGTGGGATGCAATATCGACGGCTGCAAGGTAGAGTGTTCAGTTGCGGACGGACAGATAACGATTTCCGAATATCCGACCGGGGGGCATATAGCTGCCACAAACTGTGTCTGCCCTTCACAGGCAATAATGGAAATGACAGTCTCCAAAAAGAAGTATGATGTCGAAATCCATGTGTTCACTTTGGATTCCGCAGGCGGCAGTGACTACACCCCATGGAGAACAAGCCACTACACCATTGATCTAAACAACTCAACATCAGGGAAGGTTTTACAGACCAACTATGAACCCACATTGGAAGAAAGCCAAACAATAGACGAAAACCTGCTGGGCATATGGGAATGTGTGCTGATGGAGATTCCGGGCAGCCCAGAGAACCCGTATCTGCCGGGAGACGAGGGCTTCGATGAGAGAACTCTCACCTTTGACGATGAATGGAACTTCACGGAGACCACAGCCAACGGCTCAAACGGAGGCCAGTATGCCCTAGGGTCATATTCATACGAAGATCCGAGGACTAACAGCATGACTGACGGCGGGAGCTATCTACAGTTCAATTACCAGTCCGGTAGCAACAGCATCAACATATACAAAGTAGATGCGGACACCCTATGGACATACCCAGAACCACTGACGGCTGGCGGCGCGACATTCAAGTACATAAAACAGACTAACAATTAAGACTATTAGTGTTATGAGAAAACTACTTTTAGCCGCGCTGCTGCCGCTGCTGATGCTGGCGGGGTGCGAAAACGGAGTTTCCCCATTAGAAGGGAAATGGATATGGGAGGCTACCGTAACGGGAGGCAGTACCGATACGGAATATCGCGACACCATAACTCCTGAAAGCACGGGTGTGAGAATAAGCCTACAATTTACAGGAGAAAATTGGGAACTGTCCGAGAATGGCACAACAGTAAATGGTACATACGAACTGAAAGAGGAAGAAGGCATGATGTATATATCGTTTTCTGAAGAATGGGACGGAGATAAGAAACAGTTTATAGAACTGGAAGACAACATGATGGTGTTCAGGGAGTGTCCTGACTGTACGGGAGGAAAACGCGAATATTGGACTAAGAATTAATGCGGGGCATTATAAAGATTTGTGTTATTGTACCCAAGCAAGTTTGTTTTGTCATATTATGTACCGTAGAACCCAGTTGCATGGGAGCGAAAACGGAAAGTACATTCGTTTATACGCATTAGAACGTTGTGTCAAACTCTTTGGCTGCTTTCCAGTTTCTATAGGTATCTTGATATACACTTTCCCTTGACATAGCCCGCTATGCCTTCGTAAAAGCGCGTATAAATCTACTCGCCATAAACGCAGAAATCAGCGCAAAGTCTAATGACCAATTCAGGTTGAATAGAAAAACGGTCATGCCCGCCTCTACGGAGGAATCCGTAGAGGCGGGCATGACATTAAACAGATAATGTGGGCATCAGTTATGGATGTTGTCAGTACGGCTAACGCAGATGACGCGAGACGAATCCGCTGAAGCGGCTGAGAGCCTCGGCGAGGCGGCTGCGGGGACAGGCTATGTTCCAGCGCATGAAGCCTTCGCCGTCAGAGCCGTACATGGTGCCGGCATTGAGCCACAGTCCGGCCTCATCAAGAAGGCGACGTTCAAGCTCTTCGGAAGGAAGTCCAAGGGAACGGCAGTCCATCCACACGAGGTATGTCCCTTCAAGCACGTTGAGCCTGAAGGCGGGCAGACGCTCGGCACAGAAGTCTTTCATGAAGAGGTAATTGCCATAGATATAGTCAAGGAGCTGCCCAAGCCACTCCGCACCATCGCGATAGGCGGCTACCGTGGCAATGACACCGAAGGGATTGACATCGCAGACCTCGTTGTCATTAATCGCACGGTCTATGTGACGGCGCACCTCATCGTCGGGGGCGACGATGTTAGCTATCTGCAACCCCGCGATGTTGAACGCTTTGCTGGGGGAGACACAGACCACGGAAGCACGCCTCAGCTCATCGGAAAGCGATGCAAAGGGGGTGTAGGGATGGCCGGCGAAGGTAAGCTCACAGTGTATCTCGTCTGAGACGACAGTGACCCCGTGGCGCAGGCATATCTCGCCTATGCGCATCAGCTCGCTGCGCGTCCATACGCGCCCGGCGGGGTTGTGGGGATTGCAAAGGAGCATGAGCTTCACCCGCCCGTCAGCCGCCTTACGCTCGAGGTCGTCGAAATCAATCACGTAAGTATCGCCCGTGTACACCAAAGGGCTGGAGACGGCCTCGCAACCATTGTTCCTTATAGAAGAGAAGAAACAGTTGTAGACAGGAGTCTGTATCAGCACCTTGTCCCCGGGGCGGGTCAGAGCCTTTATTATGGCAGACAGGGCGGGGACAACACCGGAGGTGTAGACAATCTGTCCGCGCCCGATGGTCCATCCGTGGCGCGAGGCGAACCACGATATGACGGCATCGTAGTAGTCATCAGGGACACGGGTGTAGCCGAATATGCCATGCTCTACACGGCGGCGCAAGGCATCGGTAATGGGAGGGGCGGTGCGGAAGTCCATGTCGGCCACCCAAAGGGGCAGGACATCATCGGAGGGCGCGCTATCCCACTTATACGAGAATGTGCCACGACGGGGAACTACCTCATCGAAATCATAGCGCATGGCCGCCTCCTCTTTCCTCAATGATGCAGTCGGCCGGAGCCTTAATGTTCTCATCTATGGTCACAGAGCCTATATGGTCAGCCACGATGCGGCCAGACATGGGGTTCTTAATGTTGGTAATGCTACCGCGTATGTCGGCGTTCAGAGTGGAATACTCAAAAGCGCGGTCGCAGGCAGGGTCGAAAGTGCAGTTCTCCAACACGAGGTCATGTGCGTAGCAGAGGGGCTGCTCGCCGGAGATATGGCAATTGACCAGACGGAGGTTGCGGGAGTGCCAGCCGAGATACTCCCCATTGAGCTCCGAGTCGTATATGGTCACATTCTCCACTTCCCAAAAGGCATCCTTAGTGGTGATTTTCGCATTATGTATCTCCACGTCCTTCACATACTGGAACACATATTTGCTGTCGCTTTCAAGGCCGTCTACGCGTATGTCGCGGCTGAACATGAAAGGATATGTGCCGCCGTGGAGCTTAAGGTCGCGAATATTGAGCCTATTGCAACGCCAGAAGACCTCATCGGCATCGTTCATCACCACACGCTCTATCTCAATGTCTCTCATCTCGCGGAACATCTTGGGCGCGTCAATCACCGTGTCCTTCATTTTCAGGTTGTCGCAATACCAGAGCGCGGAGCGACCGCCGACATCGAAATAGCAGCGGTCGATGACGAAACCGTGAACGTGCCAGAAGGGGTAGTTGCCCTCGAAACGGCAGTTGGTCGCCATGATGTTGCTGCATTCCTTTATGGCAGATTCTCCCGCACGTATGACCACATTGTCAATGTGGAGGTCATGTGAGGCGAAGAGAGGACGCTCGCCGCCAAATTCAGTGTCTTTTATAAGTTTCATAGTCGTGTATAGTTTAGTTGTCTGTGTTTTTATATGCTGCAAAGTTAGTATTTTCTTCTGCCTGTGCGAGTAGACGCATTACAGATAGTGCAACCTGCATTACGGATTGCCCCCGGCACATCATGACTACGAGGCTAAGGCTAAGGCAACCATCAGGCGGGAGGCATTTTCCTGGACTTCGAGTCGAGTCTGCGTCCACGGAATAGCCGAATACTGCCAGAGAGTTTTCCTGTTTCAGCAACAGAGCGGCAAATCCTAAGGGGAAAGACCTTCCCATAGGTCAGCATACGCCACACCCACTCAAGAGGGCCGAAGCGGAACGCGCTAAGCCACAGAGAGCTGAACAACGCCCCGACAAGCCATACACCAGCGGCTATCAACACCACATAGGACAACCCCATGTCCGCACCGAGGCCAAAGCCAATGCCGTAGAATATCAACAGCCCACACAAGGACTGCCCTATGTAGTTAGTCAAGGCCATACGCCCGGGAGCAGCTATCAGGCGGAACAGCCTGCACCCGGGACGGCGCATGAAAAAGAGGCAGAGGCAAGCCACATAGGCGAAGCCGACGGGATAGACGCTGAGGAGATAGAGCAGCGAATGGACGGCCACACCAAACGGACGGCCCGCAACGGCACTCCACGCATAGAGGCACGAGAGCGGCAGCCCGACGAGCAGACCTACGGAGGCTATGCGCACAAGCACCGCCCTATGCCGCCCCAAGTCCGCATAAAAGCGGCGACGGCCTATGCAGAAGCCTATGAGGAAGAGCCCCATGACTTTGAAATAACGGTTGCCCTCAATGAACTCCTGTACCCTCACAAGCGCACCCTGCACAAGGAAGTCAAACACCTCGGCATAGGAGCGGGCATCGCGCAGCCAATAGGCAAAATTGGCATCAGTAATGCCATATCTCGCACAGCAGCTCCGCTGCAACGCGACGACGGGAGCGGAGAGGCTGACACCAACCGCAGAGGTCACGGCATCGACCAACACGGGCAACAGCAACAGAGCGGCTGCCCACATCAGGAGAGCGCGGTCACTCGCCTTACGGAACAGAGGCAGGAGCATACCCATCAACGCATAGAGCATCAGTATGTCACCGCTCCAGATGAACATCAGGTGCAGGAAACCTATGAGCATCAGAACGACCATACGCCTGTAAAAGACGCGTAAGCCGTCAGCCCCGCGCTTAGCGGCATTGGAGAGGATGATAGAGAAGCCTATGCCAAAGAGGAGCGAGAAGACGGTGTAGAACTTACCGTCCACGAAAACGTATTGCAGGTAGCGCACCACACTGTCCAGCCGAGCCGTAGGCATAGCCCCGACAGCATCGGCGGGGAGAAAAGTGTAGAGCGAGAACTCGGGAAAATTGGCTACGGCTATGCCCAAGAGGGCGAAACCGCGCAGTATGTCGAGTATGGCATAACGCTCGGAGGGGGCGACGGGAGCCGCCCCTCCGATAGCCGACATATCACTCCGCGCAGTCATGGCTCAACGGTGCGTATGGGTCTCGCCGGTATGCCGCCGACTACGGTGCGTGGAGGAACATCCTTCGTCACCACAGCCCCGGCGGCGATTATCGCCCCGTCACCGATGGTAACACCACGGAGTATCGTGGCGTTAGAGCCAATCCACACGTCGCGCCCCACGACAATCGGGGCAGGATACATCACAGCCCTGCGGGCGGGGTCAAAGTCGTGATTGAGCGTGGCAAAGACCACGTTGTGGCCGACGAGGCAACCGTCGCCGAGAGTCACGCCGCCGTGATCCTGAAAGTGGCAGCAGTCATTGATGAATACATTTTTCCCTACTTTGATGTTCTTCCCGAAGTCAGTGTAGAACGGGGGGAATATCTTAAACGACGCATCGACAGGCCGCCCGGTCAGCCGGGAGAAGAGAGAGCGAAGCTCCTCCTGCGAGCGGTACGCGCCGTTCATCTCACAGGTGATGCGGCGAGCCTCATCGCTCATGGCATCCATGAAACGGTATATCTCCTCTGTGTCAAGAGGACGACACTCACTGACGTGCGCCCTGAACTCATCTACTGTCATAGTCTCAAATATCTGTGTTTTAGTAAGTTTACAATAGCCCCTACCCTATCAGTCAAGTACAATCAGCTCATAAGCCTGACTGCCCATGCCGAGCTGTTCGGCATAGTCGAGCGTGTGCATACCATTGCGAGAGTCGATGCGCTCAATCAGATGTACCTTTCCGGGGTCGTCGGACGAGCGGACGAGGTCGGTGCAGGCGCGGTCGAGGGCAACGGGGTCAAGCGAGGCGAGAATGCCGATGTCACCCATGCGGGGGTCTTCCGGCGAGGCATCGCAATCACAATCGACGGAGAGGTTATTTGCCACGCTGATGTAGAGTATGCTGTCGCCGCAGTGGTCGGCTACGGCCTTGGCGGCCTCAGCCATAGACTCAAGGAAATCATCCTGTGCGGGGAGGTCGCCCCAGACCTGCTGCGGGTCGTTGGTCTTCCCGGCAGAGTGAATCCACGCCTTGCCATGGGACGAGGCAATGCCGATGGACATATTCTTTATCGCTCCGCCGAATCCGCCCATGGCGTGTCCCTTGAAGTGGGACAAGACAATGGTGAAGTCGTATGAGAGAAAGTTTTTCCCGATGAAGTCCTCCTTCAAATGCTTTCCGCCTTTGACCGGCAGGGCTACCTCACTGTCGGCATCCATTATATCGACTGGGGCTATCGCCGTGAATCCGTGTTCCTCAGCGGCCTTGAGATGTTCCTCCGTGGATGTGCGGCGGCCTGCGTAAGCCGTATTGCACTCGACGATAGTGCCATTAACCTCCTTTACAAGGGGGCTGACGAGGGACGGTGAGAGGAAGTTGTGACCGCCGGGTTCGCCAGTGGATAGCTTGACCGCCACACGCCCTGTGGCCTCACGCCCCAAGGTGCGGTAGATCTTCACGAGGTTCTCGGGGGTAATCTCCCTGTACATATAGACTTTGGGCAGGCTGTCCTGCACATCTTCCTTTTGCGGCGCGGCTTTACCGGACGTGCCGCAGCCAACAGAAGCCATGACGGCTAAAGAACACATGGCCATGAAAACAGAATTTAGTAGTCTCATAATATACTGATATTTAGAAAGTCACGTTCACACCGCCCATGAATGTGGCACCGGGCATAGGGTAGCCCGCCATAATCTCATAGCGTTGCGCGAGGAGGTTCTCGCCCTTGACGTATAGGCTCACGTGGCGGCAGATGCAGCACGCGGCACGCAGATTCCACAGCACGAAATCTTCAGTGGAGACGGTCTCGCCAACCGAGGTGTATAGCCCCGCGACGTACATCACGCCAGTGGACGCACTCCAGCGGCCATGGGTAAAATCGACACCGGCGTAGAGCTTGTGTTCGGGGGCGGAAATCACGGGGTACTCCATGTGAAGCCAGCTGTAATTGGCATTGACGCGCCAATGGCTATTGATACTCCACGCGGCATAGACCTCCGCGCCCCAGTTCTCGATGCGGCCGGAATTGACATTCTTCGGGCGGCCATCCTCGCGCACGGTCATTATCACATTGTCGCCGTTGATGTAGTAGATGTTCGCGCCATAGGAGAGGCGGCCGCCAAGCTGACGCTGCGAGAAGGAAATCTCATAGTTCATCAGCCGCTCGGGTTTCAAGTCAGGGTTCTGCGGGGGGAACATATACATCTCGCGGATGGTGGGGTTGCGGAAGCCCTTGCTGACCATGGTCTTAAGTTCCGCACGGGCGGGCAGGTGGAACGCGAGGCCGCCCTGCGGGACAAGCTCAGTGCCGACATGGGAGTGATGGTCAACACGCAGGCCAGCATCGAGAGAGAGCCATGACCAGAGGTCCTGACGGAAATCGGCATACCCGGCAAGGGCGTATTCGGACTTCTTCACCCCGGGGACGGTTTCGCCGGAGGCTATCACGCTGTTCCATGACTCTCCGCCGAAAAGCTGAAAGTCGAAGCCGAGAGTGAGGCGGTTGCCACGGAAGAGGGACGCGCTCTGGAAGAGGGAAAGGCCCATCATCATGTCGCGGGAGTTGAAGAGCGACTCCTGCGGGGCTTCGCCGTCGGAGTAGCCGTCGTTTATCCTATGGCGGCCCCAGTTGTAGAAGAAACTGAGGCTGCCGGAAGTGCGGCCATAGTCGTTGCGTATGGCGAGTGAGGTCATACCGCGAGTGATGCGGGAGTCGTTGTCGTAGATGGGGGCATCGACAGGGCCGGGGTTCGAGGCGTTAAAGTGTGTGATGTTCACATCGGCGTATATATCCCAGTTTGGGGAAATCTCGTAGCCGAGTTTGGCATAGCCGCCGTACTGCTCGAAGCCCATGTCGGGGCGGTGGCCGTCAGTATTGTTGTAGGATATGGAGGCGATGCTGGAGAAGCGGCCATAGCGCACGCGGTTCACGGCCTCGGTCTGGAGAGTGCCGTAAGAGCCTGCGGCAGCCTGTATGTCGGTCAGCACGCCATCGGTCTCCTGACGGCGGGTGACGATGTTGATTACGCCGCCCATGGCGTTTGAGCCGTATAGCACAGAGGCGGGCCCGCGCAACACCTCGACACGCTCGGCAAGCATGGTCTGGCAGGCATCGGATATGGGATGGCCGAAGAGGCCCATGTACTGGGGATGGCCGTCGATGAGGACAAGCATCTGCGCCCCGCCGCCTATGCCACGGACGCTGATGCTCCCGGCAGCACCGTCGGATACACCGTAGCCCATCACGCCACGGCTGGTGGTGAAGAGGCCGGGGACCTGCTCGTTGAGAGCGGTGAAGATGGAGGGTTCGTAACGGGTCTCCAACGCCTTGCGGCCTACGACGGAGAGGGTCATCGGGAGATGGCGTATGTCGGTCTCGTTGCGTGTGCCGGTGACCACGACATCGCCGAGGGCGTAATCCGGGGATGAGGAGACAGTGTCGGCCACAGCTACCCGAACGGAGACGGCGGCGGTGTCTGCCTCCCCAGCCTTTGCCGCAGGTAGCGCGGCGAGGGCGAAGAGGAGGAGAAGAGTATGTTGTATAACAGTATGTCTCAGCATCGTAATCAGTGTTTTATATTTATGTTTGAGGTCTCCCGCCGCTTGTTTCGCCAGACGACGGTTTCCGTGGCGGCAAGCCGCAAACGGCGGAGGCACTGTCCAGAAACGGGTGCAAAGATAAACGATAGAGGGCAAACAGAACGTATATGTTTTAAGGTTATTATAACCCATTTTACTGATTTGCGGAGGGCAGATATTTTAACTGATTTTGGGGGTGAGAATGGGCGGGGATAAGGAGATGATAGGGCGAGGGTACGTGTTTCATTGCCGGGAGATGGGCTGGAGATGGGACGAGAGTACGTGTTTCATAAGGAGAAGGCATTGGGGAGATGGAGTGAGAGCACATATTTTAACCTATTTTTATTATTGCGGCAGAGATGGGAGCCGGGGAGGGGTGGGCGGGAGGGGTGATGTCTGAAGTTGGATTTTTTTACTGCAATTAAGGGACATGAAGGCTGTATATATAAGTCATGGGATATTTTTCTGAAATTTTTTGCTGTGAAAATTTGGATATATTAGTCTTTTTACGTAACTTGCGTGGCATAAGATGAGGACGGCGGACGGGAGACGTAATGCGTGGCGGGGTGTAACATTTTTCCGCTTACGGTTCAGCAAGAACTGAATGAAATGTACAGAAAGCAAGTATTAGCACCCAAGATGATACGTTGAAAATCAACCATATAAAATCTATACGTTATGAAACACACTATTTATCTGATTGCCATGGCCTTCATGATGTGTTCATGCATCACGGAGCCTGATGTGGATGAACGTCCGCACCGTACGGATCCGCCGTTTGACCCGAGCTATATACGGCACACGTATATGGTCTGCGACTCGACGGGTACTCCCCGCGACACTGTGAAGTACGGGGAGAGGTTCGATATTGTCCTGCTGGTTGAAAACACAAGCGATGACGATACGCTGTTTTACGACACCGAGTATTCATGCATGAACTACAACAGACTATGCGGGTCGATATTTTCAGCAGAAAACGACTCGTTGTGTTATACTTTCTTGGGATATGGATTTGTAACCGACTGGTGCGGGGACTTGCCGTGCGCCATAGTTTTGCCACACGACCATTATAAGTGGGAGTATATCTATCCGACATTTTATGTACCGTGGGATACGGTAGAGCCGCCATTGCCGAGGGGGAGGTATTACTCGAAGTTCAAGCCAGAGGCCGGGTATTACGGGTATGACTGCCGTGACCCGTTCGAGAATGAACTCAGGACGCTTGATTTGGACACGATGAGGGTGGATTTTGTCATTGAATAAGTTTTGTACGCTATGAAAAGACTGATATTCATTGTCACTATGGCATTGATTGCCGCCACGGCATGTGCAAAAAAATGGGGAGGCAAATGGGATCACACCGACCTTACGTACTACATAGGGAAACTGCCGCAGCTTACAGAATCAGTAGAGGAAGAGGACATCTATAATGCCATAAATGGCGTATTTGGCAAATGGGCTGCCAATACAGCTCTTACATTCACAAGGGTGTATGACAGGGACGAAGCGGATATCACTGTGGAATGGGGGACGGCAATCAAGGGAGGGACTATACCTTTTGTGGCGGGAGACATTGGACACGGGTATCCCCCGGACAGCGCGTACGCCGGAGAGGTGGTGCTGAATGATGGATATACGTGGACTGTAAACACGACATTGTTCAACGTTCTGGACATAGAGGTATTCCTCCTTCACGAGGTGGGACACACATTGGGATTGGATCATTCGGACAACAAAGGCTCTGTAATGCACAAGAATGTAATGCTTCTGATGCACAGGAATCTGCACGTGACCGATGTCTGCGACATTTGGGATCTGTACGGATGTCCCCTGTCAATTGCCGGTTCAAATACCATCTGTGACGAGGAGACATATACCGTGGACGGGCTTTTCGGCGGAGCGAAACTTGCGTGGGGTTACAAGGGCGGAAGCAAACCCGTTTATCCTCCGGTGGTCATAAAGTCCGAGGATGGGGCTACTGCCGTATATGAACGTGGCGTACAGATTAAGGATGAGATGGAAGAGCCTCCGGTTGTCATCGGGACTTCAGAGCAGACAAATTCGTCATCGGGGACAGAGCCGTATGTAGGGAGCGTGACTATAACAGCTACTGTTACACTTGGCGGGAATGCCTATATGCTGGAAAAAGAGGTTACCATGAACGAAATAGTCACACCGGACATCAGCGGGGCGACAAAGATAGGGCAGACATTGCCTCCGGGAACGATGCCAATAACATGGTATCCGAACAAGACGAGGACGCTCAATTTCGTATACACGGGGAGTTCGGAGACAGGCTTGATCTTTTTGCCCATATTGTATTACACCAATATTGACTGGGAGGTCACGCACCCGGACGGCACTATGCAGTACGGGAGCGGACGGAGCATCAGCATCACGCCAAAGACGCACGGCAGACTGAAGGTGAAAATCACGGACGGCAACCAATGCCGCCTTGCGAACAGTTATACGGCTGAGTATCTGATTACTCCTTACCTTACACAGCTCACGTTCACGAACCCGGCGAGCGGGAGCGTGGACATTAGCGTGAAGGAGACGGCGGCGGGGACGCAGGAGGGCGTGGCCGCGATGTCCGCGGACGCGGAGGTGTACGCTGAGCCGTATATGGGCGAGTACAGGCTGGAGCTGTGGCACGAGGTGTACGGCATGGTGAGGGAGATGGATGTGGAGGCCGGAAACCCGACGGTGACAATGAACCTTGGCGGGCTTACGCCAGGATGGTACTATGTGCGGCTAATTGCCGACGGGGAGCTTAAGGCGGTGGAGAAGCTGATGGTGAGGTGAACGGATAAGGTAATTCCGACCGGATAGTTCCTGAATAAAGTAGAGCCGCCGTGACCCGCATATGGGTTGCGGCGGCTGCTTTGTTTACGGAGGAACGGGATAGAGGCAAGTGAGGCGGAGATAGGGAGAGGATGGGGCGAGGGTACGTGTTTCATAAGGAGAAGGTCGCCGGGAGATAAAACGAGAGTATGTGTTTTTAACTTATTTTTAGTGTTGCGGCAGGGCGGGTGCCGGGGTGTGTAGACGGGCGGGATGACGTCTGTATTTGGAGTTTTTTGCGGAGATTAATGGAAATATGGGCAGGATAAGCAGAGGATGGGATATTTTTTCTAAAATTTTAGGCCGAAAAAATTTTGCGACATTAATCTTTTTGCGTAACTTGCACGGCGTAAAGAGGACGGCGGACGGGACAAGCAACCCGTGGCGGAGCATAACCTCCTGAAAGAGTGTCCGCCGCCCATGTCAGGAG
>JADIMV010000077.1 GCA_017694515.1 Candidatus Aphodosoma intestinipullorum
GCTGTGCGTTTAAGTTAATGTATCCTGCTGTATCGCACGCGTTAAAATCATGGCTTCGACAATCCCCCATTTGGCCGTCCACGCCACCTCACAAACCTCCTGTCACAGCCCCATTCCACCACCATTTTCACACCCCAAAATGCACATAGCAGCTACAATGCACATTCTCATTGGTTGCCGTTTAGTCTCCGTAAACCACTGATTTACACACCATCTAAGCAAGCCCCCGCCACTCCGCAGCTATCTCCTCCCAAGCCTCTCCTTAGCGATTCGACATTCTTGCGTCAAAGTCGTGCTAAAACGTTCAAATCGTAAACCCCATCTCCACAGTCTCCTTTTTACACATTCCCCCGCATATCCACACAGCCACCATCCACTCGCGCCTCATCCGGAAAATAGCAATATTGTGCGGTGCGGCTTTTTTCCGTAACTTTGCATATACACATGCTGTCCATCCACAGGCAGTACAAAACACAGGAAACCATGAACATAGAAGAAATAAGGAAAGACTTCCCCATACTCGGCACCACAGTTCATGACCGCCCGCTCGTCTATCTGGACAACGCGGCCACGACACAGAAGCCCGCGTGCGTCATAGACTCCATACGCCACACCTACGAACATCAGAACGCCAACATACACCGGGGAGTGCACCTCCTCAGCCAGCGCGCCACAGAAGCGCACGAAAACGCCCGCAAATATGTGGCGGAATACATCGGTGCAGAGTCGCCCGATGAGATAATCTTCACACGCGGCACTACAGAAAGCATCAACCTCGTGGCCACATGCTTCACCGAAGCCTTCTGCCGTCCGGGCGACGAGATAATCTTCACCGCCATGGAGCATCACGCCAACATAGTGCCGTGGCAGATGGCCGCCGCACGCCACGGGCTGACCCTCCGCGTAGCCCCGATTGACGAAAGCGGACAGCTGCGCATTGACGACCTGTTAGCCATGGTCAACAGCCGCACGCGTCTCATAGCCGTCGCCCACGCATCGAACGTGCTCGGCACAGTCAACCCCATCAGCGAGATTACACGCCGCGCACACCGTGCAGGCGTACACGTGCTTGTGGACGGGGCGCAGGCCATAGCCCACACCGCCGTGAATGTCCGCGAACTCGATGCCGACTTCTACGCCTTTTCAGGCCATAAGGTCTACGGGCCTAACGGCATAGGCGTGCTGTACGGGAAACGCGCACTGCTCGAACAGATGCCACCATATCAGGGCGGCGGCGAGATGATAGCCAACGTCACATTCGAAAAGACAGAATACAACGTGCTGCCATACAAATACGAGGCCGGGACACCCGACTACGTAGGCTCAGTCGCACTGGAGACCGCGTTGCGCTATGTCAGCGGCATAGGCATGGCCGACATAGCCGCCCATGAACGTTCTCTGCTTGACTATGCGACAGAGGAGATGATGAAAATCAGCGGCATGCACATCATAGGGACAGCACCGGAAAAATGCGGCGTAATATCATTCCTCGTCGGGAACATCCACCCGTTCGACATCGGCACACTGCTCGACCAGCAGGGTGTCGCCATACGCACAGGCCACCACTGCGCCCAGCCGCTCATCGATATGCTCGGCATACCCGGCACGGCGCGCCTGTCATTCGCCATATACACCACTCAACAGGAAATCGACTCATTCATCACAGCCCTCAGAAAGGCCATAACCATATTGCAATAGGAAAGGGAAACGACAACGATGGAACAGGAGAAAGTGAATTTGCAGAAAAACGGCAACGCGCTGTTTCAGATAGACTTGGAAAAGGTCATAGCGGAGAAAGTGAAACGCCCGCTGCCCCGCTGGCTCGTACGATATATCATCAAAGTGGCTCATCAGGACGACATCAACGACTGCATAGCCCACGCTCAATACCCCTCGGGCATAAACTTCTTCCACGAAGCGCTCAAATACCTCGACATCACATTCGAGGTACGCGGACTTGAAAACCTGCCCGCCAAAGACCACCCCTGCATCTTCGCGGGCAACCACCCTCTCGGAGGCCCGGAAGCCCTGATTATCGGCGAAATGATGCGACAACAGTACGGCGAGAGCTTCCGCGTGCCGGTCAATAACATCCTCGGCTACTTCCACCCCCTGAAAGAGTTCTTCGTACCCGTCAATACCATGAGTAGCCGCCAGTCTCGTGACATCGGCGAACGCATGAACGCCATGTTCGAAAGTCCCTATCAGGTACTCGTCTTCCCTGCCGGAAAATGTTCACGTCGCGAACACGGGCGCGTGACCGAACAGCCGTGGAAAAAGATGTTCATCACACAGGCGCGCCGCTACTGCCGTGACGTAGTGCCGATACACAGCTCCGGACGCAACTCCCGCTTCTTCTACACGCTTACGAGCCTGAGCAAGGCCATCGGCTTGAAGTTCAACATAGGCATGTTCTACCTTGTCGATGAGTTGTTCAAACAGCGTCACCGCAAATTCGTACTTACCATAGGCCGCCCCATACCCTACACAACTTTCGACCGCAGCCGCACGGATGCCGAATGGGCTGAGGCCGTACGCCGCGAAGTGGCCATTCTCGAACAGGGCAATGGGGAGAAAGGCAATATGGGAATACCGACGCTATCCCTGTTGCCGGGGTAAGTGACATTAATTACATAAAGGTTACGGGTCAACATCCACACATCAAATTCACAGACTCACAAATTATTCCCATGGCAAAAATAACAGTAAAAGACACTCTTGTGTCTGTCATCAAGATAAGCGATGAAGACTATATAAGCCTTACCGATATGCTTAAAGCCAAAGACGGAGACTTTTTCTTTTCCAACTGGCTTAGGAACAGGAATACCATCGAATTCCTCGGCATCTGGGAAAAACTGAATAATCCCGCTTTTAATTATGCCGAATTCGACATAATTAAAAGCCAGGCCGGACTGAACAGCTACCGTCTCAGTGCCAAAGAATGGATGCAAAAGACAAATGCCATAGGCATTGTCTCCAAAGCAGGGAGATATGGGGGTACATACGCGCACAAAGACATAGCCTTTGAATTTGCCCTATGGATAAGCCCTGAATTCAAGGTATATCTTATTCGGGAATTCCAGCGGCTCAAAGACCTTGAACAGGCCAAACTCGGGTGGACGGCAAAGCGAGAACTCACAAAAATCAACTACCGCATCCATACCGATGCCATCAGGACAAACCTCATTCCCGAAAAAGTCACCGACGAACAGGCAAGCGTCATCTATGCCGATGAGGCCGATATGCTAAACGTCGCGATGTTCGGAATGACAGCCAGGACATGGCGCGAACTGCACCCCAACCTGAAAGGCAACATACGCGACTACGCATCAATAAACGAACTCATCTGCATGTCCAACATGGAAAGCCTCAACTCCGTATTCATCAGCCAAGGGATGCCGCAGCATGAAAGACTGCTCAAGCTCAACCAGATAGCAATACAGCAGATGCGCGTGCTGGAAGACGACAAAAACAGACAACTGCTGAAATAACCAGCTCTGCCGCAACGGCATACCGTCCGCCAGCAGACCATTGACGTTCATGCTTCTAAATAGGCGCAGCCTTATCCGTTGCTAACACTGCCTTTCTATAAAATTTTCCGTAACTTTGCGGCTTGAAATATACCGCTCCTCAATTCATTGGAGCAAACACCGTAACCGTACACAGATGGCAGAATCCATTGATGAGATAAAACACAGCATAGAGACTGAACTTCAAGAGTTCAACCGCATATTCGACAGCGCATTCACATCGCAGGACCGTCTGCTCGGCAGTGCCCTCGCGCACCTGAGCCACAGAAAGGGCAAGCAGATACGCCCGGTGATAGTGCTTCTCGCGGGCATGCTTTGCGGAGAGGTGAACGCCAAGACGTACCACGCCGCCGCATCGCTGGAGATGCTCCACACGGCAAGCCTCGTGCATGACGATGTGGTGGACAACACATTCTCCCGCCGCCGTCAGCCATCGCTCAACGCCATGTTCGACAACAAGACCTCTGTTCTCGTGGGCGACTATATGCTCACAAAGGCAATGGGCTTCATGGCGCGTACCGGGGACATGAGGCTCATCGAGAGCCTGACGCGCCTGTGCGAGGAGATTACACGCGGCGAGATACTCCAAATACAACACGCATATGCGCTGCCGACGGAGGAGGAGTACATAGAGGTGATACGCAAGAAGACCGCCGTGCTCTTTTCCACATGCGGCGAGATAGCCGCCATAGCCGCCGGCGCGGATTCGCAGCAGCGCGATGCAGTACGCATATTCTGCGACTGCCTCGGCATCTGTTTCCAGATAAAAGATGATATTTTCGACTATACACCCAAGGCCGATATAGGCAAGCCCACATTCAACGACATACGCGAGGGGAAGATAACCCTACCGCTACTCTACTCGCTGCGTTCCACGGGAGAGAAGGAGAGAGAGGAGATACTGTCACGCATCAGCAAGGCGTCCGATGACCCCACGCTGCCGGAGACGATGTATGAGCTCATCTGCCGTATGGGCGGCATGGAGTATGCACACAAGCGCATAGAGCAATACCGCACACAGGCCATCGCCCAACTGGGGATATTCCCTGACTGTGAGGCTAAAGAGGCTCTCGTCTCCACTCTTGACTATGTGATTGACCGCAACGTATGAAGAGACGCGTATGCATCATAGTGGCCGGAGGCAGCGGCAAGCGTATGGAGAGCAGTACACCAAAACAGTTTCTGCCCCTCTGCGGCAGGCCGATACTCATGCATACCATAGACCGCATCACCGCGTTCGACCCATCCATCCGCATAATACTCGTGCTGCCAACAGAGGAGAAGGGGCATTGGCTCGCGCTGTGCGAAAAGCACGGGTTCACCCGCAAAATAACGTTAGTGGACGGAGGAGCAGAGCGTTTTTTCAGCGTGCGTAATGCACTGAGCCACGTTGCCACGGGCGAGACAGTGGGAATACACGACGGGGTGCGCCCGTTAGTATCCATAGAGACGCTGCGCCGCTGCTATGAGACGGCCGAGGCAAAAGGCAACGCCATAGCCTGCGTGGCAGTCACCGATTCGCTGCGCCACGTAGCGACGGACGGTACAAGCCGCAGCGTACCGCGCAGGGAATATCTCGCAGTGCAGACCCCGCAAGTGTTCACATCGGAGACGCTTATCAAAGCATACGAGGCCGACTTTTCCCCCACGTTTACGGACGACGCATCTGTTGTCGAAGCGTCCGGCGTGGAGATAAACATAGTGGAGGGTAACCGCGAGAACATAAAAATCACGACACCGATGGACATGGCGATAGCAGAACAGCTGTTGACCAATAAAAGATAACAGACCATGCGACTGAACCTGAAAAAACCAATTGTATTTTTCGACCTTGAAACGACAGGGCTTAACCTCATGTCGGACAGGATAGTGGAGATTTCTTACCTCAAAGTACACCCCAATGGCAACGAGGAGAGCAAGACACTACGCATCAACCCGGAGTGCCACATACCGGAGGCGACGACGGCCATACACGGCATTTCTGATGACGATGTGGCCGGATGCCCCACATTCAAACAGGTGGCACGCAACATAGCCGCCGACTTCGAGGGCTGTGACCTCGCCGGATATAATCTCAACAAGCTCGACATCCCACTTCTCGCCGAGGAGTTCCTACGCGCAGGGGTAGAGTTCGACCTACACCGCCACAGGATAGTCGACGTGCAGACCATATTCCACAAAATGGAACAGCGCACACTCAGCGCGGCATACAAGTTCTACTGCGGAACGGAACTGACCGATGCGCACAGCGCGACAGCCGACACACGCGCAACGTACGAAGTGCTCATGGCGCAACTTGACCGCTATCCCTCTCTCGAAAACGACATGGAGTTCCTATCTAAATACACTACTACGACCAAGAATGTGGACTTCGCAGGGAGGATAATATATGACGAAAAGGGCATCGAGACATTCAATTTCGGCAAGTACAAAGGCCGCCATGTGGAAGATGTCCTTAAAAGCGACCCCGGCTATTACGGGTGGATGATGCAGGGAGACTTCACGCTGAACACCAAACAGGTGCTGACCCGTATACGCCTTGCCTCCGCACGGAAATAAGCAAACAATACAAAAACGGGGTGTCGGACAACAAATATCCGACACCCCGTTTTTATTTGCCCTAATCACTGCAATAAAGTTCACGGCAATTTATCCCCAGCGCCGAAATCCGGCGACGCATTATATTTCTTCCTCATGATGATGTAGAATACTATTCCCATTCCACTCCATATACCGAGCACTATGCGGCTCTGCAAAGAAAGGAAGCCCGGCATGCCCGGTATCACCAGAAGCGACAGGAAGAACAGAGCCAGCACACAGCCTACGATACCAGTCACCATCTGTGCTTTCTGTCCGTGCCTGCGCGCTATGCGGGCCGCAGAGGCCGTCGTATATGCAAATGCGAGTGCCGCACATACCGATGTCATGTCCACAATCCAGTTAAGCACTTCGCGCCCGAACCACGGGGCTATGAGCGATATAATCATTATGAATATAATAGCGTTCTTAGGAGTGCGGTACTTCGGGTGCAGTTCCCCGAAAAACTTAGGCAACGCGTGCATCTGAGCCATAGAGTGCATAAGTCTCGATGTCGAGATATAGAACGCATTTATACCTGATACCACGGCACAGAACATCGCCACTCCAAGTATCACGAGACCCAAGACCCCCATGGCGTCATGCACCGCCATTCCCGTAGGCCAGAACTCTTTGGCCGCAAGCATCTCTTGCCACGGCTTCACGATAGCGGTCAGCGTATTGACCATGATATACATCGCCGCAGCACAGAGTATAGCCAATATCATAATCCACAGAGACTTCCTATGCTCAAACTTATACTCCTCAGCCGCCTGAGGTATGCAGTCAAATCCGAGATAAGCCCACGGCGCCATCGCCACAATAGCAAACACATTGCCGAACCAGTTCTTCTCGCTCTGGAATCCGGGCTTCAGATTGTCCCAGTCATATCCTCCACTCATCACACCTGCAAATATAATCAGCACAGTGCCAACAAGCGTCAGCGCGATCGCCGTCTGAATCCACGACGCGCTCTTTATACCTATTATGTTTATTATCCCCATTATGATGAGAAATGCCGTCGCAACCACTATCTCACCCGCATAGACATCCCATCCGGCCACCTCATAGAGCTTGCCGACCTGGACTATGCCAGGGAATAAATAACGGCTTATCAGAGCCACCGCTGTTGCATTCAATGGGATAAGGCTCCAGTAGGCTATAATCAAGGCCCACCCGCAGATAAACGCATTGGTCTTGCCGAATGCAGAACCAGCATAGACAAACTCGCCGCCCGACACAGGATAACGCCTTATCAGAAAAGCATAGCTTAACGAAATGATAATAACTACAGCTGCACCGATGAGCATACCGATAGTCGTACCCAGCGGACCAGCTTTAGGCAGGAATGTCGTGCCTGGCAGCACAAAACAGCCCCACCCGATAATCGCACCAAGTGCAAGGCCCCACACATCGATAGGACGCATCTCTCTCTTGAAACTTAATTTCTCGTCTTTCATCGTATTTTTATTGGATTAGAATCTGATTTCTGACAGACACGCCGCACAATCTACAGGGTAACTTTTCCGCTATCTCACCGTCCGGCATCCCTCGCAGTGTGCCGCCTCACCCCGTAATCTCTTCTCCACAAGGGCGCGTATACGCTCACGCAACGCCTCGAATTCCACAAGGTCTATCACATCAGCCGTGAACGCCATCAGCAGAAGCATACGCGCCTCGGTTTCGCCTATCCCGCGAGTACGCATATAGAACATCGCCTGCTCATCAAGCTGTCCGGTCGTTGCGCCGTGGCCGCACTTCACATCGTCAGCATATATCTCCAATTGCGGCTTAGCCCACATGTGCGCCTCTCGTGTCAGACATATATTCCGGTTAGTCTGCTGTGCCACGGTCTTCTGCGCACCTTCCTTAACTATTGTCCGTCCCGCGAACACTCCTTCCGACTGTTCATCGAGTATATATTTGAACAATTCATTACTTGTACAGCGCGGCGCATTATGGTATATGAGCGTCTGGTTTTCGCTGTGCTGTGCCCCGTCGCTTATCAGCATACCGCCGAGCGTTGCCGCCGCGCCTTCCCCATCCAGATACACTTCCGTATAGTTACGCGTCTTGCCGTTGTGCAGCCCCACGGTACACATAGTGAACTCCGAATCGCCCTCCTGCTTGACATACAGCTGATTGAGATTATTCATCGTATCGTGTGAACTCTCCATCGTATAATATCGCAGATGCGCGCCGTGCCCCACATAAGCCTCAGTCATGCGGTTGGCGAAAAACGAAACCCTGTCTATCGTATGGTCGCACACAAGTGCAGTCACTTCCGCACCCTCCTCCACCACTATCAGGTTATGCGCCGTAGCCATATAGTCCACATCTGAACGCATGATGTTCACCACTTGCACTGGCAGTTCCACCTTCACCCCCTTTGGCACATAGAGAAAATAGCCGTCCTGAGCCAGCATACGGTTCATCGCCACAAAAGCATCCTCTCTGTCGTCAGTCAGCCTGCCCGCATAGCAACCCACTATCTCCGGGAAACGCTCCTCCGCCGTCTTCATGGAGCAGAACACAGCCCCGCCGCCGAGTTCCGGATGACTGTTGGCATAGAACTGGTCATTCACTATGAAATACACATTGGCATGTATCCCCGGCACATTGCACTTGAACACATCGTGCGGATTGACCGGAAATTTCACTCTTGCGACATTCACGCCATAGTCCCGTCCCATCTCCTCCATGAGCGGGCAGTACAGATAACTCTCATGTCTGCGCGTCGGCAGACCGTGGCACTCGAGCCATTCTGCCGCCTCCTCACGTCCGCGGTTCAGGCACGCCGCCGAATTGCGCTCCAACAACTCTCTATGTTCGCGGCATAAGTCGATATACTGTTTCTCGTTCATATCACTCCTCCCAAGAGTTTTTCCGCAATATCGCACACCAGCTTTCCGCCGAAGCGCGGCACTCAGCCGTACAAACCGTCATTGACGATTAGACTGCGATATTGCTCAAAAGTTTATTTTTGTGTAATTTTTGGCTGATTAGACAGCAGTATGCACACGCGATAACACATCCACCCGGCGAGCATCACACTGCGGCCAGCCTCCCTCATCATAAATACGGCTACTCACCGAACTCCTTTTTGATCCAGTCGTAGCCCTTCTCCTCAAGTTCGAGGGCAAGCTCTTTCGGTCCGGTCTTCACAATGCGCCCTTTGTATAGGACATGCACGAAATCAGGCACTATGTAATCCAGCAGACGCTGATAGTGCGTGATTACAATCGAGGCGTTATCCGCACTCTTGAGCTTGTTCACTCCGTGCGCCACTATGCGGAGCGCATCTATGTCCAGCCCTGAGTCCGTCTCGTCAAGTATGCTCAGGCGCGGTTCGAGCATCGCCATCTGGAAAATCTCGTTCCTCTTCTTCTCGCCGCCAGAGAAACCCTCGTTCACGGAGCGGTTTGCCAGTTTGTTATCAAGCTCCACAAGTTCTTTCTTCTGGCGCATCATCTTCAGGAACTCGCTTGCCGACAACGGCTCAAGCCCCCTGTACTTGCGGTGTTCGTTCACAGCCGTGCGCATGAAGTTCACCATGCTTACGCCGGGTATCTCCACCGGGTACTGGAAACTCATGAAAATACCCTCACGCGAACGGTCCTCCGGCGACAGTGCCAGAAGGTCTTTCCCGTAGAACGTCACACTACCCTCCGTCACCGTGAACGCCGGATTGCCCGTCAGCACTGATGACAGCGTACTCTTACCCGCACCGTTCGGCCCCATTATGGCGTGTACTTCGCCCGGCTTCACCGTCAGATCCACCCCGCGAAGGATCTCCTTACCATTTATCTCCGCATGTAAATTTTTGATCTCTAACATATCTGTCCGTGTTATTATAATACAAAATCAAATTTCTGCCGTTCCAGTTCATGCTCATACTGTCTATTCAACGACTCATAGTCCATAAAGGAAAC
This sequence comes from Candidatus Aphodosoma intestinipullorum, assembly GCA_017694515.1. Classification (GTDB taxonomy): domain Bacteria; phylum Bacteroidota; class Bacteroidia; order Bacteroidales; family Paludibacteraceae; genus Aphodosoma; species Aphodosoma intestinipullorum. The sequence goes on from JADIMV010000077.1 coordinate 10,040, forward strand.
GCGCCTTTCTCGTGCTAGTTCAACAAATGACGAATAATTTCACCCCACACTCCCCTCTAAACTCACCGCCAGCAGTTTCTGCGCCTCGACCGCGAACTCCATAGGCAAGTTATTTATCACCTCCTTGGCATAGCCTCCTATGATAAGGCCCACGGCATCCTCCGTCCCTATACCGCGCTGGGCGCAATAGAAAAGCTGATCCTCCGATATCTTCGATGTCGTCGCCTCATGCTCCACTATCGCGGTCTCATTCTTTATATCCATATACGGGAATGTGTGCGCGCCGCACTTGTCGCCCATCAGCAGCGAATCGCACTGCGAGAAGTTGCGTGCGTTCTCCGCCTTCGGCGCAACCTTCACGAGCCCCCTGTACGAGTTCTGGCTGCGTCCCGCCGAAATGCCTTTCGAGATAATGCGGCTGCGCGTATTGCGCCCGAGGTGTATCATCTTCGTCCCCGTATCCGCCTGCTGGTAATTGTTCGTGACCGCCACGGAATAGAACTCACCCACTGAATTGTCCCCCATCAGCACGCAGCTGGGGTATTTCCATGTGATGGCCGACCCCGTCTCTACCTGCGTCCACGAAATCTTCGAGTTGTCGCCACGGCAAACAGCCCGTTTCGTAACGAAATTGTATATGCCGCCCTTGCCCTCCTTGTCGCCCGGATACCAGTTCTGCACAGTCGAATACTTCACCTCCGCACGGTTCATCACCACTATCTCCACTATAGCCGCGTGGAGCTGGTTCTCGTCGCGTTGCGGTGCTGTACACCCCTCGAGATACGACACATACGAATCATCGTCGGCCACTATCAGCGTTCTCTCGAACTGCCCCGTCCCCATAGCGTTGATACGGAAATACGTGGACAGCTCCATCGGACAACGCACCCCCTTGGGTATGTAGACGAACGACCCGTCGGAAAACACCGCACTGTTCAGCGCGGCAAAATAGTTGTCTGTGTGCGGCACGACGCTGCCGAGGTACTTCTGCACAAGATCCGGATGGTCTTTCATAGCCTCGCTGATCGAGCAGAAGATTATCCCTTTCTCCGCCAGCGTCTCGCGGAACGTGGTCTTTACACTCACCGAGTCCATCACCGCATCGACTGCCATGCCGCTCAACGCCTTGCGCTCCTCCAGCGGTATACCCAATTTGTCGAACGTCCGCAGCAGCTCCGGGTCTACCTCGTCCATGCTCTTCGGCGCATTCTTGCGCGGCGCGGCGTAATACGTTATCGCCTGATAGTCAATCTCCGGTATGTCGAGGTGAGCCCAGCGGGGCATCTCCAGCGTCAGCCAGTGGCGGTACGCTTTCAGGCGGAAATCTAAAAGCCACTGCGGCTCTCCCTTCTTCGCCGAAATCATCCGCACCACCTCCTCGCTAAGCCCGGCGGGAATGGTGTCAGTCTCTATATCAGTCGTAAACCCGTACTCATAATCCCGGTTCGTCACCGAGTGGATGAGCTCCTCATCCTCCTTTTTCTTATCTTTCTCCTTGTCTTGTTTCATCCTTGTAGTCTTGTGCGGCCACGCGCATCCGCCTCTCCTCCGCTGAACACCGTTGACCGCTTGTGTAAAATGCAGATACAAAAGTAATAAATGACCGCCATATAGCCAACCCCCTCCAAATCCATTTTCCCGCACCTTTCACCCGGATATTCCGCCCTCCTATACATTAAAAATAGGTTAAAAACACGTACTCTCGCCGAAGCCTCCAGCCACCTTCTCCCTAACCTCTCCTTACCGTCACATATGTTTCAGCCCCTCTTTGTATATCCGTCCAAATGCTGTCTCCCATCCGCCTTTCCTCCTGACAACAAGCGATTTCCATCCCGTCACCGCACAAAAAAAGCGCACCTGCGGGGGCATCGCCTCCCCGCAGGTGCGCTCTGCATACACTTGAGCTCTGCGCATCAGTCCGCTAAGCCATTACGCCTGAGATCATCAATCGTGCATTTGACCATCACACGATACTTCTTGCCTTTCTGTATCGTATAACTGTCTTTGTCGTTATTAAGATTCGCTGTCGTAACCTTATCTCCTTTGTGCTCCGAGGTTAAAAAGGCCTCAGAAAAATCGAGACGCTCTTTCCCGTTTTCTTCGAGTATATACCTCATACGGTCATACCAATAAGAAATCCTTTCTACCCCATCTGCTGGCAGCAGATTTCTGTTCCCGCCGTTCATGTACGTCTCATAGCTCATACTGAAATATTCCGGCACGGCCAGCACAATCGGGTTACCTTCATCGTCCTCCTTCAGCACGACATATGGCTTATTGTTCTTGTCTAACCACACACCATATTTGGCATATGACCGCGCAAAATCGCTCAGCTTCGTATATGCGTTGCTGTACCTCCTCAGGTAACCGTCAATCCGCTCCGCTTCATCCGTAAGGTTATACAGCTTCACTGGCTCGAACCTGCTGCTCACCGCCTCCACAAGATACAGCGTATCGTTCCTCGTCAGCGTGTCGCCCACGTGGTACATTCCCCGGCTGTTCCTGAACGCCGCGTCCGTCTCTGCCCTCTGCTGCTCCTCATATTCCGCGTGCGTGGCGAACCACTTGTCCGCACGTGCCGCGTACTCCTTAGCCTTGGCATAATTCACAGGCACGCGGCGTCCCTCCTCATAGAGTTCCGCCATATCCCGTAGCGCAGGCCCGTAGCCCGCCGCCACTGCCTTTTCAAGATAACTGAAACAATCCCACTCCGTCACATCTTCCCCGCACAACCATTGATAACGCTTGTACAGTATTTCTGGCGAGGAACATCCATGCTCAATTGCGAGTTTGATGTAAACGTCCCAGTAGTCCAGCCCGTTATAACGGGCCAGGACAGCGGCACGGTATATATACTCAGGGTCAGACACCCTGCCGTTATATCCCCAACGTTTGTAATAGCACTCTATGGCTTTTTCGATGTTCACCTCCGTGCCGTAGCCGTACTCGTAGCACTCTCCGAGTATATATCGGCCTCTCATATAGCTGTACGTGAACTGCCCGTCGTTATTCATAACCTTCCGCAACAATGAAAACGTGCTGTCTCTCCTCTGTTCCACTCCCTTGCCCTCCCAATAACACATCGCCATCATATACTGCCCGTCGGCCAGTCCGCGCCCCGCGCTCCTGCGGTAATACTCCACAGCCTTCGTCATATCTTTCTGCACACCAAGGCCGTTCTCGTACATCTCCCCCAGCTGCGCCTCGCCGTATGGGCATCCGTACTCCATACCCCGCTCGAACATTCTCCTCGCCACCTCATAGTTCTTCTCCGTCCCGAGACCATTACAGTACATCCGTCCCAGCAGATAGCACGTCTCTCCATAACCCTCCTTCGCCGCCGATTGCAGATACGGCAGCGCAGTCCGGTACTGCCCGCTTTCGAAATATCGCTTCCCCTGCGAGAAGTTGTCCGCCGCCACGGCACAAATGCTCATGGCGGCGAACATCAATAAGACTACTCTCTTCATCTCCTCTGCCTCCTCACTTGGTCTCTACGACTATAGCCATTCCCGACTCTCCCGGAGCCACTATGACCTTGCGCTCCTTCGTCTCCGTCACGCTCACGCTCCCCTCCGTCTTGGTCTCAGCCCCGGCCTCCTGCGCGAGGAGCGTCTTCATCGCCTCGGCTATCTCCTCCGTGAACCGCGCCGTCTTGCCGGTCATGCTCACCGTCATCGTGTACGATGAAATCTTCACCTCCGGGCGGAACACATAGTTATAGCCGAACCATCCGTCCGACACCCTGTTCCACGCATTCACGTCCAGTGCCGTGACCGAGATCACCATATCGCCCTCCACCGCTCTCTCTATCTTCACGTCGCCTCCGCCCTTGCGGAACTTGCTCTCCCCTATCTCCTTCTTCAGCTCTCCGGTCGTGACCGTCTTCAGCTTCCCTATCGCCGTCACCAGCGTCTGCGCCATTCCGGCCACATCCACATAGTCACTCTCTGCCGCCACATAGTCCACTTGACCGTAACGGTTTGTAAGCAGCTCCATCGAACAGTCGCTGAACACAGGTGCGGCCACATACTCGCCCTTGCTGTTTATCAGGCCTATCTTCTCTCCGCTGTCCATGACCAATGCCAGATTGTCCGACACGACGTGCAAGGCCAGATACTGCGGATTGATGACCCACTCGCCCTTCCTGTCTATCGCTCCCCACTCGCCTTTGTAGTACACGAACGCCACTCCTGACGGCAGGAAAGGCGTAGCCAAATCATATTGCGGCTCTATCACCCACTTTCCTTTCGCGTTTATATAGCCATACTCGTCGCTACTCCCATCCTTCACCGCCATCAGGTCATAACCCTCCGACGGCAGCGCATTCTCAAACTGCGGGTTGATGACATACTTCCCCTCCTCGTCGCACCATCCGTACTTCCAGTCCTTCCTGAAGAGGTATCTCTCCCCGTCCGCCACTATGAGGTCGAACTGCGGGTTGATAATCCACTTCCCGCTCCGGTCTATGACCCCCCCATTTCCCGTTCTTCTTCACAGGTATGCGCCCCGTCTCCACCTGACCATAGAAATTATAGCGCGTAGGGTTATCGATAAACCTGTCACTCTCCTCAATCAGTACCCGGTCATACTCCATCGGTATCACCACCTCGCCTTTCTTGTCCACGAAACCAAAACCGCCGTCCGTCTCTCCTACTATCAACAGACCGCCATCGTAATCACTCGATGTCATCGTGAACGAAGGCTTCACTACCACCTCGCCTTTCTTGTTCACCACTCCGAATGCCTCATCTTCGCCGCGCATGAACACGGCCACACCCTCTTTGAAAGCGAACGCACCCTCTGCCTCCTTCAGCTCGAACAGCCGTTTGCCTTTCGTGTCGATAGCCTCCAGATGGCCGCCCTTGCGTGCCACCCATGCCACGCCCTCGTTGAAAACCGTGGCCGACGCAAACGTGTCCTCTATCGCCTTCTCCTGGTTGTGGTCCACATAGATATAGCCCTCCGAACCTTCCGGCCTCACTAATGCCAGACCGTCCCTGTAC